>LGFL01000001.1 GCA_001508855.1 Thermoanaerobacterales bacterium 50_218
CACCGATTCCCAGAGGAAGCAGGAGTTAAACAGACTGAGAAGATTGAGGCAGAAGTGGTTCTGTTGAGCAACAGATCTGGAGGAGTAGGAGTCAAGCTGGATGAGAACGATAGTGGAGAAACTCAAATCAGGCATCGATTCTCTGCGGATCCGGACCGTGTTCTGGAGTACAGGAAACCAGAGGAGGTTCTTACAGAGCCTTTTCTGCGGCATCATGAGGGAATTCAGGTCATGCGCCAAGAAGGTGTTGGTGAAGGCAATGTCCAGGAGATTCAACTGTCTTCCAGTGAGGATGGTTTTGGAAAAGCTCTTGCCGCTGGAATTTTCAAGGAGGTCGTTGCTAGGGTAAACCTGCATCAAGGCGATGGAACCTCAAAAATGGTGCTCAAATTGAAGCCGGAGTTCCTGGGAAAAATGGAAGTGCTGGTCACCGTTGAAAAGGGAGTTCTGCACACCAGGTTTATTGTGGAAAACCCTGCTGTTGCCCATCTCATTGAAAACCATCTTCCGGAATTGCAGCACTCCCTGCAGGATCATCGCGGTGCTAGCTGGCAACAGGTCACCGTTAATGTTGACTGTCAGGGAAATTCGCAGGGTTTCTCTCAGTCCTTCGCCGATTCCAGGGATGTTTCTCCACCACTGCAGCATTTTGGATACCGTGAAGCAGGAGCGCTTTCCCAAGAGGCAGCAGTTGGGGAAAGAGCACCCCTGGAAGGAGATGGAGTTATCAATTACCTTGTGTAAAGGGGGGAGACGGGTTGGCTGTCAATCCTATTGGAGAAAACTCTTCTGTCCAATCGTGGGCGAGCCGGGAGATCCTCAAAAAGGACGATTTTCTGAGACTGCTGATCACCCAGTTGCGCCAGCAGGATCCTCTCGACCCCGTCGACAACACTGAATTTGTTGCTCAAATGACCCAGTTGACTTCCCTGGAAGAGTTGCAGGACATGAATGAAAATTTGGAGAAACTTGTGGAGATTCAGGAAATCCTCGGCAAGCAAGAGAGCTTTTTCTCAGCAGCCGCTCTTTTGGGAAAAGGGGTTGAGGCAAAGAATCCGGAAACTGGCGAAGAGTTTGCTGGTCAGGTGCGTGGCTTCTATTCGCGGGAAGGAGAGATCACCCTGGTTCTTGATGATTCCGAGATTCCTGCATCCTGGGTTTACAGGGTCGGGATCGCTGAAGAGGGTGAACAGGTTCAATGACCGAGAAACTTTTTTTCCCACAACCGATAGTTCCTCCAAAGGGGACGGACTTGCCCCGCACTGATAAACGACAGAAAAAGGGAGCATCTTTTGCCGAAGTCCTTGAGCAACAGTCTCTCAAGTTTTCCCGCCACGCCACCGAGAGAATCATCAAAAGAGGAATTTCTCTAACTCCCGGCCACCTTCAGCGCCTCCACGACGCTGTTGAGAAAGCGGCGGCCAAAGGAGCGCGCGATTCGCTGATTCTCGTCGACAACCTGGCCTTTGTGGTGAGTGTCAAAAACCGCACTGTCGTCACTGCTATCGATGATACCAGTCTCCGGGGCAATGTTTTCACCAATATCGACAGTGCCGTGATCATTTAAAAAATTAGGGTTAAGGGCCGGACCTCTCGGAGGGGGCCCTGGTTTACTGACTGACGGACGTAAACCACCCTTAATGAGGAGGTCAAGATTAGCTATGATGCGTTCTCTCTTTTCTGCTGTCTCTGGTTTGAATGCTCATCAATTGCGGATGGATGTCATCGGCAACAATATCGCCAACATCAACACCCCGGGCTTTAAAAAGAGCAGGGTTACCTTTCAGGATATGCTTTATCAGACGATTCGCGGTGCGAGCCGGGGGACGAACCCGGTGCAGGTGGGTCCTGGTGTCACCATTGCCAGCATTGATACCATCTGCACTCCCGGTAATCTCCAGAACACTGGTAAGACGACTGACCTGGGGATTGACGGAGATGGCTTCTTCGTTCTCAGCGAGGATGGTGGAAGAAGGCTCTACACGAGAGTGGGCAATTTCGACTTCGACAGTAATGGCTATCTCGTCAGTCTCCTCAACGGAATGAAGGTCCAGGGCTGGCTACCAAAGAACTCCAGTGCTGATATCCGCAATATTCAGGATGATGAGAAAAAATTCGGTTCAATCAAGGTTAATTTTCAGGATCCAGAACCAGCAAAGGCAACGAGTGAAATGGTTTTTGCCGGGAACCTCGACTTCAGGGCGAACAACGGGATTCTCTTATTTTCATCAACCGAGACAACCACTGCTCGCTTTAACGTGGAATATAGTGATGGCACCGAAACAGGAGAAGTGGAAATGAGGCTTAGCTTTACCCCCACAAGCAAGTTCAACACTTGGAAGTGGGAAATTACTGCCCTCCGCGGAGGAACAATTATTAGGGGTGGCAGTGGAACCGTTACTCTGGACTCTGAGGGAAAAGTTGCAGCTATCAGTACTGATGATGGAGCTAATGCTGTTAAGATTAAAGTTGGTGATGGAGAGTTTATCACTGTTGCTTTGCCTGCAGTAGGTGATGATCCCGGAAATTTCGTGAAGTGTGGTTCGGGAGGGTCGCTCAGCTTTCCTCCGGATTTTGCATTACCTGACGAAATAATCTCCGATCCTTTTACTCTGACTTACACTGGTAGTGATGGAACGCCGAAGGACTTATATATTGATTTCAGTTCGAATGACCTAGTTAATTGGAACTGGGAAATAAAGGACAGCAATGGGAACTTGCTTGGTAGTGGAGCCATTGAGTTGGCTTCCGACGGAACAGTTAGTGCGGCTAGTGGTTCTGCTGCGGTAGATGTTAATGGTGATGGAACCCCAGATGACACGATTCAGCCTCCTACTAAGGGTAATGCTCCCACGGATTTCACATGTACGTCGGGAGGGTCGCTCAGCTTTCCTCCGGATTTTGCATTACCTGACGAGGAAAAAATCTCCACTACTTTGAGTGTGACTTACACTGCTAGTGATGGTACAGAGAAGCAGGCGCAGTTAGATATTGATTTCAGTTCGAAGGATCTAGTTAATTGGAACTGGGAAATAAAGGACAGCAATGGGAACTTGTTTGGTAGTGGAACCATTGAGCTAGATCCGAACACCGGAGATATTCTATCCATTACCGGTGACTCTGTTGATGTGGATCTGGATGGTGATGGTGTAAAAGAGTTCAGAATAATTCCTTTCCTTGACCCTTCTTCTGGCGAATTATTCTACTTATCACCGGTAAGTGTTTCTTTGATCTACTCCGAATTGGATCCTACTCAATTCACACCACCGGGAATCAAGCTGGAGCAGACCGTTTATGATGCATCAGGAAACACTTACAATGTGGCGATCAGGTTTATCAAGAGGGATGAGAACGGAAACTGGGACTGGGAGGTTGAGTCGATCACCAATTCCAAGGGTGAGACACTTGACGCCACTACTAATGAGATAACCGGAAGCGGCAGCCTCAAGTTCGATGGGAGCGGGAAGCTGATTAGTGGCGGTATCGGCACCATCACCTTCGATCCCGATGGAACTGGGTACCTAAAGAAAGTGGCTATCGATGTGGACTTTTCCAGGTTGACCCAGTACGCTGCTGAGTTTACTGCAGTCGTTGAAAGCCAGGACGGCTACCCTGCGGGAACCCTCGAAAGCTACACCATTGATCAAACCGGAACGATTATTGGAGTCTACTCCAACGGAGTCAGCAGAGGCCTCGCCCAGATCGCCCTAGCGCGTTTTACCAACCCGGCGGGGCTGACGAAAGAAGGGAGTTCTCTCTTTTCTGAGTCCAGCAACTCAGGGGACGCGCTATTTAACGTGCCCGGGGCGAAGGGCTACGGGACGATCAAGCCCGGTTCCATCGAAATGTCTAATGTGGACATCTCCGCCGAATTTGCCGAACTGATCATAACCCAGAGGGGATTCCAAGCGAACTCGAGGGTGATCACTGCCTCTGATGAGATGCTTCAGGAACTTGTCAATTTGAAGCGTTAAGGTGACCTCGATGGATTTGCGTTTGCTTTGGAGGCGAATCTTCGTTCCCACAGGTGAGGATAGAGACGAAGGGCGCCCGCGGCGGCGCGGGCGCCCCCCTCTGGTGGGAACGGGAACAGGAGTGAAAAAGGTGATCCGGGTGACTCGCCTCAATGGAGAAGAGTTCTACGTTAATTCTGATTTGATCGAATTCATTGAAAAGACCCCGGATACTGTGCTCACCCTAACTACAGGGAGGAAAGTGGTTGTCAAGGAGGATGTTCCCGAGATTATTAAACGTATTGCCGAGTTTCGGCGCTTCTTGAACAGTGTTTCCACTGAAGAAATTTCTGGGGAAGAAGACGGGAAAGAAGACTGAGTAAACTGGGGTGTAGGAAATGGATTTGGCGACAGCAATCGGCCTTTTGTCGGGCTTGTTCCTTCTCGTTTGGGCGATCAAACTCGGTGGCCCGTTGGATGCGTTTTTGCATCTGCCTTCTTTGATGATCGTTGTTGGGGGAACCCTTGCGGCTACTCTGATCAGTTACCCTTTGAAAAGTGTCATCGGAGTATTTGGTGTCCTCAAGAAAGCATTTTTTAACAAGTTGCAGGACCCTGCGGAAATCATCAATACCCTGGTCAAGTTCGCCGAGAAGGCGAGGAGGGAAGGCCTCCTTGCCCTCGAGATGGACGCCGAGGAAATTGACGACAAGTTCCTCCAAAAGGGGATCCAGCTCGTTGTCGATGGAACTGATCCCGAACTTGTTAAGAGCATTTTAGAAACAGATCTCGCTTTTCTCGAAGAGCGGCACAGGGCAGGAAGAGCGATTTTCGAAACGATGGGCCAGTTGTCTCCTGCTTTCGGGATGATCGGAACCCTGATCGGGCTCATCCAAATGCTCGGCTCACTTAATAATCCTGAGGAGATCGGCCCAGGTATGGCCACGGCTTTGATTACCACCTTTTACGGGATCTTGATGGCCAACCTTGTTTTTAACCCGATCGCCGGAAAATTAAAGGTACGCACGAGTGAAGAGGTTCTTTTACGGGAAGTGATGATCGAGGGAATCCTTTCCATTCAAGCAGGAGAAAACCCCAGGATCGTGGAAGAAAAAATGAAGGTTTTTCTTGCACCACGCCTCCGGGAAAACATCGCTTATACCCGTGAGCGACAGGCAACAGCCGAGGAGGTCGGGGAATGAGACCAAGGCAGAAACGAGAACCTTCTTTCCGCGGGTCACCAGCTTGGATGACTACTTATGCGGATATGTTCACCTTGCTGCTTTGTTTTTTCGTTGCTCTTTATGCTTTTTCAGTGATTGATGTTGAGCGCTTTCGGATAGCACTTTTGTCGATCCAGGGCTCACTGGGGTTTTTCGAAGGAAACCCAGCGGTTCTCGAAGAAGAAGCAACCCCACTCGGAGAAGAAGCCACTGATGACCTTCAGATGGAGCGTGTTGTTAAAGAGGCCGAGGAATTTTTCAAGGAGCGAGGGCTGTATGGTAAAATAAAGCTGGTCAGGGATGAGAGGGGACTGATTCTCAGGTTTCAGGAGACTGTTCTTTTTGACCGTGGCAAAGCTGAGCTAAAACCAGAAGCGAAGACAGTTCTTGCCGAGGCAGCAGAGTTCCTCAAAAAAATACCCAACCAGGTGCGGGTTGAAGGTCACACCTGTGATCTTCCGATCCATTCTTCCAAATATCCCTCGAATTGGGAATTGTCAACTGCCAGGGCAACCACTGTGATCCAGTACTTCATTGCTCTGGGGCTGCCTGGTGAGAGGCTTTCAGCAGTGGGTTATGGGGAGTACCGTCCTGTAGTGCCGAACACCTCGGAGGCTAACAGAAGGCAGAACAGGCGTGTGGATATCCTGATTTTGAAGCAAGAGCTTGGAGCTAAGGAACCTACACCGGCAGAGTAGATGGAATAAGGATCACGAGGGGGGTTGTCAAGATTGGCTCCGGAAGCTGTAGGTGAACAGCAGGAGATTCAAGAAAAACCAAAAGGGGTGTTCCTAACTCCGAAGCTACTGATTCTGGTTGCCGTATTTGTCGTGTGTGTCTCTGCTCTGGTTGCTTTTTTGATCACCACATCTATGGAGAAAACGCCTTCTGATGCGGCCAGTTCGGCAGCGAAGGAAGAGGATAAACCCAAACCGGGGCCCCTTTTCGAAATAGGGGAATTTACCACTAATCTGGCTCCTGGTAGTGAAAGACGGTTTATCAAGGTCCGAGTCGTTGTAGAGTTGGATGACTCATCTTTGGAAAATGAGGTAAAAGAAAAGCTCCCGATTCTCAAAGACAGGATCCTCTTGTTTTTCAACAGTAAGACCAGTGACGACTTGAAGGCGGAGAACCGCTCTCGGCTCAAAAACGAGTTGCAAGCTCAGCTCAACCACTGTCTCCAGACCGGGAAGATCGTTAACATTTATTTCTCCGACCTGGTTCTTCAATAGGTTTTGACTGGTTCAGTAGGGGGTAGTGCCCGTGGCCGAAATCCTCTCCCAGGAAGAGATAGACGCCCTTCTGGCAGCGTTAAGTTCAGGCGAAATTTCTGCGGAAGAACTTAAAAAAGAAGAGCAAACGAAGAAAGTTCGCATCTATGATTTTCGCAGACCGAATAAGTTTTCTAAAGAGCAGATCAATACTTTCCGGGTAATCTATGAAAATTACTCCAGGCTTTTGTCGACTTACCTTTCAGCACAGCTTCGGAGCACTGTCCAGGTTTCGGTGCTTTCTGTGGAGCAGATGACTTATGAAGAATTTATTCGGTCACTCTACGATCCTTCAATTATTGTAATTTACGCCATGGATCCTCTCGAAGGTAATGCGATCATGGAAATTCAGCCGGCGATCGCCTTTGGGATTCTTGACCGCCTTTTGGGAGGACCAGGACGTGCTCCAGGAAAGCCGCGTCCACTCACAGACATTGAGAGAACGATCATCGAGCAGACGAGCCAGCGGATGCTTGACCTGACCAGAGAAGCGTGGGAAAATGTTGCTAGACTTGAGCCGAAAGTAGAGTTTATCGAATCAAATCCACAGTTTGCCCAGATCGTCTCGCCAATGGAAATGGTGATTCTCATTTCCTTGGATGTTAAGATGATGAGGAACGAATTAGAAGGTATCATCAACTTCTGTATTCCCTACATTGTCCTTGAACCGATCATCGATAGGTTGAGCGTCCACTACTGGTTTTCAAGGACTGCCAAGGAACAAGATCCCGAAAATCTTCGCGTCCTCAAAAGGCGCATTAAGGAAGCGCAGGTTCAGCTTCGGGTGGTGCTGGGAAGGACATCGCTCACAATCAAAGAGTTGCTTGATCTCCAAAGGGGTGATGTCGTTCCTTTGGAGCGGAAGGTGGATGAGGACCTTGATGTATACGTTGGAGACTGTCTGAAGTTCCGGGCAAAGCCGGGGACTTTGAACAGGCATCTGGCAGTGCAAATTACCAGTATGGTAGAGAAAGGGGGGGAATCCGCTGACTGAACGCATCCTCTCACAGGAAGAAATTGATAAGTTGTTACGCGGAGAAGACTTATTGCCAGAAGTTCCAAGTGGTGAACCGCTTTCCGATTTGGAAAAAGACGCTATTGGGGAAATAGCTAACATTTCGATGGGGACGGCAGCAACAACGCTTTCGAATTTGATCGGAAAGAGAGTAGAAATCACCACTCCGAGGGTTGCGATCACCACAAGAGAAAAACTCCAGACAGAATATCCACTCCCTTATGTAGTTGTCGATGTTCGCTACACCGAAGGACTTGCTGGAGAAAATCTGCTGATCATCAAGAAGGAAGACGCGGCAATCATCGTCGATTTGATGATGGGTGGTGATGGCAGTAACCCGCCTGCGGAACTTGAGGAACTTCACCTTAGTGCGATCAGTGAAGCAATGAATCAGATGATGGGGTCTGCTGCTACCTCGATGTCTACGGTTTTTCAGCGCAAGGTCAATATCTCGCCCCCATCAATCCGTATAGTCAACTTTGCTGAGGAACAGCTTGACCCTGCCATCGAGTACGGCTGTGAGCAGCTTGTCCATGTTGTTTTCAAAATGACTATCGAGGATCTCGTTGACAGCGAGATGATGCAGGTCATTCCCCTCAACTTCGCCAAGGAGATGGCTCGCGGGCTTTTGGGTGGGTTTGAAGAACCTGCTTCTCCACCTGGTGCTTCTGGTGCCGTTTCTTCGGGACCGTCAAGGTCTTCAGCCCAGGTGGCTGAGACTGCGAAAACAGCCGATAATGTGGTGACTGTGCAGCCAGCGCAGTTTGCTCCGTTTACGGCACCTTCCAAGCCTAGTGAAATTGCCAACCTCGACCTGATCCTCGATGTTCACCTGGAATTCACTGTAGAACTTGGAAAAACCAAAAAGACCATCAAAGAAATTTTGGAATTGGGACCAGGGTCTATTGTTGAGCTTGATAAACTGGCAGGTGAGCCTGTGGATATCCTCGTTAATGGGAAACAGATCGCCAGGGGGGAAGTGGTGGTTATCGATGAGAACTATGGAGTGAGGATCACCGAAATCTTGAGTTCTGCGGAAAGGATCAAAAGTATTCAGTAACTCCAAATCAGGAGGGAGAGCTTTTGAGCAAGAGAATTTTGATAGTTGATGATGCGGCCTTCATGCGGATGATGCTCAAGGACATTCTCACGAAAAACGGGTATACCGTGGTCGGGGAAGCAGAAAACGGCCTTGTGGCCGTTGAGATGTATAAGGAACTGAAACCCGATCTGGTGACCATGGACATCACCATGCCGGAAATGGATGGAATCACGGCGGTAAAAGAGATCAAGAAGATCGACCCCGGTGCCAAGATCATCATGTGCAGTGCTATGGGACAGCAGGCGATGGTGATCGATTCCATTCAAGCTGGAGCGCAGGACTTTATTGTCAAACCTTTCCAGCCTGAGCGTGTTCTCGAAGCTGTGGAAAAGGTGCTTGGTTAGCGTTTGGGAGGCCAAAGCGTGAGAGATGTGATTCGAAGGTTTTTGGCCTTGCTGGGCCCGCTGGTGAGCTGTTGCTTTTGGGCGGCAATTGCATGGGCGGAGTCATTGCCTGAGCTCAACTACCAGCAGCCAGAGGCCTACCCTCTTCCGGGCATTGGATCGTTGCTGTTGCGCTTTGTGATTAGTCTTGCCGCGGTGATCGTCCTTGCTTTCCTAGTTATCAAGTTTTTTCAGCGGAAGCTCTTTGTCTTCAGGTCTGGGTCGTGGATCAGGGTACTTGACCAGGTTGCCGTGGGACCTAATAAAGGTCTCCTTCTTGTGGAGATAGCTGGTAAAGTTTATGTTTTGGGGGTTACCGAACACAACATCACCAGGCTTTTGGAAATCAACGATCCGGAAGAGGTTGCTGCTTTGCTTGCAGAAGAGAGTTCTTCGGTAATGGGTTCCTTTCCCAGGAAACACTGGCTTTCCTTTTGGGAGAAAAATTTTCAACAGGTCCTCTTGAAGAAGGAACGGAGTTTCGATTCGAAAGAAGGGACCTAAAGGGTGCGAGCATGGAGAGGGAATCTGCTAATAGTCTTAGCCGTCCTTTTCATTATCGGAGCTGCTTTGTGGGCGGCTTCAGTTGCTTATGCTCAGCCGGTTCCTCTTCCCCGACTCAATTTAGAGATCGGAACTGCCGAGAGCCCTCAAGAAGTTTCCCAGAGTCTCCAAATACTTCTGATCATCACTCTACTTTCTCTCGCACCGGCAATTCTGATCATGATGACATCGTTCACCCGGGTGATCGTTGTTCTTTCGTTTATGCGCAGTGCCCTGGCGACCCAACAGATGCCGCCCAACCAGGTTCTTATTGGACTCGCTCTTTTTCTAACCTTCTTCATTATGCAGCCTACCTGGCAGGAAGTTAACAGTAATGCTTTACAGCCTTACCTGAAAGGGGAGATAACCCAGCAAGAAGCTCTCGATCGGGGAATGAAGCCAATTCGTGAATTTATGTTCAGACAGACGCGGGAAAAAGACCTCGCACTCTTCGTCCATTTTGCCAAACTTCCCAGGCCACGCAATTATGAGGATATACCCAATTATGTTTTGATACCTGCTTTCGCCATCAGCGAACTCAAGACCGCTTTTCAGATTGGGTTTGTGCTCTTCGTTCCTTTTCTGGTGATCGACATGATCGTTGCCAGCACTCTAATGTCGATGGGGATGTTGATGCTGCCTCCGATGATGATTTCACTTCCGTTTAAGATTCTTCTTTTCGTGATGGTTGATGGTTGGAATCTGCTTGTGCACTCACTGATCATCAGCTTTAGGTGAGGAGAAAAAAGATGACTGAGGAGTTCATCATCACTCTTGGTAGAGAAGCCTTATATGCTGTGCTTTTAGTATCTGCACCTCTCCTTGGTGCCAGTTTGCTTGTCGGGCTACTTGTGAGCATTTTCCAGGCAACGACTCAGATCCAGGAACAAACTCTTACTTTTGTTCCTAAAATTGTTGCTGTTTTGGTGGTGGCAGTTTTGACTGCTCCCTGGATGCTCCAGATCTTAACCACATTTACCCAGAACCTTTATCTGAGCCTTCCCCGATTTGCTGGTGGTTGATCATGGAGTTTTTGGTATCTCTTTTTCAAAAAGTAGACCTTTATATTCTTATCTTTGGGAGAATTTCGGGTTTTTTTCTTACCGCAGTTCCTTTTAGTGGCAGAAACATTCCCGTCCAAGTTAAGGTAGGTTTTGCAAGTTTCGTAGCGTTTCTGATTTTCACGGTTTTGCTTCCTGAAAAAGTCGTGATCTCAGGAGAAGTTTTCGGCTATTTTCTCCAGTTTCTGGGCGAGGTTTTGGTTGGGTTTATCATTGGGTTTCTTACCCAGCTTGTTTTCGGTGCTTTCCAACTGGCGGGACAGATAATGGACATGCAGATGGGTTTCGGTATTGTCAACGTTGTTGATCCCCAGTACGGAATTCAAATACCTGTGCTTGGTAATTTCAAGTATATCCTGGCTTTGCTCTTTTTTTTGACGATCGATGGCCATCATTTGTTATTAGAGGGACTGGTGCGCAGTTACGAGTTGATTCCTCTCGGGACAATGAGTATTTCTGGAAGCATTTATAAGTATATTTTCGAACTCGCCGGTGGGATGTTCGTTACTGCCTTGAAGGTGTCTCTTCCCGTGGTGGCAGCGCTCTTCATCACCGATCTTGCGCTAGGGGTTGTTGCCCGCACAGTTCCTCAGATGAATGTCTTCATTGTGGGACTTCCTTTGAAGATCGGAGTGGGCCTGGTTTTGTTAATGGTGGTGTTACCTCTTTACATCTGGCTTTTTGGTATGGTGTTCGAACGACTCTTTGAGGATCTGGAGAGACTTCTCCTGCTGCTGAGTAGGTGAAACCTTGGATCGGCTTGTGAAGGCTTTTGATCTCCAGCTTTTTGCTGAAGAACGCAGAGAAAGACCGACACCCCGGAGACGTCAGGAGGCGCGCAAAAGGGGTCAGGTTGCCAGGAGTGTTGAAGTAAATTCGGCGCTGATTCTTCTTTCTACCTTCTTTTTTCTCAAGTACTTCAGCTCCTGGGCTGGTCTCAAATTGATATCTTTTACCAGTAATTGCTTTTCCCAACCCTTGTTCGAAGATTGGACTGATGCTACGATCGACCAGATGATTTCTCTGGTAGTCCCAGTGCTGTTTCAACTTTGCCTTCCAGTGATGGGGGTTGCCATGTTTGCTGGGGTTTTCGCCAATTACCTCCAGGTGGGGGCTCTTTTTACAACTTATCCTCTCCAGCCAAGGCTTGACCGACTAAACCCTGTAGAAGGGTTCAAACGGATTTTTTCCAGACGGGCCATTGTTGAGTTGCTGAAATCGGCGATCAAGGTAATCATTGTCGGTTATCTTGCCTACGCGACGATCAGGGCAAACTTGGAGCTTTTTCCCCGTCTCCTGGATATGAGCCTCGCCGATGCTTTGAGGAGCGTTGGAGAGCTTTGCAGCACGATCGTTTTGCGGATCGGGTTACTTTTACTTCTTCTCGCCCTATTCGACTATGCTTTCCAGTACTGGGAACATGAGAAATCGTTGATGATGACCAGACAGGAGTTAAAAGAAGAGTATCGCCAGTATGAAGGTGACCCTCAGGTGCGGGCGCGTATCCGCCAGCGCCAGCGCCAGATTGCGCTGCACCGGATGATGCAGGAAGTGCCCAAAGCCGATGTGGTGATAACCAACCCTATCCACTACGCTGTTGCCCTTCGCTATGTGCCTGAGGAGATGTCTGCTCCTGTCGTTGTGGCGAAAGGTATTGATTACTTGGCTCTGCGGATCAAAACCATAGCCCAGGAACACGGAATCCTCATCTATGAGGACCCTCCATTGGCTCAAACCCTTTATTGGAATGTTGAGGTTGGGGAAATGATCCCGGTTGAGCTCTACGAAGCGGTAGCAAGAGTTTTGGCATTTGTTTACCGACTTCGTCCTGGCTATTTCCGGAGAATGAGGGGAGGGAGGTAGTTGTCCGTTTTTCCGCTGAGCGGGACGCGCTTTTTTAAGTACAGCGATGTTGCCGTAGCCGTTGCCGTGGTTATGACTGTGATCATGATGATCGTTCCAGTTCGTCCAGAAATCTTAAGTTTTTTTCTTATTTTGAATATCACTTTTTCCCTGTTAATTCTCTTGGTTTCTCTGTTTACCCAAGATCCGCTGGATTTTTCTGTGTTTCCCACCTTACTCTTGATCATGACTCTCTTCAGACTTTGTCTCAATGTATCTTCGACTCGTTTGATTCTTCTCTACGCCTATGCCGGGGAAGTGATTCAGAAGTTTGGAGGCTTTGTTATCGGAGGAAATCCTATCGTTGGGTTTATCATATTTTTGATTCTGATCATCATTCAGTTTATTGTAATCACGAGGGGGGCAGAACGGGTTTCTGAAGTTGCCGCCAGGTTTGTGCTTGATGCCATGCCTGGAAAACAGATGAGTATCGATGCTGACCTCAACGCTGGACTGATCACCGAGAGCGAAGCCCGAGCAAGGCGCCAGAAGATTCAACAAGAAGCCGATTTTTACGGAGCGATGGATGGTGCGAGCAAGTTTGTCCGTGGTGACGCCATTGCTGGTCTGGTGATCGTCGTGATTAACATTCTGGGAGGCTTCTTGATCGGGCTTGTTCAGAAAGGGATGTCGTTCCAGCAGGCCCTGCAGACTTACACCGTGTTGACTGTAGGTGATGGTTTGGTCACCCAAATTCCTGCTCTTCTGATCTCGACATCAGCCGGGATCATCGTGACCCGGGCTGCTGCTGAGGCCAGTTTCGGTATCGATGTTTCCAAACAATTGTTTGGTTATCCGAAAGCCCTGGGTATTGCTGGCGGCATCCTTGTACTCCTTGCTCTTCTTGGTCTTCCTTCTCTCCCTCTGCTGTTCGTGGCTGGAATTCTCGGGAGTCTTGCCTATACTCTCGACCGCTCTCTCAAAGAAGCCAAGCGCCGCGAAGAAGAAAAAAGCCGTGCCGAAGAAGTCGAAGAAGCCAAAAAACCGGAGCACGTTTTATCTCTTGTTCAGGTTGATCCCCTCGAGGTCGAACTTGGGTATAACCTGATTCCCCTCGTGGATTCCAAGCAAGGAGGAGACCTTCTCGACCGCATCGTGATGATCAGGCGTCAGTGTGCCTTGGAACTGGGTTTTGTGCTTCCGCCGGTGCGACTTCGCGACAACATTCAGCTTCCACCAAGTAGTTATGTGATCAAAGTTAAAGGAGTTGAGGTCGGGCGGGGAGAACTCGTTTTGGACCATTACCTTGTTTTGGGGCCTGATGTTCAGGAAAAAGTGGAAGGAATCAAAACACGTGACCCTGCTTTTGGCTTACCTGCTGTGTGGGTTCCTGCTGCCCGCAAGGAGGAAGCTGAACTCGCTGGATATACGGTAGTGGAGCCCAGTGCCGTCCTTGCTACTCACCTTACAGAAGTGGTCAAAAATCATGCTCACGAGTTGCTCAGCAGACAGGATGTCCAGAACCTTCTCGATCACGTGAAGAAGGACTATGCCGCAGTAGTCAATGAACTCTACCCCGAACTTCTCAGCCTTGGTGAAATCCAAAAGGTTCTATCCAATCTCCTCCGTGAGAAAGTGTCCATCCGCGACCTGGTGACGATACTCGAAACCCTTGCAGATTACGCTCGTGTCACCAAGGATACTGATGTTCTGACTGAATATGTGCGTCAGGCTCTGGGGAGACAAATTGTGGAGCAGTACCTAGAGGGAAATAAGCTTTACGTTTTGACACTTGACCCCCAGGTTGAAAAGACCGTTAGGGAAGGGATTCAGAAGACAGAACAGGGTTCTTACCTCGCTCTTGAACCCGGAAAAACCCAGTTGCTCTTGAATGCCCTGCGCGCCCAGGTTCAGAGAATGATTGAAGCAGGCCACCAACCCGTTGTCCTCTGCCCGCCGATTGTCAGGCTGTATTTCAGGAGACTTGTAGAGCGATTTTTGCCCAATGTGGCAGTCCTTTCTTTCAATGAATTGCAGCCTAATATTCAGGTTGAAGCTGTAGGGATGGTGAGTTTCAGTGAAAGTTAGGCGCTTTGTGGCAAACGACATGCAAGAAGCAATGATGAAGGTGAAGACATTTCTGGGGAAGGATGCGGTGATTCTGCATACCCGGAAGTTCCGCGAGGGAGGAATTTTTGGCCTCTTCGGTAAAGACCTGGTAGAGGTGACGGCTGCAGTAGAGGATGATCGTTTTTCCACAAAGCCTCAGGAACCACCTCCTTCCTCAGAGGTGTCTAGTTCATCTGAAAATCTAAAGCAAAGCTCTGCTTCTTCAGATATAAATATAAGGAAAGAGCTCAATGAAGTGAAAAACCTGCTCAATCACATGGTCAACAGGCTGGAAGAAACCAGCGGTGTCCAGGAAAACCGGTATCCCAAAAGTTTTCAGAAGGTTTTTCGGGTATTGCGGGCTAATGAGGTCGAAGAAAGGCTTGCCCACAAATTAATCCAAGACTCCCTTGAGCAGCTTCAACCTTCTGCCTGGCAAGACGAGGAAGTTGTTGCCCAAACCGTTGAGAATTTGATCGCCAAAAGACTTCTCCGTCCCAAGCCGATAAAATTTAGAAAATCAGGTGAGAAAAAGAGGATTGCACTGGTTGGACCTACGGGTGTCGGGAAGACAACAACGATTGCCAAACTTGCAGCGATCTTTGCGATCCTGGAAAAAAGAAGCGTAGCCCTGGCAACAGTAGATACTTATCGGGTTGCTGCTGTTGAGCAACTGAAGACTTATGCGGAAATCATCGATGTTCCCCTTGAGGTTGCTTACACTCCGAAGGAACTTCGAGTTGCTCTTGAGAAACATGATGATAAGGAACTCATTCTTATCGATACAGCAGGAAGGAGTCCGCTCAATGAACAGCAGATGAGGGAGTTGAAGGCTTTTCTCGAGTCTCCGCAAGATGTTATTGAGGTCTTTCTTGTGCTTGGCGCCACTACCAAACAGTCTGATCTTTGGGAAACGATTGCCCGTTTCAGCCAGGTTCCCGTTAACAACTTGGTCTTCACCAAGCTTGACGAAACGCGCAGTTATGGAGTTATTCTCAATGTGGTCAACCGTCTTCGTAAGTCTCTTGCTTACGTGACTACAGGTCAGAGTGTTCCCGATGATATTGAGGTCCCCGACCCGCAAAAAATTGCCAGATTGATTCTTCAGGGGAGAGGTTGATGAGGCAAGACCAGGCTGAGAGATTAAGGTTGCTGGCAAGAGGTTTGAAACAACAGATCAAGGCCCAGGTTTGCGGAGTAGCCAAGAATTGTCGCGTTATTGTAATTACCAGTGGCAAGGGTGGGGTAGGCAAAACCAACCTTGCGTTGGGGTTATCACTTGCCCTTGCCAGGAACGGTTACAAGGTAATGCTTCTGGATGCAGATATGGGTCTTGCTAATGTTGATGTAGTTCTTGGTCTCGTTCCGAAATACAATTTGTCGCATGTTTTTTCTGGGGAAAAGCGCCTCGACGAGATTTTGCAAAACGGGCCTGGAGGGCTCCAGATTATTCCTGGTGCTTCAGGGATCGAGGAAATGGTAAACCTCGATACTCTTACTTTGTCAAGATTTGTTGGAGAAGTCATCAAGTTGACAAAGGATCTGGATTTCCTTTTTGTGGATACAAGTGCTGGAATTTCGAGACAGGTGCTCTCTTTTGCCTTGTCAGCAGATGAGGTTCTCGTAGTTTCCACACCTGAGCCAACAGCACTCACAGATGCCTACGGGTTGATTAAGGTGTTCAAGCAAAATCAAGGCTCAGGTAAACTGAAGTTGATCATCAATATGGCAAGAAACAGGGATGAAGGTAGGGAGGCAGCCCAGAAACTGATCAGTGTAGTTCGCCAATTCCTTGGTTTGGAGATCGAATTTATCGGGATTATTCCCAGTGACACTGCGGTTCCAGAGGCTGTTCGCAGGCATCAATCTTATCTTCTTGCTTATCCTCACTCACCCGCTTCTCTCAGTACGATGAGGATCGCCCTGAATTTAGGAAACTTTTTACCTGAAAAAACGCGTGGTGTCCGGGGATTTTTCGAAAGCCTGTTTACTTATTTTCGGGGCAGAGATGTTAGAGAAGTGGCTTCTAAGGAGGAGAAAAGGAGTTGATAAAAAAGGAAGAACTAAAGATAAATCAAAAGGTCGAGGTTCAGATACCTGATGGTTCCTATAAGGGGAACTATTCCAGCCGAGTAGAAGAAATCCATCCAGATGGCAGCATTGTTCTTGCTGCTCCCTTCAAGCGGGGAGTGCTTATTCCTTTGCGAAAGGGAGATACTGTTATTGTTAATTTTTGGGGACAAACCGCGGGTTACAGTTTTACGACGGCGGTACTAGAAACAAATTATCAGGATGTTCCGATGATCAGAGTTGCTGCACCTTCTACTGTCAGAAGAATCCAGAGGAGGAACTTTGTGAGAGTCCCGGCATGGATTCCTCTAGTTTTTAGTGTTTCTAGTGATTCAGATGATCCCTCCGAAAAAAAGATTTACAGAACAGAAACAGTAAACGTCAGCGGTGGGGGGTTGTTGATAAAGTCTCCCTTTAAACTCTCCGAGGGAGTTTGTTTAGAAATGGAAATTCACTTGCCGAAAAGGGGTCCTGTTAATGCTCGTGGGCAGGTGGTTCGGGTAGAGGAAAAAAGAGAGCAGTCTCCAATGTATCTCATCGGGGTGGCTTTTACCGAAATTGCTGAGACCGACCGCACCAAGATCATCAACTTCGTCTTTGAGAAGCAGCGGGAGATGCGGCAGAAAGGTCTCATCTGATGGGGGTGCTCTTTGACTTGGCGCGAATCAAAGTTTTGGTTGTTGATGATTCGGCTTTGATGCGCAGGATTATCTCTGACCTACTGAATTCCGATCCCGAGCTTGAGGTTATTGCCACGGCTCGAAATGGGAAAGAAGCTATTGAAAAGGTTTCTCAACTTTGTCCTGATGTTGTTACTCTCGATGTTGAGATGCCGGTTATGGACGGTCTGACAGCCTTGAAAGAGATTATGAAGGTTTGCCCAACTCCGGTGGTAATGCTCAGCAGTCTCACTCAAGAAGGAGCTGAAATTACAGTAAAGGCTTTGCAACTGGGCGCTGTTGATTTTGTTCCTAAACCCTCAGGATCAATTTCACTCGATCTTCAAAAGGTCAAAGACGAACTGAACCGAAAAGTAAAAGTTGCCGCCAGGGTTAGACCTTCCCGCTTATATCTTACTCAACTAGCATTGCCTCTCTTAAAAAGAAAGGAAAAAGACCTGGAGAAACCACCACCGAAAAAGCTCGTCTTAATCGGGACTTCGACAGGGGGACCGAAGGCCCTCAGTGAAGTGCTCTCTAAGTTGCCCGGCAACATTCCTGCTGCCCTGTTGATTGTGCAGCATATGCCTCCAGGTTTCACCAGGTCACTTGCAGAACGACTCGATCATCTCTCCGAACTCCGGGTAAAAGAAGCTGAGGACGGGGAAAAGGTTGTCTCTGGCACAGCGTATATTGCTCCTGGTGATTATCATCTGAAGGTTGAGGCGGTGCCTCCAGGTAAGCAACCCCGGCTGCGCCTCACCAAAGAACCGCCATTGAATGGTCACCGTCCTTCGGTCGATGTTTTGATGAAGTCGGCAGTGCAAGCTGGATGCTGGGAATTGATTGGTGTGGTTTTGACTGGGATGGGTTCCGATGGTTGCGAAGGAATGAAGGAAATCAAGGCTCATCATGGAAAAACGATTGCTGAAGATGAGTCAACAGCCATTGTTTTTGGGATGCCCAGAGCGGCGATTGAGGCTGGTGTGGTTGACCGTGTTGTTCCTCTTCCTTTGATATCTAGAGAGATTGTCAAGATGTTGGAGTAGTTTTAGAGGAGAGAAAAAACAGGGGGGTTGACTTGTGGACCTAACTCAGTATCTGGATCTTTTTCTTGCCGAAGCAAGGGAACATTTGGAATCACTCAGTGAACATCTTTTGCGACTGGAGAAGGAACCGGAAAATAAGGAGATTATTAACGAGATCTTCAGGTCGGCCCATACATTGAAAGGTATGGCCGCAACGATGGGGTTTGAGCAGATCACTGAACTGACGCATGAAATGGAAAATGCTTTGAGCCTTTTAAAAGAAGAAAAGGTTCGAGTAACTCCTGAAGTTATCGACGTGCTCCTGAGGTGCGTCGATCTTCTGGAAGTGATGGTGCGGGATCTCAAGGAGGGCAAATCAGAATCCCGTTTTTTCCAGGACCTTTTGGAGGAACTGCAACAATTGAGTTCTTTTGCTGTTGAATCTCCTCAAGAAGTTTCTTCTACTGCTACTCCTTCTGGTCTCGAATTTAATGAATATGACATTTCGGTAATCCAGGCAGCAGAAGAAAACGGTTACAAGGCTTTTTACCTTAAGGTCGGTCTGGCACCAGGGACGGTGATGAAGTCTGTTCGAGCTTTTATGGTCTTTCGTAATCTGGAAGATATCGGACAGATTATCAAGTGTTATCCACCAGCTCAGGACCTCGAAGAGGAGCGCTTCGAAGACGAATTCGAGGTTGTTCTGCTTACCCAGGTCTCCCGGGAAAAGGTTTCTGAAGTACTCGAAAAAATTTCCGAGGTCAGGGTCCTCGCCCTTAAAGAGCTTAAAACAAGTGAACTTATTTCCAAGCCCGAACCGAAAAAGGAGGTTTCTCAGGAGCAAGCCAGAGAGTCTCTCCGTGATTTTTCTGCACCCCGGACATTGCGCACAGTCAGGGTGGATATTGAGCGGCTTGATAATTTGATGAATTTAGTTGGAGAACTAGTGATCAACAAGACAAGGCTTGAGCAGATTGGTGTCACCCACAGGATCAGCGAACTATTGGAAGCTGTCGAGCAGATGGGGCGGCTTACTTCTGACCTCCAGTCCCTTGTTATGAAAGTGCGTATGGTTCCTGTAGAACACGTTTTTAACCGTTTTCCTCGCATGGTGAGGGACCTTGCCCGCGAAATGGGCAAGGAAGTGGAATTTGTCGTTGAAGGGAAAGAAACAGAACTTGATCGAACCGTTATCGATGAGATTGGGGAGCCACTTGTTCACCTTCTCCGAAATGCTCTTGACCATGGGATCGAAGCTCCAGAAGAGAGGATCAAAAAAGGCAAACCGCGAGTGGGACTCCTGCGTCTTGAAGCTCGTCATGAAGGAAATAACGTGATTATTGAGGTTGAGGACGACGGTCGAGGAATTGATTTGGAGAAGGTCCGGGAAAAGGCAATTGCTATGGGTTTGTTGAGCGAGAAAGAAGAAAGTTATCTCGATGAAAAAGCTCTTTTAAACCTGATTTTTCAACCAGGCTTCAGTACTGCAGACGAGGTTACTGATGTCTCCGGGCGCGGGGTGGGGATGGATGTTGTCAAATCTAAAATAGAGTCTTTGAACGGAACGATTGAGGTCGAAACCAAAAAAGATCTGGGGACAAAGGTCAAAATAAGTCTGCCTCTTACACTGGCGATCATCCAGGCTTTGCTCGTCAATGTAGGAAATGAACAATACGCAATTCCTCTCAGCTCCATCGATGAGACCACTTGCGTTACTTCTGACCAGATTAAAACCATGCAGAACAGGGAAGTAATGTTTCTCCGGGGAATGGTACTGCCACTGGTGCGACTACACGATCTTTTGGGGACAGAAAGAGTTTCTGAGAATGGGGAAATGTATGTTGTGGTCGCCAGAAAAGGAGAGCGCCAAGTGGGGTTGGTCGTTGACTCCCTTGCTGGGCAGCAGGATATTGTAATCAAGTCTCTTGGGAAGTTCCTTGAGGGCATTCCTGGAATTGCTGGAGCGACCATTCTGGGAAATGGCCAGGTTGCTTTGATTATTGATGTAAATTCTCTCTTTTGAGGTATAGGAGGAAATGGAACGATGGAAGAAGTTAAAACCAGGATCGAAGAAGAGGTTCAACTGGTTGTGTTTTCTGTTGGTGAAGAAGAATATGCTCTGGAAATCGAACAAGTCCAAGAAATTAACCGTCTATTACCAATTACCAGGGTTCCTCGGGCACCTTCGTTTATTGAAGGGGTCATTAACCTGCGGGGTAATGTGATTCCTGTTGTCAATTTGCACTACCGCCTGGGAGTTGGCACAAGGGTCAATACTAATGACACCCGTATTATCATTGCTCTTGTTTATGATAACCCTGTTGGGCTGGTTGTTGATCGAGTTAGCGAGGTTCTTTATCTTCCCAAGAATAGGATCGAGTCACCTGATTCCGTGGGAGGAATTGCCAGGGTGGAGTATCTACGGGGTATTGGAAAGGTTGATGGCCGACTTATTTTGCTTCTTAATCTTGATGCTCTTCTCGAAGTCGATCGATTGCTGAAACAGGTATCGTAGCCGAGATTTTGATAAAGAATGGAGGGTAATCTTTGGGTAATACATTCGAATCTTTGAGCAATTTTCAAAAAGACGCTCTAAAAGAAGTGGGAAATATTGGTGCCGGGAACGCTGCCACTGCTCTCTCGAAGCTCGTGGGAGAACGCATTGAGATGAGTGTTCCCCAGGTGAGAGTCCTCCCTTTTTCTCAAATTCCAGAAATAGTAGGGGGTCCTGAGGCTGTTGTTTCCGGAGTGTATATAAGGATTACAGGTTCTGCTCCTGGTGGGATTTTGTTTCTTCTACCTTTTTCAGACAGCAAACGCCTGCTTGCTGTTTTGCTGAAGAGGGAGATATCTGACAAAGGCTGGGGTGAACTCGAGAACTCTACCTTAATGGAAGTAGGAAACATTCTTTGCGGGGCGTTTTTGAATGCTCTCGCGATGTTTACTTCACTTTCGTTTTACCCTTCTGTTCCCAGCCTCTGTATTGATATGGCTGGGGCGATCCTGGGAACAGCTTTCCACAGCTTGGGTGAAGTTGGGGATGAAGCTCTTTTTATCGAGACAGAGTTCAGTTGTCAGGCACAACACATTGTGGGATACTTTTTCTTTTTACCCGAGGCTGAGTCTCTTACCACCATCTTGAGTTCCCTTGGGGTGAATCGTTAGTGGAAGATATATTAAAAGTAGGGATTGCTGAGCTGAAAGTGGCAACACCTCCAAAAAAGCTGGCCAGCGCAGGGTTAGGGTCTTGTGTGGGTGTCTGCCTTTACGATCCTGTAGCTAAAGTTGCGGGGCTCGCTCATGTAATGCTCCCTGACAGCAAGCAGGCTAAGAGCGCTGATAATAAAGCAAAATTTGCAGATACCGCAGTTGGCGCTCTGCTGGCGGAAATGTCCAAATTGGGTGCAGAAAAAAAGCGCATTGTTGCCAAGATTGCCGGTGGAGCCCAGATGTTTGCTTTGGGTTCTGCTCCTGATTTTATGCGTATTGGGGAAAGAAACGTCGAAGCCACCAAGAAGGCTCTGGAAAAAGAAGGCATCCCTTTGATTGCCGCAGATGTTGGGGGTAATTACGGGAGAAGCATCGAATTTTGCCCATCCACCGGAAAACTGTACATCAGAGCGATTGGGCTTGGAGAGAAGGTGATCTGAATTTATGTACTGATCTTCACCCTTGGAGTCGTCTTTCTGGTTATTCTTCTCGGTTTGCTGAAACAGGTTTCTTGTGTGGTTTTGCTGAAAAGAGCCCTGCTTTCAGGCTTGGTCATTTATCTCGTAGTTGCCCTTTTCGACTTGGTATGGCAGCAACTGCTGAAGAAGTCACCTCAAGGAGAAAGAGCCGAGGCAAGAAAATCAAGAAATCAACAAGTAGAACCCGATTTGGTTTCTCGCTTGACTGAGGATCCCGCACGTGGTGCTGAATTGCTTCAGAAGATGGGACTGACCAGAGAGGAAGACAACTAAAATTGGAGGAGCTTTAGATGGAGGAGCTTGGCTCTAATGAGACTAACTTACTCTGGAAGAAATACAAGAAAGAAAATGACCTCCGGGCTCGGGAAAAACTGATTCTCCACTACATTCCTCTTGTCAAAAATGTGGCCGGTCAACTGATCATTGGCCTGCGAGGGTATTTTGAGCTTGATGACCTCATCAGTGCTGGTGTTTATGGGTTAATCTGCGCTGTTGATAGATTTGATCCTGACAAGGGTTTCAAGTTCGAAACCTTTGCTCTTGCCCGGATTAAAGGGGCAATTTTTGACTGGCTGCGCTCGATGAACTGGATGCCTCATTCAATCCGTAACAAGGCGCGGGAACTGGAGAGGGCGTTGATGGAGTTGGAGCAGAGTTTGGGACGACCTCCAGATGACCACGAACTTGCTGATTATTTGGGCTTAACGGTAGAGAGGCTCCAAAAGTTACTGCACGAGGTGACCCCAGTAACTTTGGTTTCTCTTGAAGAGTGCTTGTTTTCTGAAGAGGGAAAAAATAACTCAGTTTCTTTGGCAGAAACGGTTGCTGATCCCCGCGCCGAGGATCCCTTGAAGTGTGCGGAACTTGGTGAAATCAAACAGGTCCTTGCAAAAGCGATAGCGAGGTTGCCGGAAAAGGAAAGGCTCGTGGTTACTTTATACTACTACGAGGATTTGACTCTGAAAGAGATAGGAAAAGTTATTGGGGTTTCTGAATCCCGGGTTTGCCAACTCCATACCAAGGCGATTCTCCGTCTGCGGGGGTATCTGAGTAAAAAGAAGGAGATGTTGACGACTTGAGTGGGAGGTAATCCTTTTGGTTGTCGGAGAGGAGAACTTTGAAAAGAAAAGAGAAGAAAGAGAGCAATGCTTGAAAGTGCTGCAACTTCTCAGGTTTGCAGATGATGGGGTTTATCTCCGGGCTCCCAGAAATGGAGAAGAAGGCGTGACCCTTGCGGAAATTGAGCAGGCCCTGCAGGTCCTGGGAGTTACGAATGTCGACTGGGAAGGTTTGAAAAACGCCCTTGAACAGAAGTTCGAAGAAATCAAGATTGCTCCTCCCCAACCAGGGCCGCAGATAGATGGAGAGGTTCTGGTGCAAGTTAGTGGAGATGAGATGGAAGCAGCAGTTGCTGTTTATCCTCCTTTGGGAGGAAAGCCTGTCGACTCCGACCTGCTTAAGGAAGAGTTGAAAAAAGCCGGGGTGGTTTTTGGAATCGACCATGAAAAAATTAAGGAAGCAGTTGAGCCAGATAACCTGGGCCGACCTGTGGTGGTCGCTCGAGGTAAGCCACCAGTTGATGGGAAGGATGCCGAGATTACTTATCACTTTCCTGTCGAAGGGCCATCCCTGAAACCTGTGGAAAGAGAAAATGGAAAAGTCGATTACTACAATTTGCGGCTTGTCTTCAATGTGGAAAAGGGGCAGATCCTGGCTACGAAAGTTCCGGCAACACCTGGAGAACCAGGGGTCACGGTTACGGGAAAACAGTTACCCCCGCGTCCTGGGAGAGATAAGCCGTTGCGTCCTGGAAGGAATACCGAGCTGACGGATGAGGGAGGAGTTCTGATAGCCACGTCTCCTGGTCATGTAGTAATGGAGGAAAACAAGATTAGTGTTCACTCTGTTTATTTTGTCGCTGGTGATGTGGATTTCTCTACTGGCAATGTTGATTTTGTGGGAAGTGTGCAGATTCGTGGTGGCATCAAGTTTGGGTTTACTGTGCGGGCTGAGGGAGACGTGGAGGTGGGGGAAACTGTTGAAGGTGGCTCGATCATTGCCGGCGGAAATGTTGTTGTCCGGGGGGGAATCCGCGGGCAGGGAAAAGGAAAGGTGGTTGCCGGAGGGAGTGTCTTCGCCAGGTTTCTGGAGAAGGCTGATGTTCAAGCTGGTGGCGATGTTGTTGTTGGGGAAGCGATCATGCACAGTACGGTTCAGGCTGGTGGAAAAATTTCTGTCAGTGGTAAAAAGGGGTTGATCGTAGGGGGGCTCTGTCGTGCTGGCGGTGACATTGAAGCCAGGATCATCGGGTCCAATCTGGCTACTGTGACCCAGCTTGAAGTCGGAGTCAAGCCCGAACTTCGGGAATCTCATGAAAGGGTGGAAAAAGAAATTGAGAAACTCGAAAAGCAGTTAGATCAGGTAGAAAAAACGTTGAGTTTTATAAACAAACTGCTCAAGGCAGGGAGAGAGTTGCCGCAGGAGAAGAGAGACCTTTTGCAGAAGTTAGTCCAGGCCCGGAAGCAGATCCTCGCCAGGATTGAAGAACTGAAACTTGAGGAGGAAGAGTTACAGGAGAAGTTGAATACACTTGAAAAGGGGAGAGTGAAGGTCAGGGATGTGGTCTTTCCTGGTGTGGTTGTCAAGATCGGCCAAAATGTCTACTATGTGCGGGATCAACTTCATTACGTGACCTTTCATCTAGAGGAGGGTGAGATCAAACTTTCCTCTTACTCGTGAAACTCGTTCTTGATGTGGCAGTTTTCCTGAGGGGGGAGGTGGAAAGGGGAAGAGTGAGGAGTTGGTTCTGTGGTTTTGAGGGCCGAAGCTTCTCGGTTGGGGGAGGGGATTGTGCGTGACCTTGAGGTCGGTTGATCTTCAAGTATTGTTGCCAAGGGTTCAGGAAGCAGGAAGGATTCAACAGATCCATCAGGCGAATGAGCAGACTCAGCAACAGAGTTTTGCTGCTCATTTGCTCCGGGAAGCTGAGGTGGCTCAAAGAAGTGTACAAAATCTTCCGCAAGCAAGAGAAGGAATGATCAAGGAAAGGGAAAGACGGGAAGGTCGGTCTTCCCAGTCAGGTCAAAGGGAAAAGAAAAGTCCCAAAAAAGAAAAAGAAGGTTTCGGAAACTCCGGTGATTTTGACAATTGCCAGTTGGGTCAGAACATCGATTTCAAAATCTGAGTTTGGGGTGTAAGTGATAAATGACTTCCCTGGTGGTAGTTCTTGCTGTTCTTACTTTAGCGGTGTGTGCATTGGTATTCCTTGTAGTCTGGCGTGACCGAAGGGAATTGAAGTTGAATGAAATCGAAACCAGGCTTGCCAGAGTAGAGGAACTTATTAGTGAGGCTCAAAAGTTGAAAGATGAAATGGAAAAGATGCTCACTGCTGCCAGAAAACAGACTGACCTTGTGGTCTCCCAGGTAGAGGGTCAGGTTAAACAGGTAAAAAATTCTGTTGCCAGCCTCGAGCAGCGACTTCATCTTGTGGGACAAAGCGGTGAGAAACGCGGGAAAAATCAGAGTTCGCGAAGTAAAAGCAAGTCTAAAGGAAGTAAGGAGCCCAAACAGAAGGCGCAAGGTAGCAGCAAGGGATCTAGAGAAGAGCCAATAAAAATCAATGATGGTGAAAGGTATGCAAAGTTGTATGAACTGGCTGAGCAGGGTTTGAGCACTCAAGAGATTGCCAGACAGTTGAATATGGGTCATGATGAAGTTGAGCTTGTCTTGGAATTGAAGCGAAAGCGACTTTCCTGAGAAAGAAATGGGCACCTGTATATAATAGCGCGCAGGTGCCCTTTTTATTGTCACCATGAGCAGTTTTGTGTTATACTATCCGTTGGCGTAAAACGCACGTTGCTGAATACGGCCAGAGGTCCCTCATCAGGGTCTGGTTGGAGATGAAAGCAACGGAGGATAAACCATTAATAATGAGGAGGAGATTCTACTAATGCCTGTCGTTACCATGAAACAACTTTTGGAAGCAGGAGTCCATTTTGGTCACCAGACGCGGCGCTGGAATCCGAAAATGGCTCCTTACATTTTTACGGAGAGAAATGGGATCTACATCATTGATCTCCAGAAGACCGTAAAAAAAGTCGATGAAGCCTACAATTTTGTTAAAGAAGTGGTTAAGCAAGGAAAAAGCATCCTTTTTGTAGGGACGAAAAAACAGGCACAGGAGACGATTAAGGAAGAAGCTGAAAGATGTGGTATGTTTTATGTTAATGTCCGCTGGCTTGGAGGAATGCTCACAAATTTTGCCACTATTAGGAAAAGGGTTGAGCGACTTAAGGAATTGGAGAAGATGGAGGAGCAAGGCTACTTTGAGGTTCTCCCAAAGAAGGAAGTAATGAAATTGAAAGCAGAGAAGGAAAAGTTGCAGCGGTTTCTGGGCGGGATCAAGAACATGGATGAGCTTCCTGGTGCCGTTTTTATTGTTGACCCCAGGAAGGAGAAAATTGCTGTTGCTGAAGCCCGCAAGCTAGGAATACCGATAGTGGCAATTGTGGATACTAATTGCGATCCTGATGAAATAGATTACGTGATTCCCGGTAATGACGATGCTATTAGAGCTGTGCGCTTGCTGACATCGAAGATTGCTGATGCTGTCCTCGAGGCCAAGCAAGGGGAGCAGGTCGAAGAGGAGACTTCATCTCCAGAACAGCCCAGTGTTGAAGAACAAATACAAT
Source organism: Thermoanaerobacterales bacterium 50_218 (assembly GCA_001508855.1). Classification (GTDB taxonomy): domain Bacteria; phylum Bacillota; class DSM-12270; order Thermacetogeniales; family Thermacetogeniaceae; genus 50-218. The sequence continues at coordinate 26,640 of LGFL01000001.1, forward strand.
CATAAGAGGATTGGGAGGGATCTTTTTGATCAAAGCATCGCTCGTCAAGGAGCTACGAGAAAAGACTGGTGCCGGGATGATGGAGTGCAAGAAGGCGCTTATAGAGACCGGCGGAGATATTGAAAAGGCTATTGACTATCTGCGCGAAAGAGGTCTTGCTGCTGCTGCCAAAAAGGCAGGGAGGGCGACGAAAGAAGGAAGAATTGAGGCTTATATCCATGCTGGAGGAAAACTTGGAGTTCTCATAGAAGTAAATTGTGAGACAGATTTTGTGGCTAAAACTGAGGAATTCCAGCGCCTTTGTCATGAGTTGGCGATGCAGGTCGCAGCAGCCAATCCCTTATACGTTTCTAGGAATGATGTGCCAGAGGAACGCTTGGAGAAGGAGAAAGCGATTTACAGAACACAGGCCCTTAATGAGGGAAAACCAGAGAAGGTTGTCGAAAAGATCGTTTCCGGAAAGCTGGAAAAGTTCTACCAGGATACGTGTCTCCTGGAGCAACCATATATCAGAGATCCCGAACGGAGTGTCCAGGATCTGTTGAATGAGTATATCGCCCGTTTGGGTGAAAACATTGTGGTTCGCCGCTTTTGCAGGTTCCGTTTGGGTGAGGAGCAGTAGAAATTTGGAGGTTCTCGATGGAAACCAGGTACCACAGAATCGTCCTTAAGTTGAGTGGAGAGGCTCTTGCAGGTAATGTGGGTTATGGAATCGATCCTGATGTGCTCACCAGAATCGCTTCCGAGGTTCGACTTGCCAAAAGCAAGGGAGTAGAAATCGTCATCATTGTCGGTGGTGGCAACATCTGGCGGGGGATTTCTGGAAGCGAAAAGGGAATAGATAGGGCAACATCAGATTACATGGGAATGCTGGCCACGGTTATCAATGCCCTTGCTTTGCAAGATGCTCTCGAAAAACAAGGGGTTCCTACACGGGTGCAGTCAGCGATTGAAATGAGGGAAGTAGCAGAACCTTACATCAGAAGAAGAGCGATCCGCCATCTGGAAAAGGGCCGCGTGGTGATCTTTGCGGGAGGCACAGGAAATCCCTTTTTCTCAACTGACACCACCGCGGCACTCCGGGCTGCTGAAATTGAGGCTGAAGTGATTTTGATGGCAAAAAGGGTAGATGGAGTCTACGATTCTGATCCTCTTCAGAACCCGGCTGCCCGTAAGTTTAAGAGGCTCACCTATTTAGATGTTCTCAATAAAGGCTTGGCTGTGATGGATTCGACTGCTGTCTCCCTTTGCATGGAGAACAAGATCCCGATCATTGTTTTCGATGTAAACAAAGAGGGGAATATCCTTAGGGCGATTATGGGTGAGGAAATAGGTACATTTATAGGGGGGGATGTCGGTGAGCAAGGGTGAACTTCAACAACTGGAAGAGAAAATGAAAAAAACGGTGGATTTACTGGTTAAAGAGTATGCAACCATGCGTGCCGGAAGGGCAACTCCGGCGCTTTTAGAAAAGGTTTTTGTTGACTATTACGGTACACCAACCCCGGTCAATCAGTTGGCAACGATTTCTGTTCCTGAACCCCGCCTCTTGGTGGTCCAGCCCTGGGACAAAAACATTCTTCCCCAGGTCGAAAAGGCTATTCTCAAGTCAGATCTGGGGGTAAACCCAGTCAGTGACGGTAATGTGATTAGGATTAGTATTCCTCCGCTTACCCAGGAAAAGAGGAAAGAACTGGTAAAGGTCATCGGGAGGAAGGCTGAAGAAGCCCGTGTTGCTATCAGAAACCTGCGCAGGGAATGGAATGATAAGGTTAAGTCCAGTGAAAAGAAGGGTGAGATCTCGGAGGACGAAGCGCGCAGAAAGTTAGAAGACATCCAAAAGTTAACTGATAAGTACATCAAGAAGATCGACCAAGTTTTGGCGGCTAAAGAAAAGGAAATTATGGAGTTGTGAGGAAGTAAAGAGAGATGAAATCTCAGGTCCTAGATGTTGTCTGTTTGCCTGTAGATGTGGCCAAAAAGGTTCTTGAAGAAGCGGGTTATCAGGTAGTAGTTCGGACTACTGGTACCTCATGGGAGGGTGGAAAGAGGAAGAGGGTTTTGCGTCAGCGTCTGCTTGCCGAGAGACAGGTTGAGGTGGTTGTTGCTGCAGAGTATTACGATGACCCTGCCCTCGAGATTGGAAAAGGAGAGGATCTGTAACAGGTTCCCCCAAAAAGGGGGAGTTTTTCTTAAGAAGTCCAGGTAGAGCCAGCTTTTGGTAAATGGAGGTTGGGGAACACTTGAGCAGGAGTAGAATCCAGGAACTTTTGGATGCATACAAGGTGCGGAAGTTGCGCAAACTGATTGATCCCGCAAAACTTCCTACTCACGTAGCGATCATCATGGACGGTAATGGGCGCTGGGCGAAGGCGCGGGGTTTACCACGGTTTGCCGGACATCGGGCTGGTGTGGAAACACTTCGCGTCATTGTCAGGGCTTGTCTGGAGCTGGGCATCAAGGTTTTAACTGTATACGCTTTTTCTACGGAAAACTGGAAAAGGCCTGAGGAAGAAGTAAGGGAATTGATGAATCTTCTTTGCGAGTATATTCGTAAAGAAGTAGCCGAGCTTCACCGGCATGGGGTTCAGATGCGCACCATAGGATGTATTGAGGAACTCCCTCTCCCTGCTCAAGAAGCACTCAAACAGGCTCTTGAACTCACTGCTGGAAACAAGAACTTGATTTTGAACATTGCCCTCAACTACGGTGGAAGGAGAGAAATAGTTGAAGTCACCCGGAAGATTGCCCAAAAGGTCAAAAGAGGAGAAATCACTCCTGAGATGATCGATGAGGAACTTTTTAGCAGTTATCTCGATACAGCAGGTTTACCTGATCCCGATCTCCTAATCAGACCGGCGGGCGAGTTACGGATCAGCAACTTTTTGCTCTGGCAGGTAGCTTACACGGAATTCTGGAATACTTCTGTTTTCTGGCCCGATTTTCGCGAAGTTCATTTCCTCCAGGCACTTGTTGATTACCAGAAAAGGGAGCGCCGTTTTGGGGGTCTTTAAGGAGGTCTCTCGTTTTGCTCTGGAAGCGAGTATTAACTGCGGTTGTGGGAATTCCCTTGTTTGTTTCGCTTCTCTATGAAGGAAGATACTTGTTTCTCGTGGGAATGGTAGTGTTGACCACGGTTTTGTTGTCAGAGTTGCGGCAGATGCTTTGCAGGGCGGATCTTGTTCCCCCGTCCTTGTTTTTTTACGGAGGCGGTCTAGCCTATCTGCTCATTTCCTACTTCGCCCCGTCGGGAAAAGAAGGAGAACTGTTGTGGATTGGTTTAACTTTGATCTTGCTGCTGCACCTTTTGCTTTTTTTAGTTCTTTTTCCCAAGACGGATCTTGCCCAATTAAGCGCATCCTTTTTGGGGAGTTGCTATGTAGGGCTTTTGTTAAGTTTCTTTATTCTGCTTAGAAAGTCAGAACCTCTTGGGTTTCAAGAGGCTCTTTTAGTCTTGGTAGCTACTTGGGCCTACGATACTGGTGCCTATTTTGCAGGCTGCTTTTGCGGTCGGCACTTTCTTCTACCTCATGTGAGCCCCAACAAAACTGTAGAAGGAGTCCTCGGCGGCCTGGTCTCAACTTGCCTGGTGACTCTTGTTTTTTCAGCGTTTTTTTTGCCTCGTTCAGGTATTTGGGCAGTAGTTTTTGGTGTCCTTGTGGGGATTTCTGTCCAGCTCGGTGACCTGGTTGAATCTGCTTTGAAGAGAGTGAGTAAGGTTAAGGATTCCGGGAGTCTGCTTCCAGGGCACGGTGGTTTTTTTGACCGTTTTGACGGCTTTCTTTGGAGTTGCCCAACAGCGTACTTTTTCTTCAAGTTTTTCGGCTAACCGAGGGGTGATCAGGTGTCTTCTGACCTCGAAAAATGCCTCCTGATTTTCTTAAAAATGCTCACCGTTCTTCTCCTTGGTGCCGGAATTTACTTTTTCCTCACCGTTTTCTGGCCAATGTGTGCGAGTTTGTTGCGTGCCGGCATCAGTGCTTTTCTTCCTTTCCTGGTTGCTTTTTGTATTGCTTCGATTCTTGACCCTATGATTACCTTTCTCCAAACGAAGATTGGACTTTCTCGAGGTTGGGGAACTTTTCTTGCCCTGATTATTTTCCTGATAACTGTTGGGGGTTTGCTCTTTCTACTTGTCTCCAACCTGATTGAAGAACTTGTTAAATTGTCTCAAGAGTTGGCCAGTTACTCTGAGGAAATTAGGAACTGGAATCTGGATTTGTTCATCGAAGAGTTCCGCCTCTTTTTGCTTAATCTTCAGGTGCCACCAGATTTCGTCCAGGAAGCTGTAGGCAACGTCTGGAAGATTTTTGACTTTCTCAAAGGGGCCATTGGTGTCATTCTCACTCGTGTCTTCTACTTTACCACTTACCTTCCTCGCTACTTCGTCCTGATCGTGATTACATTTGTGGCTACCTTCTTCTGGGCGCGGGATTACCACCTCATCAATGCCAGCATTCTCAAGTTTATTCCGGAACAGTGGCGGGAATCGTTCCTCAGGGTGGTGGGTAGGCTGATGAGTACCTTATGGGGTTTTCTGCGGGCTGAATTTTTCCTGGTCACCCTTACGGGGTTTCAGAGTCTCATCGGGCTAATGATCCTCCAGGTGGGTTATGCCCACTTGCTCGCTCTCCTTGTTGCTTTACTTGATGTGCTGCCTGTTGTCGGGCCAGGATTGCTTTACCTTCCCTGGGGTGTGTGGGCTTTCATATCTGGCAAGCCTGGCTTTGGGCTTGGTTTGCTTCTCCTTTATGGTATAATCGTATTGGTGCGCCAGTTTCTAGAACCGAAAGTAATTGGACAGTCCATCGGACTGCACCCATTGACTGCCTTAGCGGCTATCTATTTTGGTCTTTCCATTTTGGGAGTCTGGGGAGTTGTCCTCGGCCCCGCTGCAGTGATCGTATACAAAGCGTTTTTCGAAGGTGAAAAAAAGGAAAAATGAAAGACAGAAGAAAGGTCGTAATTTTAGGTTCTACTGGTTCGATTGGAAGACAGGCCCTCGAGGTGATCAGTTGGTTCCCTGATCTTTTCCAGGTCATCGGCCTGGCCGCCCACAGGAATATTAGTTTGCTTGAAGAACAAGTTCGCGCCTTCCGGCCAGCTTATGTGGGTGTCGTTGATCCTGAAGCCGGCTCCCTTCTCGAAGCGCGTTTGCAGGGTAGTGGGATTACCTGTTTTCGGGGTGTGGAGGGTTTGCTTGAACTTGTTCAAGTTCCTACTTGTGATCTTGTTCTCGTCGCGGTAACAGGAGTTGCCGGTCTTCGCCCGACACTGGCAGCAATAGAGGCCGGCAAGACCGTCGCCCTTGCAAACAAAGAGACTCTCGTCGTGGGGGGAGATCTGGTAATTGAGGCTACCAGGCGAAGATCAACCCAGATCATCCCCGTGGATAGCGAACATTCGGCGATCTTTCAGTGTCTCCAGGGCTCTTCAGGTGTAGCCAAGGTAATCCTCACCGGTTCAGGGGGACCTTTTCGGGGGTATTCGAGAAAGCAACTGGAAGAAGTGACTCCAGAAATGGCGCTCAGGCATCCTACTTGGAAAATGGGACCTAAAATTACCATTGATTCGGCAACATTGATGAATAAAGGGTTGGAAGTAATTGAGGCAAAATGGTTATTCGGCCTCGAATACGAGCAGATCGAGGTTCTGATTCATCCCCAGAGCATCGTCCACGGTCTCGTTGTTTTTCAAGACGGTGCTGTCCTTGCCCAACTGGGACAGCCAGACATGAGGATTCCCATCCAGTATGCTTTATTATTCCCGGAAAGAAGAAAGAATCGGCTCCAACCTCTCGATCTTGCTGCTGTGGGTGCACTTACGTTCGAGAAGCCCGACCTTGACAATTTTCCCTGTCTCCGGCTTGCTTGGGAAGCAGGGAAAACTGGGGGGACGATGCCGGCAGTCCTCAATGCTGCCAATGAAGTGGCTGTTTCTGCCTTTTTGGAAAAAAGGATCCCTTTTCTGGCAATACCGGAGGTCGTCGCCAGGGTCATGGAACAACATTCTCCAGAACCTGTTTCCGACTTGTCGACTCTCCTTGAGGCTGATCAGTGGGCGCGCCGCTTAGCTCACTATTTGATCACCACAAATTATTAAGTTTGCGGGAGGTTTACTGTGTTCCTAAGTGTTGCTGTTCCTATTCTCGTCCTTGCTTTACTAATTATTGTTCATGAGTTCGGTCATTTTCTGCTGGCAAGGACTGTAGGCATTCATGTGGAGGAGTTTAGTGTAGGCTTCGGTCCTACGTTGTTTAAGTTTTGTCCTGAAGGAAGAGGAACGACTTATTCCCTCCGTCTTGTTCCCTTAGGTGGCTTTGTGAGAATGGCAGGTATGGAGAGGGGAGACGACCATCCTCAGGGTTTCAATAAAAAACCTTTGAGAGACCGGATCGCCGTAATTTCGGCGGGTCCCCTGATGAATTTTCTGCTGGCAGTGGTCTTGTTTGTGTTCACTTTCAGCTTTATCGGTATTCCTGTGCTTTCAGATCTGCCGGTTGTCGGTGATGTGATCCCGGGAAGTCCTGCAGAGCACGCTGGGATCCGTCCTGGAGACCGGATCGTCCAGGTAGGAGACGTCAAGATCGAGAAGTGGGAAGAGATCGCCGCAAATGTTCAGAACAGGGTTAATCAGAAAACACTTTTCCTGATCGAGCGCAACGGCAAGATTTATCGATTCTCGATCACGCCCCAGCCAAACCCGGAAACTGGTGTCGGCTTCATCGGGATCAGGCAGGGTGTGGTCTGGGAGAAACAGGGTTTTCTCCAGGCGGTAAAGCTCGGTTTGGTCAGGTCTTTGGAGTTTGCTTCGATGATCCTCCATGGTCTCCTAGGGATGGTGACCGGTTCAGTGTCTCCCGAGGAAATTGCCGGACCAGTAGGAATCACCAAAATGATCGGTGAAGCAGCTCAAGTAGGTGTGGGCTATTTACTGACCTTTACGGCGATATTGAGCATTAATTTCGCTCTCATTAATCTCCTCCCGATTCCTGCACTAGATGGCAGCAGATTAGTATTTTTGCTCATTGAAGGGATTCGGGGGAAGCCGGTTGATCCTGATAAAGAGAACTTTATTCACCTCGTTGGTTTTGCCCTTCTGATGTTTTTGATTATCCTGATAACCTACAACGATCTTTTGCGGATTCTCACTGGAGATTAGGTGATCGCTTTGAAAAGGCAGATGACCAGGAAAATCTACCTTGGAAAGGTTCCTGTTGGCGGTGGTTCCCCTGTTACTGTCCAGTCGATGACCAAGACAGATACGAGGGATGTTAGAGCAACCATTAACCAGATTCGGGAACTGGAAGCACTTGGTTGTGATATTGTGCGGGTTGCTGTTCCCGATGATGAAGCTGCGAAGGCTCTGGCTGAAATTAAGAAAGAGATTCAGATTCCTCTTGTTGCCGATGTTCACTTTGACTACAGACTGGCAATTCTGGCGATCGAGAGCGGTGCTGACGGGATCAGGATTAACCCCGGGAACATCAGGAAACAGGAGCATGTTCGGGAGGTTGTCAGAGCCGCTTCTGAGCGGCAAGTACCGATCCGAGTTGGAGTTAACGCCGGTTCCCTCCACCGTCAGTATCTCGAAAAGTATGGGCGAACACCTCGGGCCTTGGTGGAGAGTGCGCTATCGCACGTTGCTTTGCTGGAAAAAGAAGGTTACTTTAACCTCAAGATTTCGGTTAAAGCATCGAGCGTGATGATGACAATCGAAGCCTACAGGCTCTTGGCCGAGCGTGTTGAGTATCCTCTCCATTTGGGGGTAACCGAGGCAGGTGGTCCTTGGGCAGGAACGATCAAGTCAGCGATAGGAATTGGAACCCTACTTGCAGAAGGTATTGGGGATACTATTCGCGTTTCGTTGACTGCTCCTCCTCATGAAGAAGTCAAAGTAGGGATCGCCATTCTCCGTTCTTTGGGCCTGCGGAAGCAGGGGATTGAGCTTATTTCCTGCCCTACCTGTGGCAGGTGCCAGTTTGATTTGTTTGCGGTTGCGAGGGCTGTTGAGGAGAGATTACCTAATGTAGAGAAGCCGCTTAAAGTAGCGATTATGGGCTGCACGGTGAACGGCCCCGGGGAAGCGAGAGAGGCCGATGTCGGAATAGCTGGAGGAAAGGGATGTGGTTTGCTTTTCAAGAAGGGTAAACCGATTAGGAAAGTCGCTGAAGCTCAACTAGTCGATGTCCTCCTCGCTGAGATAGAAGAAATGTTGGGAACTGGGGTCGGTGAACAAGAAATTCTTAGTGGGAGGCTCGATGATAGGGATGCGGGTAACTCAGACCTTGATTCCGACACTCCGAGAGGTTCCTGCTGAGGCTGACACAGTCAGTCATCAGCTTCTTTTGAGAGCCGGGATGTTGCGGAAGGTGGCTTCTGGTATCTACACACTTCTTCCCCTCGGCTACAGGGTAGTGATGAAGATCGAACAGATTATCAGGGAAGAAATGAACCGGGCAGGAGGAGTGGAACTCCTTATGCCGATTATCCAGCCTGCAGAGATATGGCATGAGACGGGACGCTGGGATGTTTATGGGCCGGAGATGTTCCGTCTCCGCGATCGGCATGGCCGTGATTTTTGTTTGGGTCCGACGCATGAAGAACTGATCACAGATATTATCAGAAATGAAGTAAAGTCGTATCGCCAGTTGCCTCTCTTGCTATATCAGATTCAGAACAAGTATCGGGACGAAAAGAGACCGCGTTTTGGTCTTATGCGTGCCCGCGAGTTTATTATGAAAGACCTCTACTCGTTCGACAAAGATGAAGCAGGGTTAGAGGTCAGCTACCAGAAGATGTACGAAGCCTACTGCCGCGTCTTCAAAAGGTGTGGGCTCGACTTCCGGGTGGTTGAGGCAGATCCTGGGGCTATTGGTGGAGGGGAAACCCACGAGTTCATGGTTTTGGCGGATACCGGGGAATCAAAAGTAGTTTTCTGCACCTCTTGTGATTATGCAGCCAATGTGGAAAAGGCTCCATGTGATCCCCAGATCATTCCGTCCGAGGAAAATCCCCGACCCCTGGAAATGGTAGCAACACCCGACATGCGGACGGTCAAGGAGGTTGCCGATTATCTTGGAGTTCCTAGTCATCAGTTGATTAAAACAATGTTCTATAAGGTCGACGGAGAATACGTGGCTGTGCTTGTTCGTGGTGACCGGGTTGTTAATGAAACTAAAGTAAAGAATTTCCTGGGAGCCACTAGTGTGGAGATCGCTTCCGAAGATGAAGTCATGGAAGCGTTTGGTGTTCCTCTCGGCTATGCAGGCCCTGTCGGCTTGCAGGAAAAGGACAAGATTAAGGTCATTGGTGACCATGAAGTCAGGTACCTGGTGAATGCTGTTACAGGTGCCAATAAGGAAGGTTACCATTATAGGAATGTAAACACCGGCCGCGACTATCAGGTTGATGCCTGGGCCGACCTCAGGGTTGCTGGTGCCGGAGATCTCTGTCCACGCTGCAAGGCCCCTTTTCAGGCAAAACGCGGGATTGAAGTTGGGCAGATCTTCAAGCTGGGGGTAAAATATAGTAAGGCACTCGGGGCAACGGTTCTAAACGAAAATGGGAAAGAGGTTCCCATTGTCATGGGGTGCTATGGAATCGGGGTCACCCGAACGATGGCTGCAGCCGTGGAACAGAACCATGATGAGGATGGGATCATCTGGCCGCCTTCCATTGCTCCTTATGAGGTCGTGGTCATTCCCGTCAGCCACAGGGATATGCTCCAGGTGAGGATGGCTGAGGAAGTTTACCAGAGCCTTGCTGCTGCTGGGATTGATGTCATTTATGATGACCGTCCCGAACGCCCTGGAGTAAAGTTTAAAGATGCCGACTTGATCGGTTATCCGGTGCGGATCGTTATTGGGAGCCGTGCCGTGGAGGACGGCTTGGTTGAGATCAAGTGGCGGGCTTCTAAAGAGATCCTCTATAAGAGCAAAGAGGAACTTGTTCCCTATTTGCGCAGTTCTTTGGAAAGATCGAAAAACAATTGCATTTGAGGCACTTGTGCTAAAAAAAGTTGCAGAGAAAGGAACAGTTTGTTATAATTCTCTTAGCGTGTGGAGAATTGGACGTTTTCGTGAAGGAGTGAAAGAGTGGGTTGGAGCCCACTCTTTCAAATTTGTGAGTTCGTTTTGTTTGGGGGGTTACTTATTGAAAGCAAGTCACATTTGCGAAACTGTTGCCAAGGTGCTGCAACCATTTCTGCAGGACCACGAACTGGAACTCGTCGATATCGAGTATAAAAAGGAAGGTCGGAAGTGGTTTCTCCGGGTGTTCATTGATAAACCAGGTGGTGTTCAGATCAGTGATTGCGAAGTGGTAAGTGAATTCTTGAGCCTGAGGCTTGATGCCCTTGACCTCATACCTCATCACTACATTCTTGAGGTTTCATCACCTGGTGTCGAGAGACCCCTCAAAAAACCTCAGGATTTTGTCAGGTTTAAGGGTTCTCGGGTTTTTGTGAAGACATTCGCGCCTGTTGAAGGCCAGAAACAATTTGAGGGCACTTTGGTCGACTTTATCGATAACCAGGTAGTTTTGGAAACAGAGACAGGAAAAATAAATCTCCCGTATGAACTCGTTGCCCAGGCACGGCTGAAAGTGTTTTCTTAAGTAGACCTTCATGCTGCTCATGCGGCACCATCAAAAGTACGAAAATAAAGGGTTATCCTTGCAGGCGAAGCGACCTTATGGAGGTTGTTACCTCGCCCTTGACGAGGAGCAGCTAACGGCAGCCGAATCGAAACAGGAAGTTAAGATAGGCGACTATGCGCCACGGATGGCGTCATAGGAGCCGGTCGGCTGCCGTCTGCGACAAGTCTTAGGGCGAGTTCAACCGCAGTACGAGAGCGAGCGCAAGGATGGACTGGATCAATTTTTCAGGGCAGGATTTCAGGAAAGGGGTGAAAAAGAACTTGAATTCAGAGTTTATCAGTGCCTTAAGGGAAATTGAGAAAGAAAAGGGAATTGGGATGGATACTCTTATAGAGGCAATTGAAGCAGCACTCCTTTCTGCATACAGGAAGAACTTTGGAAGTGCTCAGAATGCTCACATAGAAATCAACCGAGAAACCGGAGAAATCAGGGTATTCGCCAGGAAAACGGTTGTCGAGGAAGAAAAGGACCCGAGAAATGAAATTTCGCTGGAAAACGCCCGTGCGATTAATCCTCAGGTGAATCTTGGAGATAAGATTGAGGTTGAGGTTACACCTAGAGATTTTGGAAGGATTGCAGCTCAAACTGCCAAACAAGTCGTCGTCCAGAGGATTAGGGAGGCAGAAAGAGGGGTTATCTACGAAGAGTTCGTGAACAAAGAAGGAGACATCGTTACTGGTATCGTTCGGCGTCAGGAAGGGAAAATTGTTTTTATCGATCTCGGTCGTACAGAGGCAATCCTGGCACCTTCGGAACAAGTTCCCACCGAAAAATACGTCCGTGGTGATAGGCTCAAGACGTATGTCGTTGAGGTCAGGAAGACGACGAAAGGTCCCTTGATCCTCGTTTCCAGAACTCACCCTGGGCTGCTCAAGCGGCTGTTGGAGCTTGAGGTTCCGGAAATTTATGAGGGGGTTGTTGAATTAAAGGCTATTGCCCGCGAGCCAGGAGTGCGTTCCAAGATTGCCGTGCACTCACGGGACGAGAACGTCGATCCTGTTGGTGCCTGTGTTGGTCCCAAGGGGATGCGTATTCAGGCTATTGTCAACGAACTCCGCGGCGAAAAGATAGATGTGATCAAGTGGGATAGTGACCCTCAAGTTTTCATTGCCAATGCTCTTAGTCCGGCAAAGGTAATCTCTGTAAAGATTGATGAGAACGAAAAAGCGGCGAGGGTCATTGTTCCTGATTATCAGTTGTCGCTGGCAATAGGTAAAGAAGGACAGAATGCTCGGTTGGCAGCAAAACTCACTGGCTGGAAGATCGATATCAAGAGTGAGTCCCAAGTTGCTGGTGAAGAGACCAGTGGCTCTCAAGATGAGGTGAAAATTTCTGATGGCTAGGGTAAAAAAAATTCCGCAACGGATTTGTGTTGGATGCAGGCAAACGCGGGAAAAAAGGGAAATGCTCCGGATCGTCCGCACCCCTGATTACCAGGTAGTTATTGATCCCACGGGAAAACGATCAGGGAGAGGTGCGTATATCTGCAAGGATCCCAAGTGTCTAGAGGCCGCCCTGAAGCAGGGACAACTTCAGCGTGCCTTGAAGGTAGAGATTCCTGAGGAGCTTGTTGAGGAACTGCGCAGGAAAATTGCTCAAGAATCTAAAGATTTCTGAAATGGGGGTGAGCAAATGGCCAAAACTCGTGTTTATGAGCTGGCACGAGAGCTAGAAATAAACAGTAAGGATCTCTTGGTCACACTCCACCAGATGGGTTTGATGGCCAAAAACCATATGAGCACCCTGGATGATGAGGAAGTGAGGAAAGTCAAGGAGGTCTTTGCCAACAAGCGAAAGAAAGAGAAGCCAAAGTTTCGACATAAAGAACATGAAGAAGTAAGAAAAGGGGCTAAGAAAGAAAGGAGGGAGAGAACGAGGAAATCGCCCGTCTCTCATGATGAGCACACAGAAGATGAGGACTACATCCAGCGTCTTCAGGCCCGAAGAGAAGAAATCCGCCGCTCACAGGAAGAAGCCCAGAGAAAGCTCTTTTCTAAAGTTGTAGAGATCTCAGCGAAAGGCCGCCGCAAAAAGCGTAAGCACTCCAGTCGTGCTACCAGGGAAGTGACTGTTCCTGAGAAAATCACGATCGGCGAAAAAATCATTGTCCAGGAACTGGCAGAACTTTTAAATGTTGATGCGAGTGAGGTCATTAAGAAACTGATCGAGCTAGGGGTAATGGCTTCTTTGAATCAAGAAATCGACGGGGAGACTGCGGCCCTTGTTGCTGCCGAATTTGGGGCCGAGGCAGTGATTAAGTCGGAAACTGAGGAGCTTGAAGCGTTGATTGCCGATACACCAGACGCTCCTGAAGACCTTGAGCCTAGACCCCCAGTGATCACGGTGATGGGTCATGTTGACCATGGGAAAACCTCGCTTCTTGATGCTATTAGGAAGACTAATGTTGCTGCCACTGAGGCTGGGGGCATTACGCAGCACATTGGTGCCTATCAGGTAGAGGTCAAGGGCAAGAAGATCACTTTTCTGGATACACCTGGACACGAAGCCTTTACAGCGATGCGTGCTCGGGGTGCCCAGGTGACCGATATTGCTGTTCTGGTAGTGGCTGCAGACGATGGAGTGATGCCTCAGACCGTGGAGGCAATAAACCACGCTCGTGCTGCTGGGGTCCCCATTGTTGTGGCGATTAACAAGATTGACAAGCCACAGGCAAATCCTACTCGGGTGATGCAGCAACTGACAGAACACGGACTTGTCCCCGAAGAGTGGGGAGGAGACACGGTCTGTGTCCCGGTTTCTGCTGTTACCGGAGAGGGACTGGAACAGCTTTTGGAAATGCTGCTTTTGGTTGCCGAGATGGAGGAGTTGAAGGCAAACCCCCATCGTCCGGCACGGGGCACGGTAATTGAGGCCAAGCTGGATAAAGGAAGGGGTCCTGTAGCTACAGTCCTCGTTCAAAAGGGAACACTCCGTGTGGGAGATTATGTAATCGCGGGAACAACTCACGGACGCGTCAGGGCGATGATGGACTTTCGAGGTCAGAGAGTCAAGGAAGCTACCCCATCAACTCCTGTGGAAATTTTGGGTCTTTCTGACGTTCCCAATGCTGGTGATGCTTTTTGTGTTGTGGAAGACGAGAAACTCGCCAGAGAAATCGTTGAAAAGAGAATTGAGGAACAGCGTCAGCGCAAAATTGCTGCTCCGGGCACTACTCTCGAAGACCTCTTCAAGAAGATTCAAGAAGGTGAAGTAAAAGAGCTAAACCTGATCATCAAGGCTGATGTTCAAGGAACCGTCGAGGCCTTAATTCAGGCTTTGAATAAATTGAGCACTCCAGAGGTCCGGGTCAATATCATCCATTCGGGTGTTGGTGCCATCACTGAGACCGATGTTATGCTCGCCAGTGCCTCCAAGGGGCTCATCATCGGGTTTAACGTGCGGCCTGATGCTAATGCTCGAAAGGCTGCCGAGGCTCAGAAGGTAGAAATCCGGCTCTATCGGGTTATCTATGATGTGGTTAAGGAAATCAAAGCCGCTCTTGAAGGCCTCCTCGAACCAGAGTATAAGGAGGTCGTCTTGGGAAGGGCTGAGGTTCGGGAAACTTTCCGGATTCCCAAGGTTGGAGTTGTGGCAGGTTGCTATGTCACCGAGGGGAAGATCGTTCGTAGTGGCAAAGTTCGGGTAATCAGGGATGGTGTTGTCATTTATGAAGGAGCAATTGCTTCTCTCAAGCGTTTTAAGGATGATGTCCGGGAAGTAGTTCAAGGTCATGAGTGTGGTGTGGGACTTGATAAGTTCCAGGATATCAAAAAGGGAGATGTGTTCGAGGTCTATACTGTTGAGGAAGTCAAGAAGGAACTGCCGACATGAAGGTGGGGAAGTAAAGTGGGTTTTCGAAAAAATCGCCTCGAAGAGGAACTTAAAAGGGAAATAACCGATATTCTGCAGATGGAGATCAAGGACCCGCGGATTAGTAAACTGACCAGTGTCACCGATGTTGAGCTTTCGGGAGACCTGCGCTATGCCAAGGTTTACGTGAGTGTAATGGGGAGTGAAGAGGAACGCAGAAACACCCTTGAAGGGCTCAAAAAGGCGACAGGTTTCATTAGGTCAGAGATTGGAAAAAGGATTAAGCTTCGCTACACTCCGGAAATTACTTTCCATCTCGATCTCTCCATCCAGAGAGGGATTGAGATCACCCAACTCCTGAAGAAGGTTCAGAGTGATGAAGGGGTTGGGGAAGAGTGAGCGATTTTACTCCTGTGATCGAGCTGCTTTCGAAAAAAAACGATTTTTTGATTACTGCCCACGTAAATCCAGACGGAGATGCTGTTGGTTCGTTGCTGGGCCTAGGTTTGTTGTTGAGAAGTATCGGAAAAGAGGTTGTTCTGGCCTTGGCCCAACCCGTTCCCTCTACTTACCTTTTTCTGCCTGGAAGTAATCAGGTCTGTCTTCCGCAGGATCTTCCTCGAGAAGCCTATGAAGTCGGTGTGGTTCTTGATTGTTCGGAGTTAGAAAGAGCGGGTGAAGCACTTCAGAAAACCTTAAAAAACTGCCGGTTCCTGGTTAATATCGATCATCATTTGAGCAACAAACAATTTGGAGATCTGAATCTCGTTGATTCCGAGGCTGCGGCAACAGGTGAAATTATCTGCGAACTTGCTGAGAAAATGGGAGTCAAGATCTCGCCTGAGGTGGCTACCAATCTTTATACAGCTCTGGTAACGGATACAGGTTCCTTTCAATTTGCTAACACTACTCCCAGGTGTCATTATACTGCAGCTCGGCTTTTGGAGTATGGGGCTAAGCGTCAACAAATCAGAGAGTTTCTTTATGAACAGCGTTCTCTCCGGAGCCTCCGGTTGCTAGAGAAAGCTTTGGGAACTCTTTGTTTGAACTCTAGTGGCAGAATTGCCTGGATGAAGGTCAGAAAAGAGTTTTTTCTGGAGACGGGAGCCGGACTCGAGGATTGTGAGGGTTTTATTGAGTATCCAAAATCCCTGGCAGGAGTTGAGCTGGGAGTCCTCTTTAAAGAAATTGAACATGGTGAAGTAAAGGTGGGGTTTCGCTCAAAAAATCTGCTCGACGTAAGCAAGCTTGCTGCGCTTTTCGGCGGCGGTGGCCATGAGCGTGCCGCTGGGTGTGTTCTAAAGGGTGAACTCGATAAGGTTGAGAAACTTGTGATTGCCGCTGCAGAGGAGTTCCTTGCCCGGTTTGAAGGGAGAAATCAGTAGAATGGATGGTTTGATCAATGTTTTGAAACCCCCTGGAATGACTTCTCACGATGTCATTTTGCACCTGCGGAGGCTTTTTGGGATTCAAAGAATAGGACATACCGGAACTCTCGACCCCGGTGCCGCTGGTGTCCTTCCTGTCTGTGTTGGCCAAGGAACGAAAGTTGCTGAGTTTCTCATGGGTCACCACAAGAGGTACCGGGGTGAGATGGTCTTAGGGATTCGCACAGATACTTATGATGCTGGTGGAAAGGTCCTCCAAAGGGAGGAGCCGGTAAGTGTTGACCATGGGCAATTGGAGAAGGTCTTCCGAAGCTTTGTAGGTGAGATCAGGCAGGTTCCCCCGATGATTTCCGCACTTCATTACCGAGGCAAAAGGTTGTATCAACTTGCTCGAGAAGGGAAAACAGTAAAAAGAGAGGCGCGTCGGGTAAATGTCTATTCCCTGGAGATCCTCAAGGTTGAGGAGGATCTTTCTTACCCCCGGATTTTGTTCGAGATTTTTTGCTCTAAAGGAACTTATGTCCGGAGCATCTGTGCTGAGATCGGGGAAAAGCTTGGTTGTGGTGCTTACCTTTCTTTTCTCGTTCGCACCGCAAGTGGACCTTTCAAGATCGAAGACGCCCTGACCTTGGAAGAAATTGAAGAACTTTGGAAGAAAGGTGACCACTCCTTTTTCCTCCCTGTTGATTACGGCCTTCAAGAGATTCCGGCCCTGACAGTGAAAGAACGGGCAGTCAAAAATGTCGTTAATGGCACTCTTCTTGCCCCCTCGGGGATTAAGGGGGTTTTGGGCAACAACAACCCACCACATCTCGTTCGTCTTTATTCTCCCGAAGGCATTTTCCTGGCGATCGGCGAGTATAAGGTTCTTGCAGGAGGGAGATGGTTTTACAAACCAAAGAAGGTATTTCACTTCTGGAAAAAATACGGCAACCAGTGGAGGAGTCGGTAATGAGGGTCTTCAAAACGCTAGAGGGAATATCTCTGCCTGAGAAGCTTGTTGTAGCTCTGGGAAACTTTGACGGTGTTCACCTCGGTCACAGGCGGCTTTTGAGGGAAATGGTTGTGTCCTGCCGCGGGGAGGGAAATGTTCCTTCGGTTTTTTTATTTAACCCCCACCCTCAGAAGGTATTAAGCCCTGAGAGAGCACCACGAATGCTGCTTGACCTCGAAAAAAAGCTTGATTTGCTGGAATCTCTCGGTGTGGAAGTGGTTTTTGTTGTCCCTTTCAACGAAGCAGTGGCTTCGCTGACCCCTTACCAGTTTGTCAAGGAAATTCTCGTGAACAGGCTTAAGGTTTTAGGGGTTTATGTTGGCTTCAACTACAGATTCGGCAAAAGTGCCTCAGGAACTCCAGAAGAACTAACTAATTATGGTAAGAAGTACGGCTTTTTTGTGAAAGTCTTATCTCCGGTTGTGGTTGATGGAGTTGTTGTCAGTAGCAGCAACATCAGGAGGGCTCTTGAGAGGGGAGACATCCTCCAAGCCAAGAAGCTTTTAGGTTACTGGCCTTTGATTAGGGGCCGTGTGGTCAGAGGTGATGGTCGGGGCAGGTTACTCGGATTTCCCACAACCAATATCTGTGTCGATCCCGATCTCTTGCTTCCTCTTTCTGGGGTTTACGCTGGGTGTGCCTACCTCGAGGGAAGGAGTTATCCTGCTGTTTTGAATATCGGTAAATGCCCAACTTTCAGGGAGACAGGAGAGATTACTGTGGAGGCTCATTTGCTGGAATATGAGGGTTGTGCTTATGGGAAAACGATTGAGGTGGAGTTGTATCAGCGTTTGCGTGGGGAAAGAAAATTCTCTGATTCTAGTGGGCTTGTGGAGCAGATTCGTAAGGATATTGACGAAGCCTTAGCGATTTGCAAACCTGTAATTTACACAGAACACAAACTGTGATAAGATTTAATAAAAATTAAGAAATTAAAAAATTGAAGAGGTTTTAAGCGAGATTTTTAGGAGTCTTGAAGGAGGTATCATTTGTGGTTTTTAGCTCAACAACAAAGAAGGAAATAATTCAGAAATACCAGATTCACGAAAATGATACTGGTTCTCCCGAGGTTCAGATTGCGCTGCTTACTGAGAGGATCAAGCACCTCACAGAGCATCTCAAGATTCACCGAAAGGATTACCACTCAAGGAGAGGACTTCTAAAGATGGTAGGTCAGCGCCGCGCCCTTTTGAATTACTTGAAGAGGAAGTATCCTGAAAGGTACCGGGCGATTATTGAAAAACTAGGTTTGCGCCGGTAAGTGAATATTGTGAGAGCAAGCTGGCGAAAAGGAGGTTAGCAGGCCGAACATGCACAAAACATACCAGATGATCGTTGGTGGCCGTATCTTGAGCATGGAAGTAGGAAAATACGCCAAACAGGCCAATGGAGCAGTTCTGGCTCGCTACGGAGATACTGTTGTCCTGGTAACAGCAACAGTTTCGAAAGAACCTCGAGAAGGAATCGACTTTTTCCCACTACTGGTGGATTACGAAGAACGCCTTTATGCAGTAGGTAAGATACCGGGTGGGTTTATTAAGAGAGAAGGCCGACCAAGTGAAAAAGCCATCTTGTCGGCGAGGCTGATTGATCGCCCCATTCGCCCGCTTTTTCCTGAGGGGTTCCGCAATGATGTCCAGGTTGTAGCCACGGTTATGTCTGTTGACCAGGATTGCTCACCTGATATCACGGCGATGATTGGTGCTTCAACGGCCCTCTCAATTTCTGATATTCCTTTTGCGGGACCAATTGGTGGGGTAATCGTTGGGAGAGTTGACGGCAAGTTTGTGATCAACCCTACCCTCGAAGAGGCAGAAAAAAGTGAAATGCACCTCGTAGTTGCTGGCACCAAGGACGCGGTTCTCATGGTGGAAGCAGGAGCCAAGGAGGTGCCCGAGGAGATCATCCTCGAAGCCATTGATTTTGGCCATCAGGTGATTAAGGATATCGTCAGGTTCCAGGAAGAAATTGTTAGTGAGGTAGGGAAGGAAAAACTGGAGATCCCTGTGTTCGAGATCAATCCAGAGATCGAACAAGCGGTTCGTGCTTATGTCACTGACAAGATTTCAGCAGCAGTAAGAAATCCTGATAAACTGGCAAGGCAAGATGCCATCGATCAGCTGGAAAAGGAAACCGTGGCTTATTTTGCTGAGATTTATCCTGAGGAAGAAAAGGCAGTCAAAGAGGTTTTCACAAAGGTGTTGAAGGAAACTGTTCGCAAGATGATTCTTGAAGAGAGAACACGTCCTGATGGCCGGGCACTTGATGAAATCAGGCCCATTTCCTGTGAGGTAGGGATTCTTCCTCGGGCTCACGGGAGTGGACTGTTTACGAGGGGCCAAACCCAGGTGCTCACAGCAGCCACGCTTGGTGCCGTCAGTGAGGAGCAAATTCTTGATGGCCTTGAAGCTGAAGAATCAAAGAGGTTTATGCACCACTACAACTTCCCGCCGTACAGTGTTGGAGAGACAAGGCCGATACGCGGTCCTGGAAGAAGAGAGATCGGCCATGGGGCACTTGCCGAAAGGGCACTGGAACCGGTGATTCCTGATGAGGACACTTTCCCCTACACAATCCGCCTCGTTTCTGAAGTCTTGGAGTCTAATGGTTCGACTTCAATGGCCAGTGTTTGCGGAAGCACCCTCGCCCTTATGGATGCTGGTGTTCCGATCTCAGCACCGGTAGCGGGTGTGGCCATGGGGCTGGTTACAGAAGGGAAAAAATACGCTATTCTTACTGACATTCAGGGTATTGAGGATGCTCTTGGAGATATGGACTTCAAGGTTGCAGGTACGACGAAAGGAATAACCGCCCTGCAAATGGATATTAAGGTCAAAGGGATTTCCCAAAAAATCCTTGCAGATGCCCTTGCTCAGGCCCGTGAGGGAAGGCTCTTTATCCTCAAAAAGATGTTGGAGGTAATTTCTGAACCGCGACCTCAACTTTCTCCATATGCTCCTCGCATCATAACCCTGACTGTGGATCCAGAGAAGATCAGGGACATCATCGGACCTGCAGGTAAGACGATCAGGAAGATCATCAACGAAACCGGAGTACAGATCGACATCGAAGATGACGGGAGAATCTTTATTGCTGCTACTGATGAAGAAGCAGGAAAAAGAGCTGTCCACATTATCGAGTGCCTGACCCAGGATGTCGAAGTAGGTAAGATTTACATGGGCAAGGTGGTGCGTCTCACTGACTTCGGGGCTTTCGTTGAAATTATTCCTGGTGTTCTTGGCTTGCCAGGTAAAGAAGGACTTGTCCATATTTCCCAACTGGATGAGCGGAGGGTAAGCAGGGTCCGCGATGTGCTCAAAGAAGGAGATGAGATCCTGGTCAAAGTAGTCGAGATTGACAAACAAGGCCGAATCAATCTCTCCAGAAAAGAAGCCCTGCGGAGCCTACGCCGCAAATCGGAAAAATAGCCAGAAAATAAACCGAAACTTCGGTTTATTTTTTTGGCTATTTTTAATATCTTCCTGTCCCTCTGAATATATATGCTCGTGAGGAGGGCAGGAGTTTGGTCAGAAAAATTTTTATGCTCGTGTTTTTCTTGATTTCTGGTTTTCTGGTGTATCAACTGGTGGGATCAAACATGGAAACATCTAAGGTTCTTTCTCCGATATATCAAGGTGATCCTGCCAGGAAGTATGTTGCCTTCACAGTCAATGTTGACTGGGGAGGGGAATATCTGCCCCAGATGCTTTCCCTCTTTGAGGAACACGAGATCAAAGGCGCCTTTTTTCTGACTGGTCGCTGGGTGAGTGAGAATCCCGAGCTTACCAAAAAAATTGCCGAATCGGGACATGAAATAGGAAACCACGGGTATTCCCACCCCCATGTAAACAATTTAAGTCTGGAAGAGAATATTGAAGAAATCAAAAAAACCTCTGAAATTATTTACCAGCTTACAGGAGAGAAAACGAGGTTTTTCGCACCCCCTTATGGGGAATATAATGAGGTGGTTTTAAAAGCAGCAGAAAAAACGGGCCACCAGACTGTAATGTGGACTGTGGATACCCTCGACTGGAAGAACCCACCCCATGAGTGGATCGTTTCTCGGGTTTTGGCTCGTCTCCACAACGGGGCAATTATCCTGATGCACCCGACTGCTCCTACTCTGAAGGCGCTTCCAGGGATTATCGCTGGGATCAGGGACCAGGGTTATCAGGTAAAACCACTGGAGATACTAGTTTCAGAAGCAAGCCCACCAGGGGGGAGATGGCCTTTATCCGGGGATTAACCAGGTTAGGTGTGATCGCTTTTTTTATTTTGGAGATGGCCGTTTTTCCGAAAGCAGCTATTGCTGTTGGTAGAGCTTTTCCGAAGATAACGGCAGATGCGGCTGTTCTCATTGATGCCAGCACAGGTGTGACTTTGTTCGCTCACAATGCCACTCAGCGGCGTCCACCTGCAAGCACGACAAAGATCCTTACATCTTTGCTTGCCCTTGAGCTGGGGGATGGGGAAGAGACCGTAACGGTTAGCGAAAAGGCTTCTGCTGTTCAGGGCGCCAAGGTTTACCTCCAATCTGGTGACCTGTTTTACCTTAATGACCTCGTTAAAGCCGCTTTGATCAGATCCGGCAATGATGCCGCAGCGGCAATTGCTGAGCACTTTGGGGGTTGTCCTGAAAATTTTGTGCAACTGATGAATTCTAAGGCGGAAATACTCGGTGCCTGGAGGAGCTGCTTTTGTAACCCCCATGGTCTTCCTGATGACAACCATCTGTCTACCGCTTATGACCTTGCTCTCATTGCGCGCTACGCTTTGAAAAATCGACTTTTTGCGCAAATCGTGGCCACCAAGTCGGAGGTTATCCGCGAAATAAGAAGAGGCCGTTCTGTTTACCTGAAGAACACCAACCGTCTGCTTTGGGATCAACCCGAAGACATCAAAATTTGCGGAGTAAAGACAGGGACGACATCTTCTGCTGGCCAGTGTCTGGTTGCTGCCGGAAAGAGAAAGGACAACCTCTTAATCAGTGTTGTCCTCCACAGTACTGACAGGTATCAAGACACTCTCCACCTTTTTGATTATGGTTTCAACAGGTGCATCTGGTTCGAGGTTGCCCGAGGAGGAGAGCCGTTGCTGATTTTGCCGGTGTGGGGAAAAAGTTTTGGTTACGTTACCATTGGCAGTGAGCGTGACCTCGTGTTTGCCGTTTCTCCTGAGCAATTACCTTTCCTTGAAAAAAGGTTCCTCTTTAGGCGCTTTCTAGAAACTCCATCAAAACCCGGTGACAGGGTTGGTTGTATCGAAGTCTACCTGAAAGGTCATCTGATCGCCTCTGAGAGCTTGGTGGTTTTAGACTCTTGCTTTCCCACGATTGATTGAGGCCTTGTGTCCCTTTAAAAAGTCTGGTTCTAGGGAGAGGATACGGTGGTCAGGAAGACAATTCTCGAAAATGGAGTGCGCATCGTCAGTGAGAAGGTGCCAGGAGTCAGATCGGTTGCCGTCGGAGTGTGGGTTTGTGCAGGATCCCGCTATGAGGCTGATGAAGATGCTGGAGTTTCGCACCTCATTGAACACCTGCTTTTTAAGGGTACTGAGAAGCGGACAGCGCGAGAAATCACCGAGGCCATAGAATCTGTCGGTGGTCAACTCAACGCCTTCACGAGTAAGGAATACACCTGCTATTACGCGAGGGTTCTCGATGAACACCTTCCTCTGGCGATTGATGTCCTGTCAGACATGCTTTTTTCTTCTCTTTTTGCTCCGGAAGACATTGAAAAGGAGAAACAGGTGATTGAAGAGGAAATCCGGATGTACGAGGACACTCCAGATGAGATCATCCACGACCTTTTCACGCAAACGATCTGGGATGGGCATCCCCTTGGTCGGCCAGTGATCGGGACTCTGGAATCTGTGCACAACCTTACCAGGGAAAAGATCCTCGATTACTACGGGAAATACTACTCTCCTCCTCGTATTGTTCTTGCTGTTGCTGGTAACGTAGATCACGAAAAGGTTGTTGATCTCCTGGGACCAATCTTTTCAAAGGTGCCCCAAAAAGCAGACAAGGACCAGGTTACTCCCCCTAAACCTCAGCCAGGTTTTAGGGTTTTTTACAAAGACCTTGAACAGGTGCAGGTTTGCATCGGGGTCCCTGGTCCTGATCAGTACGATGAGCGGATTTATGCTCTCCAGATTTTGAACAATGTGCTTGGTGGGGATGCAGGGTCGAGACTGTTCCAGAAAATCCGGGAGGAGAGGGGACTTGTATACTCGGTCTACAGTTATTACAGCGTTTTTCAGGACGCTGGTTTGATCACCGTTTATGCCGGAACGAGTCCTTCAAAGCTTCAGGAAGTTCTGGAACTGATCCAGAAAGAGCTAAAGAGTATTGCCAGAGAGGGGATTTCTCAAGATGAGCTTGACAAAACTAAGGAGCAAATCAAGGGGAGCCTTTTGCTGGCCCTTGAAAATGTCAACACCAGGATGCAGAGACTCGGTAAGTACGAGATCATGTACCAACGCTATCTCACTCCTGAGGAGATCATTGACAAAATTCTCAAGGTAACCAGAGATGATGTTCTTGACCTTGCCCGGAGTTGTTTCGATCAATCGAAACTGGCTATCACTGTCTTGGGAAAATGTCCGAGTAACAGTTTTGGAAACGAGCAGAAGGGGGGTGTTGGGAATACGCCTCAGTGAACTTGCTGGCAAAGAGATGATCAACATCTCCGATGGAGTTCGCCTTGGTGCTGTCGGAGACTCTGACCTGATCATCGACCCGGAAACTGGAGAGATTGAGTCAATAGTTCTCCCCAGGCGGACTAATTTCCTAAGCTTTTGGCTCGAACCCAAAGAACTTATTGTTCCCTGGAAAACGGTGAAGAAGATCGGCAGTGAAGTTATCATCGTAGAGCTTGACCAGAGTTACTCCCATTTTAAAAGCTTTTCTTGATGTCCTCTAAGCGGCAGCCACCAGACGGCTGCTTTTATTTTTTATTGACACTGAGTTGCATTTGTATGAGAATATACGCAAAGCGGTGATAATCAGTTCCGGGGTGAGGGATCGAAGATGTCAGATGAGAAAATTGGTGTTGTGGTTACAGGAGCAGCAGGGAGGATGGGAAGAGAGGTCGTCAAAGCTGTCCTTCGGGAAGAAGACTTGTGTCTCGTAGGGGCAGTTGATCTTCGGGAACTCGGAGTTGATGCAGGCGATCTTGTGGGTTTTCCGCCAACAGGAGTTACCATCTGTTCTGATTTACAGCAAGTGATCACTGAAAATAAAGCAGACGTTTTGGTCGATTTCACCAACCCGGAAGCTGTCCTTCGCAATGCTCGAATCGCTCTCAATCACGGTGTTTCCCTCGTAATCGGGACAACAGGGCTTGATGACGTTGATATCGAGGAGTTGCGCCGGCTTTCGGAAAAAGCCGGTACAGGTGTCCTCATAGCTCCCAATTTTGCTCTTGGTGCTGTCTTGATGATGAGCTTCGCGCGCCAAGCAGCTCGCTATTTTAAGCATGTGGAAATTATCGAAATGCATCATGACCAGAAGATTGATGCCCCCTCAGGGACAGCAATTAGGACCGCCAGAATGATCGCTGAAGAAAGGGGTGCTTTCCGTCAAGGGCACCCCCAGGAATACGAAAAGATTGAGGGTGTGCGGGGAGGTGACTGGGAAGGGATCAAGATTCACAGTGTCAGGCTTCCAGGGCTTGTTGCTCATCAAGAAGTGGTTTTTGGAGGATTAGGGCAGGTTTTGACGATCAGGCATGATTCCATTAACAGGGAGTCATTTATGCCTGGAGTAATTCTAGCGATTCGGAAAGTCCGGGAACTTAAAGGTGTGGTTGTCGGTCTCGAAAACGTTCTATAACTGCACCATTACCACCCCTCCCACATATACTGTTAGCAACAGATCAGCAGAGGTGGGAGAAGGGGGTCAATGGGCTTGGATCTGCAGGGAGTCAGGATCGCTGTTTTAGGGGGAGATCGAAGGCACCTTTTTTTGATTCCCGAACTTGTCCGTCTGGGTGCCAGTGTTACTGTTGTTGGCTTTCCTCCATCTTTGGGGCTTGAAGGTGTCTGCTTTCTGGAAAAAGTCGAGGTTGCCGTGGAAAACGCTCAGGTTGTCATTCTTCCGATACCCGGTCCAGATCCGCAAGGAAAGGTGAAAACACTTGAGGAGCCTGGAGAACTAACTTTTACCATTGAAGTTGCCAAGATCATTCCTCCGGGAACACTTGTGCTTGTTGGTGTTGCTCAAGAATTCCTTCACAGATGGGCACTCCAGATGAAGTGGAAGCTCGTCGAAGTAGCCAAAATGGATGAATACGCTATTTTAAATTCTATTCCCACGGCCGAGGGTGCTCTCAAGATCGCTATCGAAGAGCTTCCGATTACTGTTCACCATAGCAAGTCTTTTGTCCTTGGTTTCGGAAGGTTAGGAAGAACCCTTGCCAGAATGCTCCAGGCATTAGGCGCTCAGACGACGGTTGTCGCCAGGAGGGAAGCCCACCTGGCTCGCATTTTCGAGATGGGCTGTCGGGCTGTTCCCTTTTCGGAACTTTCGCAGGTGATTCCCGAGGCAGAGATCATCTTCAATACAGTTCCGGCTCTTGTTCTCACTCGAGATATCCTTTCTCTGGTGCAGAAGGGAGTCTTGATTATCGACCTTGCTTCAGTTCCTGGCGGAACAGATTTCCAGGCAGCCGAAGAGTTGGGTTTAAAGGCAATTTTGGCACCTGGTCTTCCGGGCAAAGTGGCACCTGCGACCAGTGGAAGGATCCTAGCCCAGATTGTGCCCCGACTGATTCTCCGCGAGTTGTCTGCGAGTTAAGGAGGGGCTTTGGTGGTGCGTCTTCAAGGTGTGCGGATTGGGTTCGTCCTCACAGGGTCGCACTGTACACTTAACAAAATTTTTGGCGAAATAGAAAGGTTTGTTGCCGAGGGAGCAGAGGTCTATCCTGTTGTCTCTTATTCTGTGGCTTCAACTGATACCAGGTTTGGGGCTGCTTCTTATTGGTGCCAGAAGCTCCACGAAATCACGCGCAGGCCGATCATTAAAACAATCGTTGACGCTGAACCGATAGGTCCCCAAAAGTTGCTCGATCTTTTGGTGGTTGCTCCCTGTACTGGTAATACTATTGCTAAGCTAGCCAATGGGATCACTGATACTCCTGCTTTGATGGCTGTGAAGGCTCATTTGCGCAATCAGCGTCCCGTGGTTATCGCCATTTCTACTAATGATGGTCTTGGGTTAAATGCCCGGAATATTGCCACACTCCTCACTACCAAAAACATTTTCTTGGTTCCTTTTGGGCAGGACAATCCCTTCGAAAAGCCAAATTCCCTTGTTGCCCATGTTGACAAAATCCTGGACACTGTCTGTTTTGCTTTGGAAGGCAAACAGATCCAGCCTCTTCTTGTTGAATATAAACTGACGAAATGAAGAAGGAGCTTTTCTTTTCGATGTCAAATTTGAAGATCAGAAAAAGGAGAACTGTAGGAGGGTATTAGATGGCAGGTAACTATAAAGTAGCTGTGGTCGGTGCTACGGGTGCAGTAGGTCAGGAAATCCTGAAAGTTCTTGAGGAGCGCAAGTTTCCTGTAGATGAACTCAGAGTGTTGGCAAGTGCCAGGTCTGAAGGGCGAAAGATCAAGTTTCAGGATCAAGAACTTACCGTCAGGGCGGCAAAGCCAGAAGCTTTTAAGGGAGTAGAGATCGCCTTCTTTGCAGGGGGTGCCATAAGTAAGGAACTGGTTCCAGAAGCGGTGAAGCGAGGAGCTGTGGCTATCGATAACAGCAGTGTTTTTCGTCTGGAACCCGAGGTACCGCTTGTTGTTCCCGAGGTCAATCCTGATGATGTCGCCAATCATAAAGGGATTATCGCTAACCCGAACTGTTCCACGATTATTCTGGTCGTTCCTTTGAAACCTCTTCACGATGTTGCCAGGATTAAGCGAGTGATCGTTTCTACTTACCAGGCTGTGTCCGGTGCTGGGAGGGACGCTATTGAGGAACTTCTTCAGCAAACGAAACAGGTGCTGGCTGGAGAAGAAGTCGAGCCTCGCGTGTTTCCTTACCAGATTGCTTTTAATTTGATCCCACACATTGATACATTCTGGGACAATGGCTATTCTCGGGAAGAGATGAAACTCCTCCTGGAAAGCAGGAAGATTCTTCATGACCCAGAGATCAAGATCAGTGCAACAACAGTTCGGGTTCCTGTAATTCGCTCACACTCGGAGTCTGTTAATATTGAGACTGAGAAGAAGCTGACACCTGATGAGGCTCGTCAGATTCTGAGCAGGGCACCTGGTGTGATTGTTCAGGATGATCCGAAAAATCTCCAGTATCCAATGCCTCTGTTGGCCTCTCACTGTGACGAGGTTTTTGTTGGCAGGATCAGGGAAGACTACACCCATGAGCGTGCCCTCAATTTCTGGATTGTGGCCGACCAGTTGCGGAAGGGGGCAGCAACCAATGCTGTCCAGATTGCCGAAATCCTGGTGCAACGAGGTCTAGTTTAAGCGAAGGGGTGGGTGGATTGAAGGGTTTTGGCAGGGTTTTAACAGCTATGGTTACCCCGTTTACCGAGGGGGGAGAAGTGGCTTACGAAAAGGCTGCTTCTTTGGCTCGCTTTCTCGTAGAGAACGGCTCTGACGGTGTAGTGGTTGCCGGGACTACGGGAGAATCGCCGGTCCTGACGAAAGAAGAAAAAGAGCGTCTTTTTGCTGTGGTTAAAGAAGCGATAACTGGTAGAGGCACAGTAATTGCTGGGACAGGCTCCAACAACACTGCAGCCACCATTGAATTGACCAGAATTGCTGAAAAAGTTGGTGTTGATGGAGTAATGCTGGTGACCCCTTATTACAACAAACCAAGCCAGGAAGGGTTGTACCAACATTTCAAAGCTGTTGCCCAAGAGACGTCTCTCCCGATTATCCTCTACAATGTTCCGGGTCGCACCTCGGTCAATATGCTCCCGGAAACTGTTGCTAGGCTGGCAGAATTAAACAATATCGTGGCTGTTAAAGAAGCGAGCAAAAACCTTGACCAAGTGGCAGAAATCAGAAAAAATACCCCACCGGATTTCCTGATTTATAGTGGTGACGACTCCTTGACTCTCCCGATGCTTGCTGTTGGTGGTGACGGAGTCATCAGTGTGGCTTCACATGTGGCTGGGAAACTTATCAAGGAGATGATCGACTCTTACCTTGCTGGAAAGACAGAAAAGGCGAAAGAAATTCACCTTAGGCTTTATCCTCTTTTCAAGGTTCTCTTCATAACGACCAACCCTGTGCCAGTGAAGGCGGCAGTTAAGCTTTTGGGGATTGATGTGGGTCCTCCGCGTTTGCCCCTGGTTGCTGCTTCCAGTCATGAGGTTGAAGCAGTGCGCCGGGTGATGGAGCAACTCCATCTTCTCAGCTGATTTGTTTGGCTTGTAATTGCAAAAATTTTGCAGTATAATGAAACGGGCGATGGGAACGGTTTTTAATCATTGATTTAATCATTGAGAGAAACCTACCTTCTTCCGGGCGTGGTGAGGTAGGTTTTTCTCATTTATCTGGTGATTCATTTCACTTTTTTCTTCCCATCTTTGCTTGGAGTGACCTGTTGGGCCTCGACCGGACTACCTGTTGGTGGAAAGTAGCTGAAAGAAATGGAGGTGAAAATGATGGCTCAAGATTCTGTAGCAATTATTCCCCTTGGTGGACTCGGCGAAATCGGAAAGAACATTACGGCCATCCGCTATCGCAATGACATTATTGTGATCGATGCTGGACTTATGTTTCCCGAAGATGAGATGCTGGGCATCGATCTTGTGATCCCGGACATCAGCTTTCTCCTGGAAAACAAGAATTACGTTAGAGCAATCATCCTTACCCATGGTCATGAGGACCACATCGGTGCTCTTCCTTATATCTTGAAGGAGCTCAATGTTCCTGTATATGGGACAAAGCTTACCCTAGGCCTCGTCAAAGCGAAGCTCGAAGAAAGCAATTACCCCAATTCTTTGAGAAGTCGCTCTGTCCGTCCTGGTGATGTTGTGAAGATAGGTGCCTTTACAGTCGAGTTTATCCGGGTAAGTCACAGTATCCCTGATGCTGTTGGTTTGGGCATTACTACTCCCGTAGGAACGATTGTGCATACTGGTGACTTCAAACTTGACCAGACCCCTGTGGATGGGCAGATTATTGACTACTACCGCTTTGCCGAGCTCGGTAGAAAAGGGGTTTTGGTGATGCTTTCTGACAGCACTAATGCTGATCGGCCCGGGTACACACTTTCGGAAAGTGTAGTTGGGGAAACCTTTGAAGAAATCTTCCGGTATGCCAGGAAGAGGATCATCGTTGCTACTTTTGCTTCCAATGTTCACCGAATTCAGCAGGCGATAACCACAGCGCGCAAGTATGGCCGCAAGGTGGCAGTTGTTGGGAGAAGTATGGTAAATGTGGTGGCAATTGCTAAAGAGTTGGGGTATCTCCGCGTTCCTCCGGGCACGATGATTGACCTCGACGAGGTTCACAATTTCCCCGAGGACAAGATCGTCCTCCTGACCACGGGGAGCCAGGGGGAACCGATGTCGGCACTTACCAGGATGGCGATGTGTGACCATCGAAGGATTGAGATCCTTCCGGGAGATCTGGTTATCATTTCGGCAACACCAATACCTGGTAATGAAAAACTTGTTCACCGAACGATTGACCACCTTTTCCGGCAGGGGGCGGAAGTAGTTTACGAGCCTTTTTCCGGAGTTCACGTTTCCGGGCACGCTAGCCAGGAGGAATTGAAGTTGATGTTGAATCTAGTGCGGCCCAGATTTTTTATTCCGGTGCATGGAGAGTACCGCCACCTGATTAAGCATGCCCAGCTTGCCCATGAGGTCGGGATCCCAGCAGAAAACATTTTTGTGGCTGAAAACGGACAGGTGCTGGAGTTCAGCCGAGAAAGAGGAGCTGTTACCGGAAGAGTGACCGCAGGGAGAGTTCTTGTTGACGGTTTGGGAGTGGGTGATGTCGGCAACATTGTATTGCGTGACCGCAGACAACTTTCACAGGACGGGATCTTTATTGTCGTGGTTACCATAGACAAGGATACTGGAGCAGTTGTTGCAGGCCCTGATGTTGTGTCTCGGGGCTTCGTTTACGTCCGCGAATCTGAAGAACTCCTGGAAGAGGCGAAGGAAAAGGTGCGCCAGGTTCTTAGGGAGTGTGAAGAGAGGCAGACCACCGAATGGGGCGCGATCAAGTCGTACGTTCGGGAATCCCTGGGGAAATTCTTGTTTGAAAGGACGAGGAGAAGGCCGATGATCTTGCCCATCATCATGGAAGTCTGACCTTAGTGGTGCACTCTTGACAGTTAACTACAGGCATGATATTCTATGCTTAGCCTGAAAACGCGGCTGTGGCGGAACTGGCAGACGCGCTAGACTCAGGATCTAGTGGGGAAAAACCCCGTGGGAGTTCAAATCTCCCCAGCCGCACCAGAAGAATCAAGGCCTCCGGAAGTTCAACCGGAAGCCTTTTTTGTCGCCTCTCTTCATTTTGTTGCCTAATAGCCGCCAAAATTTTTACTTCTCCTCAAAAGAATTCTGCATAAGATAAGGAAGGTGAATTATCGGTGCCCTGCTGTGGAAGCAGGGTTTTGTTGTTTTTGCTACTGGCAAGAAGTAAGACAGCTTTTTTCTGTGATCATACTCGTAAAAATGAAAACTTTCAGTAGGTTGAAAACAGGAACAGGGAGGAATGTCAAGAAATGTTCTAATAGGATGGACTCTAGTGGTTCAGCCTTTATAGAGAGAAAACTTTGAAGGAATGCTCTAATAGAGGTGACTCCATATGAATAAAGGATTGCTTTACCGTTATCGCCACTGGCGCAGATATCAGGAAATCCTCAATGTTCTTGTCAAGCACGGCTTCAGTTTTCTCATTGAGAAGTTGGAACTACCTGGCCTACCGTTCCACAGGCGTTTGCAAGGCGGGATAAAACTCCAGAGAAAAGAAGAGTCAACTCAGTTGCCAAGACAGGTCGTCCAGGTGCTTGAGGAACTGGGGCCTGCCTTTATAAAGTTGGGTCAGTTATTAAGCACTCGTGTGGACCTTTTACCTGAACCATTCCTGAAGGAACTGCAATTATTGCAGGATAGGGTTCCACCGATTCCTTATTCTGAAGTAGAGATGGTTTTCAAAAAGGAAAATGGAGTGGGGATTGAGACTGTTTTTTCGTCTTTTGATGAGGAACCTCTAGCATCTGCTTCTATAGGTCAGGTCCACAGGGCGGTTTTCAAGGATGGGCGTGAAGTTGTGGTAAAAGTCCAGCGACCCGACATTGAGCGGATCATCAGAACTGATTTTGAGATCATGCTTGAGTTAGCGAACCTGATCGAGAAGAGGACACGGGTTGGCCAGGTTTATCGGATTACCGAAATGCTGGATGAACTGTCAACTTATGTTTTCGAGGAGCTTGACTTCACTCTCGAAGGAAGGAATGCGGAAATATTTCGGAAAAACTTCGCCGATGACCCCTATGTGTACATTCCCAAAGTTTACTGGGATTACACTACACCCAGGATCTTGGTTATGGAATACGTTAAGGGGCATAAAATAACTACAAGAGAGGATATGGAAGAAGCAGGAATTGATCCCGTTTTCGTTGCCCGCAAACTAACTGATGCGATGATCAGACAGATTTATGTGTTTGGGATTTTTCACAGTGACCCTCATCCAGGTAATCTGGCGGTCCTTCCAGGCAACAAAATCGTTTTTATGGATTTTGGTCAGGTTGGTCAGTTGAGTGAGGAACTGCGTGAGGAAGCTGCTGATCTCGTGCTGGCAATGGTCCGGCACGATGTTGATGCCATAGTTAGCTGTCTTCTCAGTATTGGAGTAGTCAGTGATAAGGTTAATTTTCGGAAGCTGAAACACGACCTCAGCAGGCTGGAGCGCAAATATTACGGACTCCCTCTTTCGAAGATCGAGATAGGTAGGTCGATTCAGGAACTCATGGGGATTCTCTATCATTACCAGATTCGGGTACCTTCTGATTTTACGATGGCTTTGAAGGCTCTCGTAACTCTTGAGGGTGTGATTAGGGAAATCGCTCCGGAAATGAGTCTCGCCGAAATTGCGGAATCATTTGCCAGGAAGGCGTATTACCAGCGCTTCGCTCCCCGGCGTTGGCAAAAGCGGTTGTGGCGTGAGATTGCAGAAACAGTAGGGAGCATATGTCGAATCCCCCGCTTTGCTGAGGATGTCGTCAACAAGCTCAACAGAGGAGAAGTTTCTTTGGTTGTTGAACATAAAGAGTTAATCTCCATCCTTGACAAGCTTCACAAAGCCATGAATCGTCTTGCTCTGAGTATCATTTTTGCGAGCATCCTTATTGTTTCGGCTTTTTTGGTGAGATCAGTGTTGTCTCCGGTCTTCTTCAATCTCCACATTCCGGAGTTATTGTTTGCGTTTACATTGGTTTTTTCGTTTGTCCTGGTGCTTGCCTGCTTTTTTGCAAATCGTTCGTGATGGGTTTGTTGTAAAAAATTTTATAAAAAAGCAGGAGTTTTTTTGATTACGTAGAATATGTAATATCGAATAGTATTTGGAGTTGGGTCGATGAAATTTCCGTCCAGAAGAGGATTTTAAATGAGTGTGTAGAAATATAATATCGCTAGGGTGGAATTTAGCTTCGTTCCTGGAGTTCCCTCTAGGCATGGCAGCCCTCCTCAGAGTCAGATTTGTTCTGCTCATCGCCCGGGTAAACCTTCTACTCAACCTACTCAAATTGAAGCACGTCTAAAGTGTTCCCACTTGGTATCGAACCGAAGAGTGGTTTGAAAAAGTTAGGAAGGGAAAATGCGCTTCTCGAAGTTAGGAGGGGAAACCCGGACTTTAGAATAAGGGAGTGTTTATGTGAAAATCGCTATTTCAGGTAAAGGCGGAGTTGGTAAAACCACCCTTGCTGCCGGATTGGCTAAGCTGTTTGCGGAAAGCGGGTACCAGGTTTATGCAGTTGATGCTGACCCAGATATCAGTCTGGGGACGACTCTCGGGGTGCCGGAAGAGAAGCTTGAGGCACAACCTCCACTTGTGGAGATGAAGCAATTGATTGCCGAGAGAACAAAGGCAAGTCCAGGTGGAGGGATGTTCATTCTCAACCCTCAGGTTGATGATATCCTTGATGATTATGCGATAAAACTCGGGAGGATCAAGCTCCTCCGTATGGGGGCCGTCAAAAGAGCAGGAACCTCCTGCTACTGCCCGGAAAACGCCTTCCTCAACGCCATCATAAATACACTTCTCCTGGGAAAACGTGACGTGGTGATTATTGATTTTGGCGCAGGTATTGAGCACCTGACCCGCGGCACGGCGCGGGGGGTGGATATCATGCTTGTTGTGACTGAGCCCACAAGAGTGAGTGTAGAGACCGCAAAAGTGATCAAGAAGCTTTCTTCGGAAATGGGAGTACCCAAGATCAAAGTAGTTGGGAACAAGATTCGCTCCGAAAGGGAAAAAGATTTTCTCCTGCAGCAGTTTACCCAGGATGAGGTCTTGGGATTCCTCGAATTCAATGAAACTTTGTGGGAAAGTTCGCTGCTGGGGCATTCTCAAGAAAACGATGATGTTCTTCTGAGTTCTGTCAAGGGAGTTTATGACAAGATTATCGAAGAGGTAGGTGATGCCAGAAAAGAATAGTTTAAGAGAATGTGAGGAAAACTTGGAGGAGGTTTAGTTTTTAACTCGGGAGAAGGATTCAATTTTATTTAAAAGGGAGGTTAAATGTATGCCAAGATTTAGGGACACTTCGCTTTTGAACTCAAAGCCGTCTGTGCCCCGGAAAGACAGAAAGAAAAACCCCAAAGACATCAAACGCACAATCGATCCGGCTGCACTAGAAATGCTTGATCACACTCAGGAATGTAATATCATAACTGCTTTTGACCGCTGGTCTGCTCAGCAGCCGCAGTGTGCTTTCGGTTACCAGGGAATCTGTTGCCGGATTTGCTTCGCAGGTCCTTGCCGGATTAAGTCTGATGAAGGACCAGGAAGCATGGGAATTTGTGGTGCCAGGGATTACACCATTGTTGCCAGAAATGCCATCAGGATGATGGCTGGTGGTTGTTCTGCCCACTCTGACCATGCCCGCGAGGTTGTCAACGTTGTCCTCCACATGTGTGAGGGCCACGCACCTGACTACAAGATTACAGATCCGCAGAAGCTTTATCGGCTTGCTGATAAACTGGGTGTTAGCAGAGAAGGCAAATCTGATATGGAACTTCTCAAAGAAGTTGCGGAAATTGCGCTTGCTGACTTTGGGAAGCAGGATGAGAAGCCGCTATCCTTCTTGTGGGCGAACCTCTGTGAAGGCCGGAAGCAGAAGTACATGGATTGCGACATTGTGCCGCGGGCTATCGACAGAGAAGTTGTTGAAGTCATGCACAGAACCCACGTAGGTGTTGACGCAGATCCGATCAACCTGATTTTCGGTGGTCTCAAGTGTTCCCTTGCTGATGTCACTGGTGAGCAGATTGCTACTGATTTTTCGGACATCCTGTTTGGGACACCCAAGCCGGTGATGAGCGAAGCCAACCTGGGTGTTATTGATCCCGAGAAGGTAAACGTTGTTGTTCACGGCCACAACCCGATCTTGAGTGACATGGTTGTTGCTGCTGCCAAGGAGATGGAAGAAGAAGCCAAAGCTGCAGGCGCTGCGGGCATCCAGATTTCTGGAATTTGCTGCACGGGTAACGAAGTCTTGATGAGGCACGGAATTCCACTTGCCACCAGCTACATGGCTCAGGAACTTGCCCTGGCTACTGGTGCCGTTGATGTGATGGTTGTTGACGTTCAGTGTATCATGCCTGGTATCCGCAATGTGGCTGAGTGCTTCAACACCAAGATCGTGACAACCATTCCGATTTCCAAGATCCCCGGTTCCTACCACATTCCCTTTGATGAGTCCCGGGCAATGGACTGTGCAAAAGAGATCATTCGGTTAGGAATAGAAACATTTAAGGTCCGCAAGGAGAGTGGCCGCCCAGTTAAGGTCCCGCAGATCAAGAGCAAGTGCATGGCAGGTTTCAGCCTGGAGGCCTTGCTTGACCTGTTTGCCGCCATCAACCCAGAGCGCCCATTACGTGTTCTCACAGACGCCATCATCAATGGAGAGCTTTTGGGTGTGTGTTTGCTTGCAGGATGCAACAACCTGGAGGCCATCTACGAGAAGAGCCACACTGAAATCATTAAAGGACTGGCCCAGAATAACGTCTTCCTGGTTGGTACTGGCTGCGTCATGCAGGCAGCAGCAAAACATGGCTTACTGACCTATGAAGGTGTGGAAAAATATGCAGGACCAGGGTTGAAGGCATTTATTGACAGGCTCTACGAAGCCAACAAAGACAAACTTCCGGATAAGCTACCACTTGCCTTCCATATGGGGTCATGTGTTGATAACTCGAGGGTGTTTAACCTGTGGAACCTGATGGCCGAGGAAATGGGAGTTGATGTTCCGAAGGTTCCATTTGTTGCTAGCGCGCCTGAAGCGATGAGTGAAAAGGCTGTTGCCATCGGTTCCTGGGTGCTGGTCAACGGAATCCCAACTCATGTAGGAACAATGCCACCACTCGAAGGAAGCAACCTTGTGTGGAGTGTAGTTACCTGTATTGCTCACGATGTGTTTGGCGGCTACTTCATACTGGAAACGGATCCCGAAGTGGCAGTGAAGAAGCTCGTGGCTGCACTTGAGTATCGTGCCTGGAAACTCAGAATCCACAAGAAGGCTGCCGAGGAGTACGGTACTGAACTATGCCAGGCCTTTTAAGATGAATTAA
Source organism: Thermoanaerobacterales bacterium 50_218 (assembly GCA_001508855.1). Classification (GTDB taxonomy): domain Bacteria; phylum Bacillota; class DSM-12270; order Thermacetogeniales; family Thermacetogeniaceae; genus 50-218. The sequence continues at coordinate 62,278 of LGFL01000001.1, forward strand.
GGGAAAGGGGGCTAAAAAGCATGTCTTCTACTGCGTGGCGTGTAGAAAGAGAACGATTTGAGGAAATTTATGAGGGCAGCATTGAGCCTGGTAAAGAACCAAAGAAGTTGTTTAGGCAAGCCTATGAAGGCACAATTGTTGCTCTTTCCTACGCTGAAATTTTGTTAAACAAGGCAATCAAAGATTTTGGGCCTGACCACCCGGTGGGGTATGGAAAAGATACTGCCTATTTCCTCCCTGCCATTCGGGCTCTCAGTGGTGAAGAAGTGACCAAGCTGGGTGACTTAGTCCCCATACTGAACAGAATGCGGGATCAGGTTCATCCTGAAATTTCACTGGAGAATGGATTGCTCTGGGGAGAAGCAACAATTTACGCTGCAGAGATCATTGAAGCTGTGAGGTATGCTACAGGTCGGCATGAGTTCCTCCCCAAGCCGTGGACCGGGTTTATTCCTGACCCCCTGGTGAGGAAGTGGGGAATCAAGCACGTCGACTGGACGATCCCAGGCGAAGTACTTATCGTTGGGCGTTTCCGCACCTCTGAAGATGCCATCAGGATCGTCAACAAGCTCGTCCAGAAGAGCTTCATGATCTTCCTCTGTGACGAAGTGATTGAGCAGTTGCTGGAGCAGGGATTCAAATTTGATGTCGAAGCCTGGCCGGTTTACCCACTGGGCAACTTTACCCAGGTCATTCATGCTGTGAACTATTCATTGCGGGCATCGAGCATGTTCCCGGGGATTCCTCCTGGCGACCGCTTCATGCACAGGAACTACCTGCGTGACCGCATCCTGGTATTCGTAATGGCACTTGGTGAGCGGGACATTGTTAAGGTTGCTGCTTCATTCGCGGCGATCTTCCTTGGCTTCCCGGTGATTGTCGACCAGCCGCTGGAAGAAGACGAGATCTGGCCAGAATGGTACTTCTCGATTCAAGACTACGACGAAATGGTTCAGGTTGGAATCGAAGTCCGCGGCATTAAGATCACAGCTATTGAAATTGACATTCCTGTTGCTCACGGTCCTGCTTTTGAGGGTGAGGCCATCCGGAAGGCCGACATGTATTGCGAGTTCGGCGGCGGTCGCTCGATGGCTTTCGAACTTGTGAAGATGGCTTCTGCTGACGAAGTTCAGGATGGAAGGTTCCAGCTTATCGGACCTGACCTCGACCAGCTTGAACCTGGAAAGGCTCATCCTCTGGGAATCGTGATTGAGGTCTACGGCAGGAAGTTCCAGGAAGACTTCGAACCTGTCCTTGAACGTCGGATCCACTACTTCTGCAATTATGGTGAAGGAGTCTGGCATACCGCCCAGCGTGACCTGATGTGGTTCCGGATCAGCAAGGCTGCATTTGAGAAAGGTTTCCGCTTCGAGCACCTGGCGAAACTGCTCTACGGTTACTTCAAGAAAGAGTACGCGGCGATCATTGACAGACTTCAGGTTACCATTATCACTGATCCTGCCGAGGTCGAAAAACGGATTGAGGAAGCACGCGAAAAGTACAGAGCAAGAGATGCACGGCTCGAAGGTCTGCGCGACGAAGCAGTCGAGGAGTTCTACACCTGCACTTTGTGCCAGTCTTTCGCACCGACCCACATCTGCTTCGTGTCTCCGGAGCGGACGGGTTTATGTGGTGCCGTCAGTTGGCTTGACGCCAAGGCAACCTATGAAATCGACCCGACTGGCGTCTGCCAGCCTGTAAAGGTTACGAAGGAATACCTGATCGACCCGGTTAAAGGTGAATGGTCTACAATTAACGAAGAGGCTGCAAAACGGACTCAGGGTAAGACTACCTCAGTATGCATGTATACAGCGATGGATCGCCCGATGACCACCTGTGGTTGCTGTGAGTGTATTGCTGCTTACTCACCTGAGTTGAACGGTTTCGTGATTACTGCCCGTGAATACAATGAAATGACCCCGGTAGGAATGACCTTCTCGACCCTTGCGGGAATGGTCGGTGGCGGTCAGCAGACACCAGGATTCGTTGGATTGGGTAAGTTGTACCTGATCAGCCGCAAGTTCCTGCCTGCAGACGGTGGCATCGGAAGAATCGTCTGGATGCCTAAGTTCCTGAAGGAAGAACTGCGCGAAGGACTCAATGCCCGGGGTAAAGAAGCTGGATATGGCGACAATTTTGCCGACATGATCGCTGACGAAACGGTTGGAGTAACACCTGACGAGGTTCTGCCCTTCCTCCAGGAAAAAGGACACCCAGCCCTTTCGATGGAACCCTTGATGTAAGAATACAAGTTATTGACCCAGGGCCACCGCTTCTGACTAGCGGTGGCCCGTTCGGGTCAAGATTTTTCAACAAAAAGATATGAAAGGAGAAGTGACAATGGGTTTAACAGGACTGCAGATTTTCAAGTTGCTCCCCAAGACCAACTGTAAGGAATGTGGTTTTCCAACGTGTCTGGCTTTTGCGATGAGCCTTGCTTCTGGTAAGGCCAACTTGAGCCAGTGTCCTTACGTGTCTGATGAGGCCAAGCAGGCCCTTGAAGAGGCGACTGCTCCTCCAATGCGTCTGATCAAGATCGGAGCAGGGGAAAAGGTCCTGGAAATTGGTGATGAGCAGGTTCTCTTCAGACATGACAAGACCTTCTACCATCCCACAGGGATCTTCATTGAGGTATCTGATAACCTCAGTGAAGATGAACTGAAGGCCAAGGTCGATGAAATTAATGAACTCGTCTTCGAAAGGGTCGGTGAGCGCTACGAGGTCGATGGTGTTGCCATCAAGAACGATTCCGGAAATGCCGATACCTTCAAGAAGGCTGTGGAAACTGTTGCCGGAAAGACAGATAAGGTCTTGATTCTTCTCACAGAAGACCCTGCAGTAATGGAAGCAGCGGCGAGTGTTGTTGCAGATCGCAAGCCTCTGCTCTACGCGGCAACTGGAGACAACTATGAGCAGATGGTCGAAGTGGCTAAGAAGTTCCAGGCTCCTTTGGCAGTCCGCGGGAAGAATCTCAGTGATCTCGCCGATCTCGTAGAGAAGATTGTTGGGCTCGGTTACAGGGAGCTTGTCCTCGATTCTGGAGAGCGCCAGACCTCTAAGGTTTTGGCAGACCTTACCCAGATCCGGAGGCAGGCGATCAAGAAGAGGTTCCGTCCCTTCGGCTATCCAACAATCACCTTTACTACAGAAGAAGATCCCATGAAGGAAGCTTTACAGGCACAAGTATATGTCTCCAAGTACGGCAGCATTGTGGTGATGAAGAACACTTCGAAACCCGCTTTGTTGACGCTCTTCACCTGGCGTCGTAATGTTTACACTGACCCGCAGAAGCCGATCGCAGTTCAGCCTGGAATTTATGCAATTGGTGATGTGACACCTGATTCCCCGGTTTACATTACCACCAACTTCTCCCTGACCTTCTACACTGTCCAGACAGAAATCGAGGCAACCAGGATACCCAGCTACTTGATTGCCTTTGATACTGATGGACTTTCGGTTCTCACCGCCTGGGCTGGTGGCAAGTTTATCGGTGAAGAAATTGGGCCCTGGCTCAAGGAGTCGGAAATCAATCAGAAAGTCAACCACAGAAAGATCATCATCCCAGGTGGCGTAGCTGCGATTAAGGGTAAGCTGGAAGAACTCTCTGGCTGGGAGGTAATTGTGGGGCCGCGTGAGGCTTCTGGTATCACCGCATTTGCCAAGATGCGCTTAGGAGCCTAATTGAAAAAGCTTCGTCTGACAAGGAGCCTGGGATTTCCCCTATTATCTTACCAAAAACTAGTGAAGGGTGGTTGCAGGTGGCCAAACACATAGCAATTGCAGGTAAAGGCGGCACCGGGAAAACGACGGTTGCTTCCTTTGTGGTAAGGTATCTGGTGGAAGCTGGGAAGGGAAGCATTCTTGCTGTTGACGCGGATCCCAATTCCAACCTTAATGAAGCATTGGGAGTAAAGGTAGATAACACCATCTCTAGTGTTCTGGTGGATATCAAAAAGAACAAAGTTCCTACTGGAATGAGTAAGGACATCTACATGGAGATGATGCTCCATAAAGCTTTGGTTGAAACAGAGAAATTCGACCTACTGGTAATGGGGGGACCCCAGGGCCCGGGGTGTTACTGTTACCCTAATGAGTTGTTGAAAAGAGAAATGGAAGTCATGGATAAGAACTATGATTATATGGTAATTGACAATGAAGCAGGGATGGAACACATAAGTCGCCAGACCATTGAAAACGTCGATGTGATGCTAGTTATTTCCGATCCTACTGCAAAAGGTGTGCGCTCTGCTGCAAGGATCTTCGACCTGGCGAAAAGCTTGAATATTAAAGTAGGGAAAGCATACTTGATTGTCACCAAAACAGATGATCCAGAACCTCTTAAAGAGGAGATCAAGGCTACAGGATTGGAATTTTTAGGTGTTATTCCTTACGATTCTCTGGTTGCTGAGTATGACCTCCAGGGAAAGCCACTGATTCAGTTGCCAGAGGAAAGTGTGGCCTGGAGTGCTGCACGCAAGTTGTTTGAGAAATTACCACTTTAGCGCAAATTTTGATTAAGAAAGGGGAGTAAAGGATGCCGGTTGAAATTTTCAAGGAAAAGTATACAGGGAAAGTTCAGGAAGTAGTTCTGGGAGCGACAAAAGAAGAAGGGGGCACAAGGGCTTATACCGTCAAGCTGGGCGGTAGTTCAGCATTGCCCTTCCTCCAGTTCGAAGGGGAATCAGCGCGCCCTGTAATCGCAATGGAAGTCTGGGACATCAAGCCCAACTGGCATGAGTGTTTTGAGCCGTATATTGGTGATGTCTGGGAGGACCCGGTTGCCTGGGCCCAAAAATTAGAACAAGAGTACGGAGCCGAGGTTATTTATCTTACTCTTAAAGGGGCTGACCCAGAGCGAGAAAATCCCAAGAGTGCAGATGATTGTGCCAAGCTCGTCAAGAAGATCCTGGAAAACACCAAGGCACCACTAATGGTTGAAGGTTGCGGCAACTACGAAAAGGACAACGAAGTTCTGCAGGCAGTCGCCGAGGCGGCAGCAGGTGAAAACATCGCTCTAGGGATGGCTGAGAAAGACAACTATCGCTCGATTGCTGCTGCCTGCATGATGGGTAAGCACTGCATTATTGCTCGCTCGCCTGTAGACATCAACATTATGAAGCAGTTGAACATCATGATTCTGGATATGGGTGTTCCTGCTGATAAGATCATCAATGACCCACTGGCCAGTGGTTTGGGTTATGGGATCGAATACTCCTACTCCATTATGGAAAGAGCCCGGTATGGAGCCTTGGTTGGTGACAAGATGATGGCATTTCCGATTGTCTGTTTGGCAGGCCAGGAGGCCTGGAGAGCTAAAGAAGCTGTTGCTCCTGATGATGCTGGTCCTGGCTGGGGTGACCAGAAGACGAGGGGAATCATGTGGGAAGCGATGACCGCGGCAGCACTGATCCAGGGTGGAGCAGATATTGTTCTCTTGAGACATCCAGAAGCAGCCAAATTGATAAAAGAGCACATTGAGGACCTGATGGTTCCCAACACTTACTAGGTTGAGGGTGGTATTAAAATAAATTCGAGGGGGTAAGTGGGATGGCCTTTGAGATGATAGGCGAGAGGATCAATGGGATGTTTAAGGACATTGGGGAAGCGGTGGCCAAGTTCGATCCCAAGCCGATCCAGGAATGGGCAATCAAGCAGACCGAGGCCGGGGCGCACTGGCTCGATGTCAATGTTGGTCCTACAGCAACTGACCGTGTCAAAGCAATGCGCTGGATGGTTGAGGTTATCCAGGAAGTGTGTGATACTCCACTCTGCTTGGATTCGACGAACTACGATGCTATTGAAGCGGGATTGGAAGTCTGCAAAAAGCCGGCATTGATCAACTCCTGCCCTGCGGAAAGGCCAAAGATCGAGCGCGTTTTCCCAATGGCCAAGAAGTACGGTGCAGGGATTATCTGCCTGACAATGGACAAGTCCGGGATCCCTAAGAGTGCTGACCAGAGGATCGCTTTCGCAATGGAACTTGTTGCTGCAGCAGATGAGTTCGGAATTCCTTATGACATGATCTACATTGATCCTCTGATTCTCCCCTGTAACGTTGCTCAAGACCATGCTCCCGAGGTCCTGGAAACCCTGCGCCAGGTCAAGACCTTATCTGATCCACCTCCGAAAACAACTCTGGGGTTGAGCAATGTTTCCCAGAACTGTGCTAACCGTCCTCTGATCAACAGAACTTATGCGGTTATGGCCATTACTTGTGGACTCGATTCAGCAATCATTGATGTCTGCGATGATGACTTAGTTGAGGCGATTGCCACTGCAGATATGTTGTTGAATCGTTCAATTTACTGCGATTCCTGGGTGAAGGTGTTCAGGCAGCGGTAAGTCGAAAAAGCTTGCAGGCCCTGCTTGGGCAGGGCCTGCAAGAAATCTGTTTTGTTGGGAGTGGGTTTTAAGTTGCTTTGTTAATAGGGGGAAACTCGATGGGTGAAAATGGCAAAAGAAACACACGGGTTGGGATTTATCTTTGTGACTGTGATGGTAAGCTTTCAAAGAAGATTGACTTTAGTAAAGTAAAGACCGTGATCCAAAGTAAAGCAGATTTTGAGTACATCCGGGTGGCTAAACGTCTTTGTGGCCCAAGTGAGCTGCAGGAATTGAGTGAAGAGATCGACAAGTATTCATTGAACCGGTTGCTTATTGCGGGCTGTTCCGATCCCATGATTAATCGTCGGATTGTTGAGGTTGCCGAAAACAAGGGGATCGTCAGGTACTTTGTCGATTTTGTCGATCTTTTTGCCCTCAGTGAGGGTAAGAAGGATGCGACAGAAGATGCTATTGCCTCCGTTAATGAAACCCTTGATCTTATTGGCATGAAGGCTGACGTTAAAATCGAAGAGCTTGATGTGGTTCCTGATGTCCTGGTAATCGGGTGTGGGATTGAAGGAGGTGTTGCCGCCAGAGCAATATCTAAGAAACAGCCTGTAGTGCTAATAGACGGGGGTCTCGAAGTTACTGATGGTTTGGATCTCGTAAAAGGGGCTAAAAATCTTACTGTAAAAACCAACGCAAAGGTTCTCAGAGTCAGTGGTTTTCCCGGCGAGTTTCTGGTGCGCATCTCAGAGAATGGAAAGGTGATTGACCAAAAATTTGGGGCTATTGTCATTGCCCTCGGGGCTCAGCCTGTATACGACAAGTCAAAGTATGGTGGTGTTGAGTTAGGAGGCCCTGTTTTATCCCTTTCACAATTTGTTAAATCTAGACCTGAGTGTGCGGGGAAGAGGTTTACCTTTGTTCTCGACAAAGCAGACCAGGATTCTCTGATATCGCATGCTACAGTTTTGAGAGAAGCGGTAGCCTTGAAAGAACAAGGTGCTGCTGATGTTAATGTGTTCTACATTGACATGAAAGTGACTGCAGATCACCTGGAACAGATGTATGAAAAAGCGCGCTCTGTTGGGATCAACTTTCTGAAGTATGTAGATGACCTAGAGATTCGAACAACATCAACTTCAGCTACTGTGCGGTATCGGGAGCCGTTTTTGCCTGATGTAGGAATTGTAGAAGTGACTTCTGATTATTTGGTCCTTGCTGAAGACTTTGTTCCTTTTTCAGTTACTCAGGAACTGGCCGAGATCATGGAGCTGAGGTTAGGGCCAGGAGGATTCTTCCAGGAGGACAATGTTCACTTCCTCCCGATCAAGTCTAACCGTGAGGGGATTTTCTTTGTAGGAAGTTGCCATGGTCCGATTCACGGAACTGAACTGACCAGAGAGGTAGAAGCAGTTGCTGCTGAAGTAGGCCGCTTTGCCTCAGGGAAAGTTCGTGTTCCTGCTTTACAGCCTCGGGTAGAGGCTGAAAAGTGTGCAGTATGTCTCACCTGTTACCGCAGTTGTCCTCATAAAGCCATTGAAATTGTTCATGATGAAAGCCTGAACAACATGTATCACTCTGCTGCAAGGATGCATCCCTTGGCCTGTCGCAGGTGCGGAACGTGTGCTGCCGAGTGTCCGGGTAAGGCAATTCAGTTACCACTTTATACTGATCAGGAGATCCTCACGAAAACAAAGAAACCACCAACATTGGTTGCCTTCGCCTGTGAAAATTCTGGTGCCTTGGCAGCCGAGCTTGCCCAAAAACTGGATTCTCAATTCCAAGAGAAATTTAAACTTCAAGTGGTGAGAGTTCCTTGTGCTGGAAAGGTGGATGTGATCTACCTCCTTAAGGCTCTCGAACGGGGTGCAGAGGGAGTCTTGGTATTCGGTTGTCACCAGGAAAACTGTAAGTATATCTGGGGCAATAAACGGGCGATCAAGCGCAAGGAACAGGTGCGCAAACTGCTCGAAGACATTGGCATTGAGAGAGATCGTCTGGAATTTGTCCATATAGCCGCGAACCAGGGGAACCAGTTTTATGATGCAGTAAAGGCTATGGCAGAGAAAGTTCGCCAGTTTGGAACAAATCCTGGGAAGGTGGTAAGATGATCGTTGCTGAAAGGAAGCCCATCGAAAAGATTTTGGAAATGGTTGCACCCTATAAGAAGATTTTGGTTGCAGGGTGTTACGGTTGTGTAACTGTTTGCCTGGCAGGCGGTGAGAAAGAAGTTGGAATCCTGGCTTCGCAGATCCGGATGGCGCGAAGCAAGGAGGACAATCCCATTGAGGTGCTGGAACAAACCGTTGAGCGTCAGTGTGATGCCGAATATCTGGAAAAGTTCCGGGATAACATTGCTCAGGTAGAAGCGGTAGTCTCTCTTGCCTGCGGTATCGGGATCCAGTACCTCGCTGAAAAATATCCCAAAACCCCAGTGTTTCCTGGAGTCAACACACTGTTTCTCGGGGCAAACATCGATGTTGGCAAATGGGAAGAGAGATGTATGGCATGTGGTGACTGTGTCCTCGATAAGACAGGTGGTATCTGCCCCATTGCTCGGTGCTCCAAACACCTCCTGAATGGTCCTTGTGGTGGTTCTCAATACGGAAAATGTGAAGTTTCTAAAGATGTTCCTTGTGGCTGGCAATTGATCTATGACCGACTTAAGGAATTAGGCCAGTTAGATAAGCTTAAAGAAATCATTCCACCCAAAAACTGGTTGAGGGCAAAAGGACCAAGAACACTGGTAAGGGAGGATCTGACCCTTGAAAGGTGAAAACAAACTGAACAACCTGAAAGCCGGAAGTAATTTAGAGAAAGTTTTGGCGTCTGGTCACTTTGCCTGCACCGGGGAAATTGGACCCCCGAAGAGTGCAGATTTTCACCACATTGACATGTATGCTGAGGGAATGAAAGGAAAGGTAGATGCCGTTAACTTCACTGATAACCAGACTGCAATTGTTCGTCTCGCCAGTTGGGGTGCAGCTTTGCGACTCCTTTACAAGCACGGAATGGAGCCAACATTACAGGTAGTTTGCCGCGACCGTAATCGCCTGGCTATTCAAAGCGATCTTTTAGCAGCTTATGCCCACGGTATTCGGAATGTGCTGTGCCTTTCAGGTGACCACCAGGCATTTGGCAACCACCCGGGTTGTAAAGGGGTTTATGATGTTGACTCCATCCAATTAATTTCAATCTTGCGCAAGCTTCGTGATGAAGGACGCTTTGAGTGTGGTGAGGAATGCAAGGTCGCGCCAAAATTCTTCATTGGCTGTGCAGTAAACCCGTTTGCTGATCCTTTTGAATTCCGGGTCATCAGGATGGAAAAGAAAATTAGAGCTGGTGCTGACTTTGTTCAGACTCAGTGTATCCTCGATATGGAGCGGTTTGAGAAGTTTATGGACTTGGTGCGTAAAGAAGGGCTTCATGAGCGGGTTTACATCTGTGCTGGGCTGATGCCAGTGAAGTCCCCACGGATGGCTCGCTACATGCAGACCGGAGTTCCGGGCATGCTTGTCTCCGAAGAATTTTGCCAGCGGCTTGAAAAAGCCGAAAATCCCAAAGAAGAGGCTGTAAACATCACTATCGACTATATCAAGCGCTGCCAGAAGATCGAAGGTGTGCACGGAGTTCACATCATGGCGGTGGCGTGGGAAGAAATTGTGCCGACAATTGTGGAGAAAGCCGGACTTCTGCCCAGACCAACGTTTTAAAACCGCGGCAATTGGAGGGGTAGAATTTGAATAGAAAAAAGGTGCTTGTCATTGGTGGTGGTACTGCGGGGATGACCTGCGCTCTCGATTTGGCAGAGCGCGGGGTGGAAGTGGTTCTCGTAGAAAGAGAAAAAGAAATTGGGGGTCGGGCAGCAGATTACTGCTGCAAAGCAACTGATGAGTGTAACCGCTGTGCAGCCTGCCTCGTCCTTCAGCAGCGAGATAAAGTGCTTCAGGAGCCACTGATCAGGGTGCTGACCAGTGCTGAGGTGAAGAATGTTGCCAGGAACGGCAAAGGGTATAAAGTAAGTGTGGCCCAGGGAGAAGATAAATCCGAATACGATGTTCAGGCAATTGTAGTAGCTACAGGATTTGATCCTTACGATTTGGGCAAGAGAAGTGAATTTTCCTATGGCGTTGAGAAGAACGTGATCAGTGGGCTTGAACTGGAAAGAGCCATCAAGGAAAAGGGAAGTTTGACAGCAGCTTTTGGTTCGGGTATCCAGAAAATTGGTTTTATCCAGTGCGTTGGCAGCCGTGACCTTTCTATTGGAAACGGTTACTGCTCTCGGGTTTGTTGCATGTATGCAGCGAAACTGGCGAAAATTATCCGTAGCGAACTACCAGATGCTGACATCTGCATCTTCTACATGGACTTCCAGAGTTTTGGTAAAGGGTTTAGCACCTTTAAAAAAGAACTCGGCGAACTTGACAAGATCAGGTTTATCAGGGGAATTCCTTCGAAAATTTATGGCTTCCCCTATGACCGACTGACTGTGCGCTATACCGATTCTCTGGAGGGTCGCCAGAAAGAAGAGAAGTTTGATCTGATCGTTTTGTCGCTGGCAATTACGCCCTCACGGGGAAGCAGGGAACTGGCTGCCCAGTTAGGACTCCAACTTGATGATTACGGGTTTTTCGCCCCACGCTCGGATGAAGAAACGGTTGTCACCAATCAGCCGGGAGTATTCCTTGCTGGAGTTTGTGAAGGACCCAAAGATATTCCCCAAACCATTGGTCATGCCAGAGCTGCTGCGGGTGAGGTTTTCAACTACATCTCGGGGTGATAGTGAAGTCTTCAGTGGGTACGATGAGTGTGCCCCCAACCGAGAAGGGGTTGGGGGCTAATTTTTTGGTTGCGGTGATGGCTTCGAGGCTGCGGTGTCCTTTGAAGCCTCCATCGAGTTGGGGGCTAACTTTTTGTTTGGGATGATGACCGGTTGATGCAAACTCTTAGTAGTGGCTAGGAATAAGGAACCATTGATGATAATAAGATTTTATTAAAAGAAGTGGCAGGTGAAAAAATGGGTTTATCGAATGAACACCTTCTCAGCCAGCAGATATTGATGAAACTGGAGCACCTTGTAGAACTGATCATCACCATTAACCTGGCGAACGCAGATGAAAAAGAAGAGCTACTGAAAAGGTGTCAACTTGCTGTTGATGAATTGAAAGGTCTTTTGCAACAGATCATTGGGCCTCATGAAGAGTACCTGAAAACAGCAGTCAAGGAACTGCTGCTCCAGCGCTTACCTGACCGCGAGATGATGGAGGCAGTTGAAGAAATGGATCTTCTTTGCGGGTCGAGCGATCACCCTGAGAAAACGGATCCCGAACAGGTCACCTGGTTCCGGTCACCTTCGGGACGGAACCTGAATATTTTAGAACAAGGGCTTTACTTTTTGTTTCCGAGGGCCAAGGTTTACAGGAACTACAAATACAAAGGTTTTTGCTTTGACTATTACCTGCCTGCAGTAAAACTGGCTCTTGAGGAAGGTTCCCAAAAAAGGAATGTTGATGTTTTGAAGAAATTTTTTTGTAAAAAAGAAGGCATTAGGCTGGTTTGCCTCGATCTTCGGGGTGTTACTAGTTCTCGTGAGGTTGCCAGGTTGATCAAAAAGCAACTCCCAAATCCCAAAAAAGTTAAGCTTTAAGGTGGATGGAGCTGTTGACATCTCTGGGATACGATGCTACAATTACCTCAAAATATTTTTTAATAAGGCCTGTGAAGGGGAAGAGTAAGTGTAGTTTCTCCTCAAAGCGAGCCGGTGAGGGTGCGAGACCGGTAGGAGCCTGCACTGAAGGCCGCCCTGGAGGTTCCTGCTGAAAGAGGATTTTTCCTCGAGTATGCACGGACGGTTGCCCCCCGCTAAAGGGGTGAAAGTTGGACCCTCAGGGTCAACTAGGGTGGTACCGCGGGAAGACCCCGTCCCTTGGGACGGGGTTTATTTTTTTGGTTTCCTAGAATTTGCCGCTGACTGGGGAGAGAGATCAGTGATGAGGAGTTTTGTATCTTCTGTTCTACGTGAACTTCGCCCTTCAGGGATTCGCAGGTTCTTCGATTTAATATCTCAGACAGAAGGTGTAATTTCCTTAGGAGTCGGGGAACCAGATTATGTGACTCCTCCTTCAATTCGCCAGGCGTGTATCAGTGCCCTTGAGGCTGGTCGAACGAAGTATACTTCCAACTGCGGGATTAGCGATTTGCGCCGGGAAATAGCTTCCTATCTTGCTTCTAGGTTTGGTCTTTCTTATGATGAGAAAGAGATTATTGTGACAGTTGGTGTTAGTGAAGCTGTTGATCTTGCTCTACGGGCAATCATTGACCCTGGTGACGAAATTTTGATTGGCGAGCCTTGTTATGTTTCCTATGCACCCTGTACAGCCTTAGCCGGGGGTAAACCGGTTTTTGTTCCCACACGTGTTGAAGATCAGTTCCGTTTACGGAAAAAAGAGATCATCTCCAGGATTACTGAGAAGACAAAGGCGATTCTCCTTTCTTATCCCAACAATCCAACAGGGGCGATCATGGAAAAAGAAGATTTAGAAGAGATTGCACAAGTGGCCAGAAACTACGACCTCCTGGTGATTTCTGACGAAATCTATGCAGAACTTACCTACGAAGGGGAGCACGTTTCCATTGCCAGTCTTCCCGGGATGAAAGAACGAACGGTTCTTCTCAACGGTTTTTCTAAGTCCTTTGCAATGACTGGCTGGAGGGTTGGCTATGCTGCTGGCCCCTCGGAAATCATCGAGGCCATGCTGAAGATTCACCAGTATACAATGCTCTGCGCTCCTTCCATCAGTCAGTGGGCTGCTCTTTACGCACTCCGGGAAGCGAGTCAGTTCATTGAAGAAATGGTGGCTGAATACGACCGGCGTCGCAAGCTCATCGTTAACGGATTGAGGGAAATTGGGCTTCCTTGTTTTGAGCCCAAAGGTGCATTTTACGTCTTTCCGAGTATTAAGCATACAGGGATGAGTTCTGAAGAGTTTTGTGAATCCCTTTTGATGGAGCAAAAAGTTGCTGTCGTTCCTGGTAGTGCCTTTGGCCCCAGTGGCGAAGGATATGTGCGCTGTTGTTATGCTGCTTCTTACTCTGAGATCGAAGAGGCCTTGGAAAGGATTGACAGGTTTTTGAGGCACCATCAATTACCACGTGTGGCGATGGTCTAAACAAGGCAGGAGGCAAAGGAGTGATTTAAGGTAGCTTAACTGAACCTGTTTGAGGCTAAATCTTGCGAGGAGAGTGAATCCACTCTCCTCAAATTTTTGTTTTGAGTTCCTGGCAGGTTTTTTTGTGGGTGTGCCTAAATGTTATAATATAGACTGTGATAAAGGATGGGAAAGATGAAGAGCATTAAGAAATATCATATACCTGCGCTTTTTGGAAAAGAATTTTTTACAGAAGGTTTTACCATTGTTCCTAATCTCCTCCTGAGGTATAGCACCAGGCTTTCTTTAAGTGCGAACGACTTGCTGATTCTGTTGCTGATCTTGTATTTCCAACAAAGCGGGAAGAAAGAGGTTACTGGTGCGGATATAGCGAGTTTCCTCGGTATACCGGAAAAGCAGGTTACCTGTAGTCTAGAGAGTTTACAGGCAAGGGGATTTATTGCTGTTGATCAGGGTGAGATCGATATCACTGGTGTTTTTGAAAAAATTGCCGATTATTGGGCTGAGGAAAAGGTCGAAAAGTGGCAGGAAACCGGGGGAAAGATTTTTCCTGCACGAGATAGAGCCAGGAACAGTTCTCCTCTTGTGAACCTCTTCAATGTTTTCGAACAGGAATTTGGAAGACCACTGACCCCGATTGAGTGCGAGCAGATCATGCACTGGTGCAAAGATATCGGGTATTCGGAGGAACTCGTTTTGGAAGCTTTGAAAAGGGCCGTTTTGCGTGGGGTTTTTAACTTGACTTATATTGACAGGATTCTTTCGCGTTGGGCCCGGAACAACTTACGGACAACCCAGGAAGTCATCCAGTACGAAGAAAAGCACTTTGCCCAGCGCAAAGCGAAGAAGGAAAAGTTTCCTCAAGAGAGTTCCCGCGGTAAGGAAAAAGACGAGAAGTACAAGGACCTCTATATGTAGGTCAGGGTGATTGCGGTGAGGAGTATAGAAGAACTCTTGCTCAGGTTGCGGGAGATTTCTGAAATCAAAAGGAGTTCTATTGATCTCCGGGATAAACCCCCAGCAACTGTGCATTGTAAAACCTGCGGGGATCGGGGTATAATTCTCCAAGATGGTGTTGCCAGGGTTTGTCCCTGTGTGAAGCAACGATACCGGGAAAAGTTGTACAAGGAAGCCAATCTCACGCCTGAAATTAGGGGTTGCTCCTTTGAGGGGTTCAGGCTTGATTACTATGAGGGAGAGCATCGGGAAGCAGCGCTTCGTGCTCTCCAGGGGGCTAAGCAATTTGTCCATGAGTATCTCCGGAACCCCCATGTTCCTGGCATTCTGTTCACTGGGGATGTAGGTGCTGGAAAGACTTACCTGGCGGCGGCAATAGCTAATTTTCTTTTAGATCACGGCGTTCAGGTTCTCTTTTTGGTGGTTCCCGATTTCCTGGATGAGATGCGAGCAACATATCACCGGGCATCTGGTGATGACCAGGGAGTTGACGATGTTACCTTACTCAAAAGGGTACGCCAGGTGGAAGTCTTGATCCTCGATGATCTTGGTGTTCACAACTACACCGCATGGACGTGTAATAAGCTTTATTCACTGCTGAACTTCAGGTTGAATTACCAGTTACCGGTCGTTATTACCACCAATTTATCTTTGGGGGAACTTGATGATGTTTTAGGTGAGCGCACGACATCCAGGATTGTGCAGATGTGCCGGATTTACCGGCTTTCCGTAGATAAAGATATTCGCCATTTAAAAAATCCCCGAAATGAGAGGTAAAGCAGGAATCATGGTAGATTCGTCGAAAAAAATAAACCGGACATTTAATGGAAGGAGTTGCTGTATGTGGCTTTCTGGTTGATCGATGATCATACCCCAGGATATGGTTTGATGTTGCGGATTGACAGGACAGTTTACTCAGAGCAAACACCGTATCAGCATTTGGCAATCGTAGATACTACTGAGTTTGGGCGTGCTCTCGTCCTCGATGGCATTATCCAGACAACTGTTGCTGATGAGTTCATCTACCACGAAATGATTGCTCATGTCCCTCTTTTTACTCATCCCCAACCCCGGCATGTGCTGATTATCGGAGGTGGTGATGGGGGAACGGCCCGGGAGGTCCTGAAACACAGTTCTGTTGAAAGAATCGATCTCGTGGAAATAGATGCCAGTGTTGTCAATGCTTGCAGAAAGTACCTTCCGGAAACAGCCTGTGCCTTCGATGACCCCAGGGTCAACGTGATTTACGGGGATGGTGTCGAATACGTTCGCCAGCGAAGAAACTTGTATGATGTAGTAATCGTCGACTCTTCTGATCCTGTCGGTCCCGCAGTAGAGCTTTTTGGCAGGGAGTTTTACAGTAATGTCTACGCCTGCTTGAAAGAGAACGGAGTTTTTGTTGCTCAGACCGATTCTCCTACATTTAGCAAGGACCTTTTCCAAAGGGTGTATCACGACATCAAGTCGATTTTTCCTGTAACAATGGTTTACTTGACCTGTATCCCGAGCTATATAACGGGGTTCTGGAGCTTTACCCTTGGCTCCAAAAGCTACCATCCTTTGAAGGATTTCCGTGAAGATCCTGAAGTAGAAACGAGGTACTACACACCTCAACTTCACCAGGCCTGTTTTGTCTTGCCAAAATCCATTGAAAAGCTTTTGGCAGAATAGTGGATCATTTTGGCCTTTGGATGCCGAAAAGGCTGCGATTACTGGGAGTATCTTTTGGAAGGATGGCAGGAATGGCAGGAAGAGCGTGGCAGAAGAGTAGAACCCAACCCTGACTTCTGGCCCTGTTGGAAGACTGTAAACCGGTCTTCCAGGGGCTCATTTGCATTTTATGGTCATTTTATCTGAAAAAACCAAGTTTTAAAGAAAGGATTGTTGGTATTGATTAGGATTTGGTCTCCTCAATACGAATGCATGCCTCGAGAGCAGATAAAAGAACTTCAGTTGGCCAGGCTTAAGGAAACTTTAGAGCGGGTTTACCAGGCGAGGGGAATCTATTACCAAAAGTTTCGCCAGTTGGGATTTGAGCCGGGCGATTTGAAAACCCTTGACGATTTGAAGAAATTGCCTTTCACGACCAAGGATGACCTGGCCCAGGCTTATCCTTACGGCTATTTTATCGTGCCCTTAAAGGATGTCGTCCGCCTCCACGGTTCTTCGGGTACGAAGGGAAAACCAACAATTGTTGGCTACACCAAGAGGGACCTGGAGACCTGGTCTGAACTCGTGGCCAGGATCGTTACTCAGGCAGGTGTAGGAGAAGATGATATTGCTCAGATTTGTTTCGGCTACGGCTTGTTTACAGGTGCTTTTGGACTTCACTACGGACTAGAAAGGGTGGGAGCAACTGTTGTTCCTACCTCTGCTGGGGCTACAGAGCGTCAATTAATGTTGATGCAAGACTTTGGGACAACCGCGCTCATCAGCACTCCTTCGTATGCCCTCCATCTTGCTGAGGTCGGTCAAGAGTTGGGAATTGACTTTCGTTCCCTCAAGCTTCGGGTGGGGCTTTTTGGCGCTGAAGGGTGGACCGAAGAAATGCGCAAACAACTGGAGGAACGGCTTCACCTTAAGGCGACCGATAATTACGGACTCAGTGAAGTGATGGGGCCTGGAGTTGCTGGCGAGTGTCTGGAGACCTGTGGGATGCACGTAGCCGAGGACCACTTCCTTGTAGAAATAATCGATCCTGATACTGGGGAAACCCTCCCCGAAGGGAAAAAGGGTGAGATTGTAATCACTACCTTAACCAGAGAAGCGATGCCTTTGATCAGATACCGCACAAAAGACGTATCTTCTTTGCATACCGAGCCTTGCCCCTGTGGTCGGACTACAGCAAGGCTGGCCAAGATCAGCGGCAGAACGGACGATATGCTGATCATTCGGGGAGTGAATGTTTTTCCATCTCAGATCGAGAGTGTGCTCATGGAAATCAATGGTCTTGCTCCTCACTACCAGATCGTCGTCAAAAAGCGTGGACACCTTGATGACCTTGAGGTACTGGTGGAGGTTTTACCCGAGATTTTTACTGATCGTTATCGAGATCTGGAAGCCTGGGAGCGGAAGATTGAACGCAAGCTTTACAATGCTTTGAGCCTGACTGCTAGGGTGCGCCTGGTTGAGCCCAGGACACTGGAAAGGACCTTTGGAAAAGCGAAACGTGTCCTCGATTTAAGAAATTCTGAATAAGGGAGAGGGATTGATGGCAGTAGTTCTATCTGGTAATGAAGCCGTAGCTCGGGGTGCTTTTGAAGCAGGTGTAAAGGTTGCTGCTGCCTATCCGGGAACTCCGAGCACAGAAATACTGGAAAACTTCGTCAAATACGAAGGTGTCTATGGGGAATGGTCACCTAATGAGAAAGTTGCTTTAGAAGTTGGCTTTGGGGCTTCTCTGGGAGGGGCTCGCGCCCTTGTAGTGATGAAACACGTCGGACTGAATGTAGCTGCTGATCCTCTGATGACTCTCAGTTATATCGGGGTCAACGGTGGCTTGGTCGTGGTGACAGCGGATGACCCTGGAATGCACAGTTCCCAAAACGAACAAGATAACAGGTTGTATGCTCGGTTTGCCAAGATCCCTTTAATTGAGCCGAGTGACAGCCAGGAAGCTAAGGATTTCCTGAAAGTAGCTTATGACCTCAGTGAAAGATTTGATACACCGGTTCTTTTTCGCCTGACGACAAGGGTTGCCCACGGCAGGTCGCCGGTAGTGCTGGGGGAAAGGAAGCAAATTCCTTTACGCGACTATGCCAAGAATGTTCCCAAAAATGTGATGTTGCCTGTGTATGCCCGCCAGAGGCATCTCAGGGTGGAAGAGCGAAGAAAAGAACTAGCTACATTCGCCGAAAAATCCACCCTTAACCAGATCATCTGGGGAGGAAGGAAGTTCGGAATCATTGCCTCGGGGGTCAGTTATCAGTATGCCAGGGAAGCGTTAGGTGAAGAGGCTTCCTACCTCAAGCTGGGACTGAGCTATCCTCTTCCTTTGGGACTGGTCAGGGAGTTTGCGGAACAAGTTGAACAGCTTTTTGTTGTCGAGGAACTTGAGCCTTTCATAGAAGAACAGCTAAAGGCGGCGGGATTCTCGGTTGTCGGTAAGGAGGTCTTCCCCCGGACCGGAGAACTTAGTCCCGAGTTGATCGCCCGCAGGATCAGAGGCACTTCTCCATTTCAGGTCCACTTTTCTAGGCCAGAAGGTTTGCCGAACAGGCCTCCTTTGATGTGCCCTGGATGTCCCCATCGCGGCGTTTTCTATGTATTGAAGAAGCTCAAGGTCGTGGTAACCGGTGATATTGGTTGTTACACTTTAGGAGCACTACCACCTTTTCAAGCGATGGATTCTTGTCTCTGCATGGGGGCAAGCATCGGAGCAAGCCTCGGTTTGGAAAAAGCGCGGGGTAAGGATTTCGCCCGCCAGGTCGTAGCTGTGATCGGAGATTCCACATTCGTCCATTCTGGCCTCACCGGATTGGTTGATCTCATCTACAACAAAGGAACAGGTACAGTGATCATCCTCGACAACCGGACTACAGCAATGACCGGTCATCAGGATCACCCGGGGACCGGTTTTACCATCAAGAAAGAGGAGACGAAAGCGCTAGATTTCGCTGAGGTAGCGTCGGCAATTGGGGTTAAGAGGGTATCTACGGTTGATCCCTATGATTTGGAAAACCTTGAGAGGGTGATTCAGGAAGAACTGGCGAGTGAAGAGGTTTCAGTAATCATCTCTAAACGCCCGTGTGTTCTTTTGAATCCCCCGAAGGTAGATAAGAGGATCGAGGTTGATGCTGACAAGTGCAAGGGTTGCAAGAGGTGTCTTCAGCTTGCCTGTCCAGCACTTTCTTTTGCAGGAGATCGGGTGTCTGTTAACGAAGAAATCTGTAATTGTTGTTCCCTTTGTGTCCAGGTTTGTCCACATCAAGCGCTGAAAGTGGGAGAAAGGTGATGGTAGAGGTGGTGAACATTCTTCTCGCAGGAGTTGGAGGGCAAGGAATAGTTTTGGCATCACGGGTGCTTGCTGATGTTGCCCTCCAGTCAGGAAAAGCCGTTAAGGTTTCAGAAACTCACGGGATGGCCCAGAGGGGTGGGTCTGTAGTGACCCATGTGCGTTTTGGGGAACAAGTCTATTCTCCCCTGATTGCTCTCGGTCAGGCAGACTTTTTGCTGGGTTTCGAAAAACTGGAGGCAATGAGGTTTCTTCCCTACCTCAAGAAGGATGGTCGGCTGATCGTTAATGATCAGGAAATCTACCCCTTAAATGTGCTCTTGGGTAAAGAAAAATATCCTCCAGAGATCAGCTCTTACTTAAAAGAACAGACAGGTCAGATGTGCCTTGTTCCGGCACAAGAAATTGCCCAGCAGTTGGGGAGCCCGCGGGTGGTCAATATGGTGCTGCTTGGGGTGCTCGCTCAGTTTCTTGACATCCCCCAGGAGAAATGGGAAGAGGCCATTTACCGTTGTGTGCGCCCTGAGTTTCGGGAGATCAACTGCCAGGCCTTCCGGAAGGGTTTCTCCTGGAAATCCGGTTAGTGCAAAAGGTGAGGAGGTGCACAAGGTGGCGTGTGAATTGAAAGACATGGTTCGGCCTACTATTTTTACTCTGACACCCTATGTTCCCGGAAAGCCAATAGAAGAAGTCGAGCGGGAACTCGGAATCAAAGGAGTAATCAAGATGGCTTCCAATGAAAATCCCTTGGGACCTTCCCCTCTCGCTCTCGAAGCCCTGAAAAAAGCTATTGCGAGGGTCAATATTTACCCGGACAGTAATTGCTTTTATCTCAAGAGAGAACTTGCCAGTCACCTGGGCTGCGGAGAAGAGAACCTGATCATCGGCAACGGTTCTGACGAGATCCTGAAACTGATTGCCGAGACTTTTCTTAATCCCGGGGATGAAGTCATCTATGGTTGGCCTTCTTTTTCAGAGTATGAATTTGTGAGCAAGGTTATGGAAGCAAAATGTATTGCTGTCCCTCTCAGAGATGATTTTACCCTCGATCTCGATGCCATTATCGGGAATGTACGGTCGAAAACGAAACTGATCTTTATCTGTAACCCCAACAATCCTACAGGGACAATCGTCAAGGAGAAAGAGTTGAGTGATTTTCTGGAAAGGCTTCCCGGAGATGTTCTGGTTGTTCTTGATGAGGCCTATTACGAGTATGT
This sequence comes from Thermoanaerobacterales bacterium 50_218, assembly GCA_001508855.1. Lineage (GTDB taxonomy): Bacteria > Bacillota > DSM-12270 > Thermacetogeniales > Thermacetogeniaceae > 50-218. Next base: position 82,905 of record LGFL01000001.1, read on the forward strand.
GACTGCTCCCGATTATCCTGATTCTCTGAAGTTCGTTAAAGAAGGCAAAAATGTCATTGTTCTCAGAACTTTCTCCAAGATTTACGGTCTAGCAGGTTTACGGATCGGTTACGGGATAGCCTCGTCCGAGATCATCTCCTGCATTAATCGGGTTCGTGAACCGTTTAATGTAAATCTTCTAGCTCAAGAAGCAGCGAGAGCTGCTTTAAACGATAGTGACCACCTGGAACGCAGTAAGGAGCTTGTCCTCAATGGTAAAGAGTATCTTTACAAGTCCTTTGAAAGGTTAGGGTTAAGGTATGTGCCTTCAGAAGCCAATTTTATTTTCGTGGATACAGGAAAGGATTCGAAAGAAGTTTTTGCTGCTCTGCTCCGTGAAGGTGTGATTGTCAGAACTGGGGACATCTTCGGGTATCCCACTTACATCAGGGTCACTGTGGGAACCCCTTCTGAGAATGAACGGTTTGTCCGGTCATTGGAGAAGGTGTTGAGTTGAAAGGAAGGGATCCTAGTGGGAGAGGGGTATCAGGAAAAACTCCGTAGACTGGCAGAACTCTTGCTTTCTGCCAATTACCCAATGGCCTTAACAGGTGCGGGAATCAGTACTGAAAGCGGGATTCCCGACTTCCGAAGCCCAGGCACTGGTCTCTGGGAAAAGATCGACCCCTTCAAAGAACTCTCTCGCAGTGCCCTGATGAGGAATCCCGCCCGATTCTACGAAATCGGCCTACCCCGCTTCCGGCAGATTCGGTCAGCAGAACCCAACCCTGCGCATTTGGTTCTTGCAGAACTGGAAGCCCATGGTTACCTGAAAGGGATCGTTACTCAGAACATCGATGGCCTTCACATAAAAGCAGGTTCAAAAAACGTTTTTGAAGTTCATGGGCACCTGCGTACCTGCTCCTGTATGAGGTGCGGAAAAGAGGATTCCTTTGACTTCTTGGTGGATTTGGTGGAGAGTGGTGTGAACCCTCCTTTGTGCCGCTTCTGCCAAGAAGGAGTTCTGCGGCCTAATGTTGTTCTTTTCCATGATCCCATGCCCCGTGCTTTCTATGACGCTGCCGAGACCTTGCAGTATTGCGATTTTTTGATGGTGATTGGTAGCAGCCTTCAGGTATATCCGGTTGCTTATCTCCCGGCCCGGGTGGAAAAACTGGCGATTATCAACATTTCCCCGACTCCTTATGACAGCAAGGCACTTGTAGTGATCAGGGAAAAAGCAGGCAAGGTTTTTTCCGACCTCTGGGAAGTTTTAAGACAAAAGGGGAAGGTTTGAGGGGGAGCTAGGTTGGAAGTCCGCTGTTCCCTGTGTGGAAGAAAAGAAGTGATTAAAAAGACTCATAAGGATTATCAACGGCTTGCCAAAAACCCGAATGCTGTTTACTTTTGTAAAATGTGTCAGATGAAGTTACAGCACGATGCTTCTGAGTACAACAAACCCAAAAAACCGATTGGTTGAATTCCTCTTCACAACTTTTTCTTGACAATGACGGACGAAAAAATTAAACTGTAATCAAGAGTTTTTTGGTTTTTTGGGATTGAGGAGGGCCCGTGGTTTGGAACTAACAGAACGCCAGAAAGAGTTTTTGAAGCAAATCTTTGACAATTATGTGAAACACAAAACACCTATTCACTATTCTGCCGTTGCCCAGTGGCTTGGGGTAAGCAAGTGGACAGCCTATGATATGCTCCGAAAACTCAGCAAAGAGGGCTACTTGAGTCCGCATTACTGCCTCAGCAGGAAAGGCTGTCCGGGCCGCTCCATTCTTTGTTATGTGCCCACGAAGAAGCTTGCTCAGTTACTGGGTAGGGAAGAGGAGCTGCAGCGGGAAGAGTGGCACGACTGGAAAGAGATGTTGCTTTCGCGGATTGAGAGTTTAAGGTGTAGGGAAGGCCACCAACTGGTTGGAGAATTGAGTGAACTGCTTTCAGAAACAAAGACACCGATGATGTTTTGTGCAGGTGTCCTGGCTCTGTTTGCTGCCTATATCAGGTCGGTCAATGAGAAAGGAATGCAAATGGTGCAACAGGTTGCTGAAGCAATTAACAGACCTGAGCAACGTCTCTCTTTGCTTTCCGGAATGGTTGTCGGACTTCTTTCTAAAGGTTCCTCAGGTGATGATTCACCAGGTGAAGGAGGTGGAATTCTCTCTACTCTCGTGAATAAGTATCACCAGTATCTGGAGCGTGTGGACCGCAAACACTACAGCTTGTTGTCTGATTTTCTTGACGACTTGTTTCAGGTGGTTTGCTAATTTATAAATTTTTTCGATGAATTTTTGGTTTTTTTGGTTTTGTGGGTATTTTTCTAGTGGTAAAGGGTATGTTAAAAAATAAGTCGGCTGTGGAGGTGGGTGTCGTTTATGTCAATCCGATTAAATCTGGGGTTTGCCAAAAAGGTTTTAGGGGAGAAGTTGATTGAACAGGCTTTGAACTACATTGGAGGTAATCCGGAAACAAACATCCCCCGATTCCTCCGTTTGATCGAAACCATAGCCCGGGCTCCCGGACATAAGGAATCAATTCAGAAGGTTCAGGATGCTTACCAGAATGACCCAGTGATGAGGGAATACCTGAATAAACTTTTCTACGAGCTTGACCCTGGGGTCCAGAAGAGACTGGTTTGCAACCTTGTGCTAAATGCTCTGCTTCTAGGAAGACCTCGCCAGATCCAGATCGAGCAGGAAGAAGGCATTCACGTTCCCTTCACTTTCTTGATCGATCCGACAAGTGCCTGTAATCTCAAGTGTATTGGCTGCTGGGCCGGAGAATACAAAAAACACGACCAACTAGAGCCGGAGTTACTTGACAGAATCTTTCAGGAGGCCAAGGAGTTGGGAATCTACGCCATCGTGCTCTCGGGTGGGGAACCCTTCGTGTATCCCTATCTTTTCGATATCGCCGAGAAGCACAATGACATGGTCTTCATGATCTACACAAACGGCACTAAAATCGACGAGAAAGCAGCAGACCGTCTCCGAGAGCTTGGGAATATGTCACCAGTGATCAGTATTGAAGGCTGGGAAGAACGTACTGATCACCGCCGCGGTCGAGGAGTATTTCGCCGGATCACTCAGGCGATGGATTACCTCAGGGAACGCGGTGTATTGTTCGGTGCCTCGATTACGATTACCCGCGAGAATGTTGAGGAAGTCACCAGTGACGAATTTATTGACTTCCTGATCGAAAAGGGTGTCAAGTACGTCTGGACATTCCATTACATCCCCATTGGCAGGGAGCCTAACGTAGACCTCATGGTTCTTCCTGAGCAAAGGGCTTATCTTGTTGACCGCATTATTCAACTCCGGACCGAGAAACCTATTACCATTATTGACTTCTGGAATGACGGAGATCTCATTGGTGGATGCATCGCTGGAGGCAGGTGCTACTTCCACATCAATGCCCGCGGTGATGTCGAGCCTTGTGCTTTCGCTCACTTTGCGGTGGACAACATTAAGGAGAAAAGCTTGAAAGAGGTTCTCCAGTCACCCCTCTTCAAGGCATACCAGAAACGTCAGCCATTTTCCGATAACCTGTTGCGGCCGTGCCCGATCATCGATGTTCCTGAAGCGCTCCGGGCAATTGTCGAAGAGAGTGGCGCATATCCCACCCATACAGGAGCTGATACTGTTCTCAAGGGAGAAATCGGCGCTTATCTCGACCAGAGGGCTGCCAAGTGGAAGATTATCTCTGACGAAATCTGGAAGCGTCGTCTCCAGGAGAAAGAGAAAGGGGTAGGTCCTTACCGGAAGGCCCCGGCAGCGTGCGCCTGTGCCCAAGAACGTTGTTCCTCGCACTGAGGAAACCAGGCTGGGGGCTCTCTTCAGGTGCTTCTGCACCACAAGAGGCCCCCTCCAGACAATGTTCTTCTAGGTCGTTTGAGCATTTGTTTTAACATCGACAGAGTAGAGAACATTTCTGCCACAGTTCGGACAGTAGAGAAGGTGAACGCACTGGGCATCTCCTGTGTAAGCTTTATTCCCTGCAGTTTCTCCTGTGTCTATTGCTTCGTAAGGGCCGTAAGGGTCATGGTATGTTTCGGTTGTTCCAAGGTCTTCCATAGGGCTACTGCAATCAGGACATCTTTCTAAAATCTCGGTTAAGCCATTACAGACAGGGCAGCCAGTTTCCACTGTTTCGACCTCCTTAAAGTAGTCTCTACAGCCATATTTTTGAGGTTTGTAATCAAGATTATGCGTTTGGAGAGAGCCAATGATTGGATGGGTTTGTTCGTATACTCCTGTAGAAATCATCAATGCCCTCGGTTTGCATAGTTTTCGCCTTTTTGGCGATCTTCCTTCAGCTTCCTTCTATCTGCCACCAAATTTTTGTCCTTACTCAAGGTCTTGTTTTTCCGAGGTTTTGCAGAAGGGCAGTGAAATCACAGGGGTAATCCTGCTAGCATCCTGCCACGGCCAGGTTCACCTTTACAATGCCCTTAACCACTATTACAAACTCAAGGGAGAGCGCTTTTTTTGTCACCTCCTGGATTTACCGCGACCTCGCTGGGGAGGAATTACCGTTTCCCAAATAGAATACTGGGTTTCCTGTATCTCCAGGTTAATCGAACAACTGTGCCAGTTTTACGGTGTGGAGTGGAATCAGGAATCTTTTCTGGAAGCAGTGAAACAACAACAGCGGGTTCGCTGCCTGCTGCGTCAGTTCTACGACTTGCAGAGGGAAAGGCCGGGACTGCTCCGGGCTGGAGGGGTGCTTGATCTGGTCAGGTTCGCCTGCCAGAAAGAACTTGATGAGGTGATCGAGACACTCGAGAGAGTTTTGAGTTTGTTGAGGGGAGGGAGTGAATCCTATCCCGATCAGCAGGTGAAGTCTATTTTGGAAAACTTGTTGCGAAAAGATGCCCCCCAAGGTCCCAGGCTTATCTTAGCGGGAAGCCCTCCTCCTCTTGCTCTTGTAGACTTGGTAGAAGAGGTGGGTGGAATTATTGTGGGAGATGAACTATGTCAGGGTTACCGCTTTTGCCTTCTGGAAACCGATGAGGAAATCAATTCTTTGCATTCTCTCGCCCAGAGCTATCTTCAGCGTTTTCCCTGTTCCCGGATGCTAAGATTTCCTGAGCGTTTTCTTGCTTTGCGAGAACTGGCAAAAGAACGCGGTGCTCAGGGAATCATCTACCATTCCTTGAAGTTTTGTGATTTCTATCACTATGAGAGTGTTCTTCTTCACCGTAGACTTGCTGAACTGGAGATCCCGGTTCTTTTCCTGGAAACCGAGTACAGACCGGGAGGAATGGAACAACTGAGGACGCGAATCCAGGCGTTTTTGGAGATGATCTGTTGATGGATCTTTATGAATTCATGCGGGGAATTCTTCGGGAGCAACGCTGGGGAAAGGTTTTGTCTTCCCCTTTGACCTACCAGTTGGTAGAAAAGGCCTTGTGGCTGGCCAGAAAAGGTTTCAGGTGGCGGGCAACCTACCTGATGGCAAGGTTTGCTCTTGCGCAGACAAAGAAGGCGTATACGGGAGAAGCTCCGGTTGTCTGGACGAGTGCTTTTTTCCCTGTAGAAATAGTCTGGGGACTGGGACTTTGTCTGTTTTCTCCAGAGGTTGCTGCTGCTTTTATCACTTCTCTCGGTTTTGCTGATCAAGCTTTAAGTCAGGCAGATCAAAAGGGATACAGCAGGGATTTGTGTTCCTTTCACAGGTGTATTGCTGGGGCTGCCGCGGATGGGTATCTTCCTCCTCCGGCAGCCCTTGTGGCGAGCACTCACTTGTGTGACGGGGCGCCCCTCCTTTTTCAGAACTTGGCAGAACATTACAAGGTACCCTATTTGGTGCTTGATGTCCCCTACGAATCTACACCAGAAGCCGAAAAGTACGTTGCCCATCAACTGGCTCAGATCTGGAACACGCTGGCAGAAATTACAGATCGCCGTCCAGACATCGGTTCTCTCGCAAGAGCCGTTGATTACAGCAATCAGTTTCGCAACCACCTCGAGGCCGTGAACACCTTGCGCTGCCGGATCCCGGCCCCTATTCAGGGGAGTGAAATGTTGAATTATTTATATTTGTTTTTTGCTGGCCAGGGGCACAAGGAAGCAGCAGCAGTGTTCGCCTGTCTGGAGAGAGAGCTAGAAAGTGCCGTCGATTCCGAAAATAGAGAACGATTCCGCCTTCTCTGGCTTCACCTGAAGCCTTATCATAAAGGAGAACTGATGCATTTTCTGGAAAAGGAGGCAGGGTGTTCGATAGCCTTTGAAGAAATGAGTCATGTCTACTGGCCACCTCTCGATCCTGTGAACCCTTTTCCCAGTCTGGCACGAAAGATCCTTTCTCACTTTGCCTACAAACCACTGGAATGGCGGATTGCTGTTGTCGACGCCCTTGCTCGCAAGTATCAGGTTGACGGGATTGTCCATTTTTCTCACTGGGGCTGTCGCCAAAGTTGTGGCGGCTCGCTGATTTTGCGAGATGCACTTCAAGAAAAGGGTTGGCCAGTGCTGTTGCTTGATGGCGATTGTCTCGATCAGCGTAATGAGGCACCAGGGGCTGTGCTCACCAGGGCACAGGCGTTTTTAGAAGTTCTTGAGGGAAGAAAGGAAGGTTCGGGAGGGATAGCCGAAAAGTGATCACAGGAGGAATTGATGTTGGTTCTTTGAGCAGTGAGGCAGTGCTTTTAAAGGATGGAGAGATTTTGTCATATTCTATTATCAATACCGGAGCTGATGCTCGGAAGGCTGCTGAGCAGGTTTATCAAACTGCTCTTGAAAAAGCAGGGCTTCAATCCTCTGATGTGGATGCTGTAGTTGCTACTGGCTATGGGAGATTGGTGGTTCCTTTTGCGACAAAGCAGGTCACTGAGATTTCTTGTCACGCCAGGGGGGCTTTTTTCCTTTTCCCCGAGGTGCGCACTGTTATCGACATCGGAGGACAGGACAGCAAGGTGATCAGAATTGATGGCCGCGGCAATGTTGTTGATTTTGTGATGAACGATAAGTGTGCTGCGGGAACAGGAAGGTTTCTCGAAGTAATCGCCCGTGCTCTGGAGTTGTCTGTGGCAGAACTGGGGAAGGAAGGAGAAAAGGCGACACGAGTTGCCGAAATCAGCAGTATGTGCACAGTTTTTGCAGAATCAGAGGTGGTTTCTTTAATCGCCCAGGGTGTTCCCAGGCCAGAGATTGTTCGCGGTCTTCACCAGGCGATTGCTGAGAGGACCGCTGGGCTTGTTCAGAGGGTTGGAATTGTTCCTGAAGTTGTGATGACTGGTGGTGTAGCCAAAAACTCCGGTGTCGTCGCCGCCCTTTCCCAGAAATTAGGGGTCAAGGTTTTAGTTCCCCAGGAACCCCAGATCGTTGGTGCTCTCGGTGCTGCGCTCCTTGCTCAGAAGCTGGCACAGTAAAGTTGTACACTGTATTCTTGCTCTAAGAGCGTTGAATTTGAAGATCCCTGGTGCTATAATCGTCTTTGAGTTTGGTTCCAAGATGAGTTGTATTTTTTTGTTTTTGGCGACTTAAAATAAGGATCGGTGTCCTAGGAGGTGGAGGCAAACTAGGTTACCCAGGGACTGGATGAAGTTTCATCAAAGAAGATGAAATCTTGATTGAAGAATTGGAGGATGAGGCTTAGATGTTTAAAAACTATGAAGAAATGAGAAAGTTTTGTGAAGAAAACGATGTCAAGATGATCGATTTTAAAATGATCGATCCAGTTGGTAGATGGAGACATCTGACAATTCCGGTGGAGCGCTTTACTCCGCGTGTTCTCGAAGAAGGAATTGCTTTTGATGGTTCCAGTTATGGTTACCTTCCTCTGGAAAAAAGTGACATGATTTTTATTCCTGATCTGAGCACAGCATTTATGGACCCTTTTTGGGAGCTTCCTACCCTCAGCATGATTGGTGACATTTACTATTGTGGTGAGCCCCCCCGACCCTTCGAGCAAGACCCCCGCGGTATCGCCAGAAAGGCGCTTGAGTACATGAAGCAGACGGGAATCGCTGATCAGATGATCATCGGTCCCGAATTCGAGTTTTACATTTTCGATCACGTCAGTTATGAGAATCTTCCACAACGGGCTTTCTTTGAAATCGACTCCGAGGAAGCTTTTTGGAATAGTGGAGACAACAGCGGGGTCAATCTTGGTTATAAAAACCCGCCAAAAGGCGGATATCATATGCCTGCTCCCTGGGACGCTGTCCAGGACCTGCGCAGTGAGATGTGCCTGCTTTTGGAAGAAAGAGGAGTTCCCATTAAATACCACCACCATGAAGTGGGTGGTCCTGGGCAGGTAGAAATCGAGATAGAGTTAGGCCCAATGCTCGAGTGGGCTGACAAGACGATGCTGATCAAGTATTTCGCAAAAAATGTCGCCATCCAGAGAGGACGCACGGTCACTTTTATGCCTAAGCCCATCTACGGGGAAGCAGGTAATGGAATGCACATCCACATGTTGTTGATGAAGAACGGGCAGCCGATTTTTTACGACCCTAACGGCTACTCTGGCTTGAGCCAAACAGCCCTCTATGCCATCGGTGGAGTTTTGAAACACGCTCCAGCACTCGCTGCCTTGACAAATCCCAGCACCAACTCCTACAAGAGGCTTGTTCCGGGTTACGAAGCTCCTGTGAGCATCTGCTTTGCTACGGCCAACAGAAGTGCCGTCATCAGGATCCCTGCGTATGCCAACCGTCCGGAGCAGAAAAGGTTTGAGTTCCGCTGCCCAGATGCCACCTGCAATCCCTACCTGGCTTATGCTGCCTTACTGATGGCTGCTCTTGACGGCATTGAAAACAAGATCGACCCAGTTGCTGAGGGTTTTGGTCCCTATGATGTAAACCTTTACAATCTCCCTGAAGAGGAGAAGAAAAAGATTAAGGCTCTTCCTACAAGCCTCGAGGGTGCTCTCAAGGCCTTGGAGGAGGACCACGATTTCTTGCTTAAAGGAGACGTATTCCCGAAGAGGCTTATTGAGACCTGGATTTCTATCAAGATGAAAGAAGCTGCCCTTGTGAGCCAGTTCCCCCATCCCCAGGAGTTCTTCCTGTACTATGACCTGTAAACCGACTCATGGAGACTGTAAATTCTGCAAACTTTCTGTGGTAAACAGTTTCCTTTTGCAAGGCCCTTTTTAAGGGCCTTTTTTGTTCAAAAAAGCCTAGACGAGGGGGTTTTGAAATTGCAAGTAGTGTCCAGTGTTCTGGAGTTGATTGGGAAGACCCCGGTGGTCGAGCTGAGAAAAATCGTGCCTAAGGGGAGCGCTCGGGTTCTTGTGAAACTGGAATACTTCAATCCTGCAGGGAGCATTAAGGACAGAATCGCCTTGAAGATGGTCGAAGAGGCGGAAAAAAACGGTCTCCTCAAACCTGGTGGGGTCATCGTTGAGCCAACAAGTGGAAATACAGGCATCGGGCTTGCACTTGTAGCTGCTGTGAAGGGATACAGGCTAATTATCGTGATGCCGGAATCGATGAGCATTGAGCGCCAGAGGTTGTTGCAGGGGTTGGGTGCAGAACTGGTGCTCACACCAGATGAGGAAGGAATGGGAGGGGCAATTGCCAGGGCACGCCACATCGTTGCTGAGAACCCTGGCTACTTCCTTCTTCAACAGTTTGAGAACCCGGCAAACCCCCAGGCTCATCGGGAAACGACCGCGCAAGAGATCCTTGCTCAGACCGGAGGCGAATTGGACGCCTTTGTTTGCGGTGTGGGCACCGGGGGGACACTCACAGGAGTTGGGGAAGTTTTGAAAGAGAAAATCCCGGGAATTAAGGTTGTTGCTGTAGAGCCTGCTGCTTCTCCTGTGCTTTCTGGCGGCAAACCCGGTAGCCACGAAATTCAAGGGATTGGGGCAGGTTTTGTTCCTGCTGTGCTCAACACCGAGATCATTGATCAGGTGATCCAGGTGAGTGATCGCGATGCCATTGAGACCTCGAAGAAGCTGATGCAGAAGGAGGGAATCATTGCTGGCATTTCTTCTGGCGCTGCCGTTTACGCTGCTCTTGAGGTGGCATCTTCTCTGGGCTCGGGTAAAACCGTGCTCACAATAGCTCCTGATACCGGGGAAAGGTATTTGAGCACCAGCTTGTTTCTGGATCAAGTTTAGGAAATGATTCTAAGGAAGTAAAGAGGGGATAAGGCAATTTCTGTTAAAAGGCGAGAAATTTGCTTAAAATCAAAGGAATTTTGTCCCAATTGTCGAATACTACAAGTGAGATTTGAAAGAAAGGAGGGTAGGGATGAGACTCCGACTCAACCTTCGCTGGAAGTTGACTGCTCTCTTGCTTGTGGTGATTATTTTGATGTTTACAGGTGTTGGGGTTTACGCGGTAAGAGTAATGCACAGTGAGGTAATCGAAGCTGCCCAGGAGAAGCTCAAAAGTGACCTAGAACTTGGGTGGGCGTATCTCGACCTGCGCTATCCCGGCCCCTGGGAGATAAGAGATGGCAAGCTTTACAAAGGTGAAACCCTGATGAACGGGAACTTTGAAGTAGTTGATACCATCGGTAAAATAACGGGCGATACGGTCACAATTTTTCAGGGCAATACCAGGGTTGCTACCAATGTGATGAAAGACGGTAAAAGGGCTGTAGGAACCAAGGTATCACCAGAGGTCGAGAAGGCTGTTCTCAAAGAAGGACGACTTTTCATTGGAAAGGCTAATGTCGTCGGAACCTGGAACCAGACTGCTTACAAACCGATTAGAGATAGTTCGGGTAAAATCATTGGTATCTGGTATGTTGGAGTTCCCAATACCATTTACGATCAAATGGCTGCTGACTTTGCCACGAAAATTGTTTTGTTTGCCCTTGGAGGAATTGTTCTCGGAATAATCGTTTCCTGGTTTTTTGCCAGTTACGTTTGCAAACCGATCCAGAAGCTCGGAGCAGCGATGGAGCAAGCGCAGGAAGGCGATTTTACCGTTCGCACCAATTTTCAGCCTCATGACGAACTGGGAGTGCTCGGTCAGCAGTTCGACAAGATGCTGGAATTGCTCAGTGACCTCATCAGAAAAGTTGTCGCCCAGGCAAAAGAACTGCTTGCTGCTGCCCAGCAGTTGAGTCAAGGGGCCGATGAAGCCGCGAAGGTCACCAATCAGATCGCCACGACCATTGAACAGGTTGCTAGTGGCACTGATAACCAAGTGAAGAACATTGAAGAAACCACCAATAGGATCAATGATGTCACTCAGAAGATTAAGCAGGTAGCGGCGAATGCTGAGACTGTTGCTTCTGCTGCTGACCAGGCCGGCGGTGCTGCCGAAAGTGGAAAGACTGCAATAGAAAAAGCGATTTCCCAGATGAATACCATTAGTGAGACTGTCAACTTGTCGGCGGCTACCGTGAAGACGCTTGGTGAAAGGTCTCAGGAAATCGGGCAAATTGTGGCAGTGATCACGGGTATTGCCGACCAGACCAATCTTCTCGCTCTCAATGCTGCCATTGAGGCGGCACGTGCAGGTGAACAGGGAAGAGGATTCGCTGTGGTTGCGGAAGAGGTACGGAAACTTGCTGAGCAGTCGGCAGAAGCTGCGAAGCAGATTTCTGGTCTGATCAGAGAAATTCAGGAGGAGACAGAAAAGGCAGTTCAGGAGATGGAAGCCGGAACTGAGGAGGTTAAGAATGGAATAGCCGTCGTCCAGGAAGCTGGAACTGCTTTCAACAGAATCACGAGCGAAGTTGAAAATGTGGTGAAGCAGATCAAAGAAGCGGCTTTTGCAGTTCAGGAAATTGCTGCTGCTGCTGACCAGGCTGCGGCCGCTGTTGAAAACATTGCCTCGATTGCTCAGGAAACCGCTGCCAGTGCCGAGGAGGTGGCTGCTGCTACTGAAGAGCAAAATGCCACGATGGAAGAATTGGCTGCTTCCGCAAGCACTCTCCATGAAATTGCTACCCAGTTGCAGGAACTGACCGCACGCTTCAAACTGAGTGAGTGAAAAAGGAGCCTGCTTTTGGCAGGCTCCTTTAGACGGCTTTAGTGGGTTTTTACATCATGGGCACCGAACTGGCGTAGAACCTGCGCCGCTTCGTCAACTCTTGGTCCACTGCTCTGAACAGCAACAAGAATTTTTCCCTTCCGGACCTCTTCTTCATAGTGACGCCCTTCTTCCTCGGGGATTCCCCAGTCAATCAGCCCCCCAGCGATTCCTCCTGCGGCTGCGCCTGAGAGGAGTCCAGCAATCGGGCCTGCTGCTATCAAGGGACCGATCCCAGGGATGGCAAGCGCTCCCGCCCCGGCAACCAGACCTGCCAGGCCCCCGAGGACACCACCTGTGGTAACTCCTTCCATAACGCTGTCTGAGTCTGTTTCCATTTCCAACCCTTCTCTTTTTTCATCCCTGGCGAGAACGGAAATCTCTTTGTGGAAGCCCCTGTTTCGCAATTCCTGGACCGCTTTTTCTGCCTGTTCTTTTGTGTCAAAGACTCCCAGGACTACTTTTGCCATTTTCCGACCTCCTTTGCTCAATTTTTACTGTTTGTCTTTAGTATTTGAAAGCCGCGGACAAATTATACTTTTCCCTTGTTCTTGCTCTCTTTTTAGGGTAGGATTGTAGGGAAAGCTGGACAAACTAACCGTACTCGGGGTGGGAATAAGAATGGTTCCGGTGATCTCCTTTGCTGGATATTCAAATTCAGGAAAAACGACGGTTATCGAGCAGTTGATCAGGGTGCTTAAAGAACGCGGTTATCGTGTTGCCGCTGTCAAACACGCAGGACACGGATACGAGATCGACCTTCCGGGTAAGGACTCTTATCGCTACTTTCAGGCAGGGGCAGATCAGGTGATTGTTGTTGGGCCGTCTTCTTTGACGATCCACGAGAGGCTTACAGAAGGGCTTGGGATCAAGGATATTTGTGAAAGGATAAAAGGAGAAGTTGATCTTATCCTTGTTGAAGGATTTAAGAAGGAGCCAATTCCTAAGGTCGAAGTTTTTAGGGAGGACCATTCCCCGAGGAGACTGTCTTCTGAGCAAGTTATCGCGGTTGTCAGTGACACTCCTTTGGAAGATTGTCTTCCCTGTTTTACCTTTGGGGAAATTGAGAAACTTGCCGATTTTGTGATCAGTTACTGTAAATTGTCAAAATAGTTAAAAGGAGCAGGCGACAGACTAGGGAACTTCCGCCTGCTCCTTGTTGGCATCATATAGTAAGGTCATTGAGGACGAGACCAGTGAGCAACTTGGGATAGAAATAGGTCGATTTTTGGGGCATTTTTTCACCTGCTGTTGCTACCGCGACCACATCTTCTATTTTTGTGGGATTGAGGATAAATACCAGTTGTCCTTCTCCCTGGAGGAGTGCCTCAAAAGCTTCTTTTTCGTCCCTGGTATACTCCAGTTTTGCCTGGTGCCCGGGTTTCTCAGTGTCAATGCCCAGAAACTGTTTCAGGATCAGAAGGTGAAGCACAGAAACATCAAGTTCACACCAGGCTGGTGGTTTATCAGGAGCCATTTTCTTCACTGCTTCTGGGTTTTTCAGGGTCAGCAGGTAGGTTGCGGGTTCTCGTGTGGCCATAACGAAGGCGGTTTGCCCTTTTTTCTGTCGTTCTCCAAGGATTTTTTTGAGTTCTTCTGGTCTGGCTGAGATTGGCTCAATCACAAAGTTCTCAGTAAGCCTTTCTTTGAGAAGCTCCAGGTTGAGGTCCTGGAGCCCACGGATGATCCGGTGTGTGGGCAGGATTACCAGACCGGGGTCGTGGATGTTGACGAGATACATGAGGACATAAGCTGCTCCTTTGTACTTTTCACCGACTTCGCGGTAAAAAGTAAGAGCTGTATCGTAGCGGTGGTGACCATCAGCAATGTAGAGAACATGGTTTTCCAGTGTTGATGTGATTTTTCTGTGCAGTTCCTGGTTGGTAATTACCCAGAGGCGGTGTTTTTCTCCAACATCATCTTCTAATTCAATTTCTGGGGGAGATTTTTTGATTTCTTCGAAGTCTTCTTCTAGAGTTGCCTTGGGGTCATTGTAAATGGAGAAAACGGAACTGAAGTTGGCTTTACAGGCGCGCATCAGAGCCAACCGATCAGCTTTGGGTTTTGCCAGTGTAGCTTCATGGGGGAGAATTTTTCCTGACGAGTAGTCTTCTAACTGGACCCGGGCAAAGAAGCCGGTTCTTTTGAAAGTCTGGCCGTTGGCCACAAATTCCTGTTCGTAGAGGTAGAACGCTTCTTCGTCTTCATGTTTCAAGATGCCTTCGTGAAGCCACTCTTGGTAAAACTTTGCTGCTCTGGTGTAACGGTTATTATGTTCATCATCAGTTGGATACTGGTATCCCAGTTCCAGTCTGATAACATTGTACGGGTGTCTTTCGTAATACATTTTTTGGGCTTTGCTGTCGATGACATCGTATGGCGGTGTTACTACTGCTGCCAGGTTACCGATCTTTTCCTTGTTGTAACGGATTCCCCGAAATGGAATGACTTTTGCCATTGTTTCTCCCCTTTCTTTTGTTATCCGCTTTATTTTATTATGTTTTAATTCTCACTGGCAAGGTAGTCTTTCTCAAGATATTGAATTTTTCCATTTTTCATGATTAAATCGATCTGGCTGCATTTACATCATTTACGTCAGTCGGACGCGGCGGAAAGGAGTTCTTCATGCTTGTAGATTACCACATTCACGCTCTGGGCCACCAAGGAGGCTCGTATAACGAGGAGCTTTTGGAGCAATACTGTGCAACTGCTTGTTCTCAGGGGCTCGCCGAGATCGGATTTGCCGATCACGATGATTATTTTGAGGGGGTTGATGAAGAAGAGATCAGGAAGGTTTCGAAGTCATCTCTTCGACTCCAGGTAAAGCTTGGACTGGAAGTGAGTTACTGGCCGGGTAGGGAAAAAGAAATCGCCAAGTTCGCCAAAGCAAAACATTTCGATTACTTGATCGGCTCCATTCACCATATAGGTTCCTGGATGTTTGACCACCCAGATTACATATCAGAATATCGGGAATGGGAGTTGTCAGACCTTTATCGGACCTATTTTCAGCTTGTGGAAAAGCTTGCCCGGAGCCGGCTTTTCGATATTGTCGGCCACCTCGACCTGATCAAGGTTTTTGGCTACCGGGTTTGCGGTAATATCGTCTCCTTTGCGGAGCCGGCTTTGCGGGCGATCAAAGACAACGGCCTTACCTTTGAAGTCAACACATCGGGTCTCCGCAAACCTTGCCGGGAAATGTATCCATCGAGGGAACTTGTAGAGCGCTGTTTTGAACTGGGAATCCCGGTCACTCTTGGTTCCGACGCCCATCAGAGCAGTGATGTCGGGAGGGATCTGGCACATGCCCGCGAACTCCTCTATCAGGTCGGCTACCGGAAGATAGCTGTCTTTACCAGGCGCCAGCGGGATTTGGTTGATTTATAGATTTTGGGAGGAGGGATGTAGGGTGAACGCGTATGACTGTGCCTATGAACTTGCCCGGGCGCTGAAAGAGAGCGAAGAATACAAAAAATTGCTTGAAGCGCGTGCTCGTGTTGACGCGGATCCCAAGAACAAGCAGATGTTTCTCGATTTCCGCAAGTGCCAGTGGGAAATTCAGAAAGCCAAGGCCCTTGGCAAGGATGTTGACGAAAACCAGTTGCGCCGATTTGAACAGCTTGCAGAACTGGTTAATCTGAATCCTGCCGTCAAAGAACTGATCTCTGCGGAGTTCCGCTTCAGCAGGTTGATGGCCGATATTCAGAAAATCCTCGTGAATACCCTTTCTGAATGGTCGCAAATGGCAGGAGAAGTTTTGGGAGGAGACGAATTCAAAGAATAGGGGAGAGGACGCGGCGCTTCTGTCAGATAAAGGGGGATTCTTGTGCCGCGGGAACTGGTCTTAGGGAACGGCGGTTTTCTGGTTAATTTTGACAAAGACTTTAACATGAGGGATTTTTACTTTCCCTATGTGGGAGAATTGAATCACATTGGGGGTAGCAGGAACTGTATTGGGGTCTGGTCTGCTGGTCAGTTTTCCTGGCTTCACGAATCGAGCTGGGATAAGCGTCTTACTTACAAACCTGACTGCTTGGTTGCCAGTGTTACTGCAAAAAGTGATGTCATGGGGCTTGCCCTGGTGATCAACTGTGCTGTTCACTTTAGTGACAATATTTACCTGATGAAACTGGCTGTTCACAACCTCCGCAAGGAGGAAAGAGAGGTTCGCATTTTTTTTACCCATGATTTTTCCATTGATGAGACTGATGTAGGAGATACTGCGGTTTACAGCCCAACTCTGAATGCCATTTACCATTACAAGAGAAACCGCTACATCCTGATTAATGGCCGAACGAAGGATGGAGGAATCTTTCAGTTTGCTACGGGGACCAAACGCTTTCGGGGGGCAGAAGGAACCTGGCGTGATGCCGAGGATGGGGTTCTTGAAGGCAATCCCATTGCCCAGGGTTCTGTTGACAGCACGATCAGTTTCCAACTGTTTTTACCTCCGAGAGGTGAACAGGTTTTTTATTACTGGATTGTTGTTGGGTTTAATTTTACCGAAGTGAAGAACCTTAATGAACTTGTCCTGCAGCAAACTCCCCCGGTTCTCTTTGAAAAGATCGAAAACTACTGGCAGCGATGGGTTAATAAATATACCTTTAACTTCGCTAACCTGACACCGGAAATCATTGACCTCTTCAAAAGAAGTTTGCTGATCGTGAGGACCCAGATTGACAAAAGGGGAGCAATACTGGCAGCTACAGATTCCGACATCCTCCAATTTAACCGTGATCACTATTGTTATGTGTGGCCCCGAGATGGAGCACTTGTCGCCCAGGCCTTAATTAAAGCAGGTTATCCTGAACTGACCAAAAACTTTTTTCTCTTCTGTCAGCAGGGTTTGACTGAAGACGGTTACTTGCTTCATAAATATAACCCTGATGGCACTCCTGGTTCTAGCTGGCACCCCTGGTTTGCCAACAACAAGCCCCAGCTCCCTATTCAAGAAGATGAGACAGCGCTTGTTCTCTTCAGTCTCTGGGAGTATTACCAGAGTGTTCGGGATCTCGATTTTGTCCAGGACCTCTACAGAAACCTTGTCTGTCCCGCCGCCGATTTCTTGGCGAGTTATATCTATCCAGAGTTGAACCTTCCTATCGAGAGTTATGATCTCTGGGAAGAGCGTCGGGGCATTTTCACCTTCACTACTGCTGCTGTTTACGGAGGATTGGTGGCTGCTGCCAATTTTGCGCGGCTCTTTGCTGATGGTGACCGCGCCGAGAAGTACGAAGATGCTGCCAGGCGGCTCCGTAAGGGGATGCTGGAGCACCTCTACGACGATTCTTTAGGAAGGTTTATCCGTGGGATTTACATCGACCAAGATGGCAACATATCCAAGGACCTGACCCTCGAAAGCAGTTTATTCGGTCTCTTTTATTTCGGTGCTTTTGATCCGATGGATCCGAAGGTCATTACAACAATGCAAGCGATCGAAACAGGACTCAGGGTAAAAACTGAAGTGGGCGGAATAGCCCGCTATACAGATGATTACTATTTTCAAAAGTCTCGGGATATCGAAAACGTTCCCGGCAATCCCTGGATTATCTGCACACTCTGGCTGGCAGATTGGTATATCGCCTGTGCCAGCGCCCCTGAACACCTGAAAAGACCTTTCCAGATCCTCCAGTGGGTAACTCGCCACGCCCTGAAAACGGGAATTCTTCCCGAACAGCTGCATCCGTATACTGGAGAGCCCGTTTCTGTTGCTCCTTTGACCTGGTCGCATGCGACTTTCATCATGGTTGTTTTGAAATATGTGGAAAAATTCCACCAGCTTGGCTGGTATCACCAACTTGAATGGTAGGATCTGCTGGTCTCGCCCCGTTCCCTTGACACTGGTAGATCACCTTGGTATAATCTGTCTAGTTTGCATTGAGAAGTGAAGAGAAGGAGAGGGAAGGGATCTGAGGATGCTGCCTACACCGACGCGTTACACCCTTGTGGCTGGTGCCGCTGAAGCGGAAAAAGAGCTGAATGCTTTTGACAAGGCGCTTCTCAACGCAGGAGTAGGAAATGTAAATTTGCTCAGGGTCAGTAGTATTTTGCCACCGGGAGCTAAATATTCACCCGATTTTCAGGCTCCACCTGGGTCCCTCATTCCTATAGCTTACGGTAGTTTGACCAGTAGGAAACCCGGTGTTTTGATTGCCGCGGCGGTTGCCGTGGGGATCGGCTCCGAAGGCTTTGGGGTAATTATGGAATTTGCCGGGTATTGCGGTAAAGAAGAGGCTGAAGAAAAGGTTCGAGAAATGGTTGAAGAGGCTTTTCAATATCGTGGCATTAAATTGGAAGAACTTAAAGTGATTGGGATCGAGCACAAGGTTGTTTCTTGTGGCTGTGTTTTTGCCGGGGTTCCTCTCTGGTATTAGGAAATTTGAGTAAGGAGCGCGGAATTTGAAAATGGAGTTGTGGTTTACCGAAAAACAGACCCCAAGTGTAGGGATTACATGTAAGGTTCTCCGCACCCTTCACCGAGAAAAAACGCCTTTTCAGGATATCACAGTTTTAGATACCGAGCAGTTTGGAAGAATGCTTGTTCTCGATGGGATGGTCCAAACTACAATTTACGATGAATTTGCCTACCACGAAATGTTGGCGCACGTTCCCTTGAACACCCACCCTCACCCTTGTAAGGTTCTCATAGTTGGAGGTGGTGATGGGGGTACTGCAAGAGAAGTTTTGCGCCATTCTCGGGTAGAAAGAGTTACTCTGGTGGAGATCGATCGCCGGGTCGTGGAAATAAGCCGTCGTTTCTTGCCTGAACTCGCTTGTTCTTTTGACCATCCCAAGATGGAAGTCTTTTTCGAGGATGGTGTGGAATACGTCAAGAAGAAAGAAGGAGTTTACGATGTCATCCTTGTTGATTCTCCGGAGCCGATAGGTCAGGCGGCCAGGTTGTTCAGTGCTGAGTTTTATGAGGCTGTTTTTAGGGCTCTCCGCCCTGACGGATTATTTGCTGCGCAAACGGAGTCACCTTTTTTTAACAGGGACTTGATTTCTAGTGTGTATAAGAAAATTAGCCGCCTTTTTCCGATTGCCAAACTTTATCTCGCAGTTGTTCCTACTTACCCCAGTGGGCTCTGGAGCTTTACCATTGGTTCCAAGAAATTTGATCCCGAATCTGTTGACCCGAAGGAAATCCCCTCTTTTCCATTGCGTTACTACAATTCCGATGTTCATTTTGCCTCCTTTAAATTGCCTGATTTTGTTAGGGAATTACTTTGCCAGGAGGTTAAGTCTTGAAGAACTATTGTTTGCGTGCAGGGCAATTTCTAGGATCGGGTGATTCTTACGAAGCTGCGAAAATCGTTCTGGTTGGGGTTCCTCTGGAACTCACAGTAACCTTCAGGACAGGGGCACGCGGTGGTCCTCAGGCAATCAGGATGGCTTCTGAAGGCCTGGAGGATTTTAGTCCTTATCTTGAGGGTGAGCTTGGCAAGTGTTCCTTTTATGATGCAGGTGACTTGCTCCTGCCATTTGGAAACCTGCAGACTTCTCTTGAAAGGATCGAAACTCTGACCAGAAAAATCATAGAAGACGGGAAGTTTCCGCTTTTTATGGGGGGAGAACACCTCCTTAGTTACGCAGTTGTGAAAGCCTTCGCTGAAGTTTACCCAGACCTCCTGGTGATTCACATTGATGCTCATGCCGACCTGCGGGAAGATTACCTTGGGGAGGCTTTTTCACATGCGACGGTAGTCAGGAGAATCTGTGAAATAGTCGGAAGTAACGATGTGTATCAGTTCGCCATCCGCTCTGGGACCAGTGAAGAATTCGCCTTTGCCAGGAAGTTCACCAATTTTTACCCTTTTAGACTGCTGGATGCTTTCAAGGAGTGTGTTCCTCTTTTCCGGGACCGTCCCCTTTACATTACCTTCGACATCGATGTTCTCGATCCAGCTTACGCTCCAGGGACAGGGACACCTGAGCCTGGTGGGGTAACGCCTCAAGAAGTCTTTCAGCTTTTTGCTTGCTTCCGAGGGCTTAGGGTTGTTGGGTTTGATCTTGTTGAAGTGGCACCATCTCAGGACCCCAGCGGAATTACTGCTTTGCTGGCAGCAAAGATAATCAGAGAGGGGATTATCGCTTTTTCTTAGAACTTAACTGGCAGTTTGTAAAAGGAAAAAATTTGTCTTTAGCGAATACTTTATAAGGACTAACAAAAGAAAGTGGGGGAGTGTCATGTGTGAGTGCTGTACACCTAAGGAACATTTAGGGCATCTTCATGTCAGTGGTGTCAGTGAAGCTGATCTGGAAAAATTAAACGAGGTCGTGAGCAGTCTACCCGGTGTTTTCCGGGCAACTCTTGCTGACCACGGTGAATCCGAGGCAGTGGTTCTTTTCGATAAAAGGGTAGTCTCTCCTGAGAGGATTCGAGAGGCGCTTGCTGGTAAGGGATACAAAGTATCTTAGATGCAAGACACTGCGTCCAGAGCTGTTGACTTGGAAAAAAGGTGATGTTATAATAAGATTGCCTTGAGTTGAAGAGTCTTAGAGCAAGGGCGATTAGCTCAGTGGGAGAGCACCTGCCTTACAAGCAGGGGGTCGGCAGTTCAAATCTGTCATCGCCCACCATTGAACGACAACAATAAATTAGGTGAAGTGCGGAGCTGTAGTGTAGCGGTTAACACGCCGGCCTGTCAAGCCGGAGATCGCGGGTTCAATTCCCGTCAGCTCCGCCATTTATAAAAAGGTTGTGGCTCGGTAGCTCAGTTGGTAGAGCAGCGGACTGAAAATCCGCGTGTCGGCGGTTCGATTCCGCCCTGAGCCACCATGAATAAGCTTGTAAGTGAGCGGAAGTAGCTCAGTGGTAGAGCATCGCCTTGCCAAGGCGAGGGCCGCGGGTTCAAGTCCCGTCTTCCGCTCCATTATTATTAATAATCACTGCTAAGAATTATTTAGGCACTAAGGGCAAGTGGCGAAGAGGTTAACGCTGCGGACTGCAAATCCGCCATGCGCCGGTTCAAATCCGGCCTTGCCCTCCATTTTTTTTATGATGCCGGGGTGGCGGAACTGGCAGACGCACGGGACTTAAAATCCCGGGGACACGCGCTGTCCGTGCGGGTTCAAGTCCCGCCCCCGGCACCATTTAATGTGCTTTTGTTTTTGATTTGTGATTTTCCTGGGCTGGAGTGTTAGAATCGGGCCGAGGTTTTTTTCTTTTATAGGGGATTTCAGATAAAAACCACGAATAATGTGCTACCCTGAAAATATGATGCCTGCAAGGATAACCCTTTGTTTTCATCCTCTGATAGTATTAACAAAGGTGACATGGGTGTCTAAATGAGTTAAGGATTAAGGAGGACTTTCTATTCGGATCAAGAAAGGATTATTTGGTGATATTGTTAGGCGTGTTTATTTTTAGGGATGCTGTGATCGGGCTTAGTGGAGCTATCCCCTGAATTGCTGTGCTTTCAAGAGCTTTACACGATTTTCAAGAAAATTGCCAGGGGAATCGAGTAATACTAGGGTTAGAGCTAAAAAAGGAGTTGGCCTGGTTGCGGTATAAGCTGTTTCCTGTTGTTGTCGGCTTTTTCGTGGCAGTTTTGCTGATCAGCAACACAACTGCTTGTAAAATTGTCCAGATTGGGCCTTTTTTGTTTGATGGGGGCACTTTAGTTTTTCCGATCTCCTACATTTTTGGGGATGTGTTAACCGAAGTCTATGGCTATAAACGCAGCAGGATTGCCATCTGGACTGGTTTTGGAGCTTGTGCCTTAATGGCCCTCGTTTATCAGTTGGTTGGGCTTGCTCCTCCTGCACCTGAATGGGGGCTCCAGGACGCCTATCAATCTATTCTCGGACAGACACCCCGGATTGTGCTTGCCAGTTTAATAGCATTTTGGTCCGGGGAATTTACTAATGCCTATGTTCTGGCAAAAATGAAGATGCTCACCAGAGGCAGGTGGCTCTGGACGAGAACTATCGGAAGCACGGTTTGCGGTGAGTTTGTCGATTCATTTGTTTTCGTCGTTTTCGCCTTTTCAGGACTTTATCAGCCGGGAGTGCTGGCATATATCATTTTGAGTAATTATGTTTTTAAAACACTTTATGAGGCTTTGGCGACACCTTTCACCTATATCCTCGTGGGATGGCTGAAAAAAGTTGAAAAGTGCGATGTTTACGATTATGATACAAGGTTCAATCCGTTTCTCATCGGTGACTTTGGTGATGATGCTGTTTAACTAGTCTCGTTCCCTCCTAACAACTGGGTGGCTCCGGGCATAGGATATCTTGGAGTTGCTCGTTGTGGGAGGGGATGAAAAGAGTGATCCTTGTAGTAATCGATCCCGGACACGGGGGGAGGGATCCTGGAGCAGTTTCCCCAGATGGGGAACAGGAAAAGGAACAGGTTTTAAAAATTGCTCGTCAGATCAAGGCGTTGGAGGCTGGGTTTGGTGGAAAGGTGAGGTTTTATTTGACTAGAGACGGTGATTGGGAACTGAGTCCGGAGGCAAGGGCTAACCTGGCAAACAGGCTCCAGGCAAGGTATTTCATCTCTTTGCATCAGAACAGTGATCGCAAGCATCAGGGACGAGGAGTTGAAGTTTACGCCCTGGCGCCTGGTGGGGAAGGTGAGAAATTGGCCCATCGGCTCCTGGAATCGCTGGTGGAGATGACAGGATTGCGTAATCGAGGAGTAAAGTTTGCTAATTTTGCTGTTTTGCGCCTTACCAAAATGCCTGCCGTTCTCTGTGAGTGCGGTTTTTTAGGAACACCTCAAGAAGCAGAGATCATTACCAAACCATCGTTTCACAGATTGGCTGCACTGGCTATCTGTAAAGGACTGGCAGATTATTTAGGTTGCCCTTTTCGGGAAAGTTGGGGAACAGACAGCCTCTCTCGATTGCAGCAGTTGGGGTTGCTTCCTTTGGACATTGAGCCTTATGAAGAAGTAACCTGGGAAGAGTTTGCTTCTGTTGTCGAGCGCCTTTTAGATGTGGAGGGTAAGTTGTAGCTTCTAAGGGAAAGATTTAAAGTAGGGATGTAAAGGATCCAGGAGGATCTTTGACGAAAAAGGCTAATAGAATCAAGGAATAAGGGTTAGGGGGCCCTTTGAGGAAATGGCTGAACCAAGGGTATCTGTTATCGGTGGGGGTCCTGCTGGTCTTGCTGCTGCGTTAGAAGGGCGCAGACTCGGCTTGAAGGTCGATTTGTTTGAAAAAAGAAAGATCGGAGAAAACATTCGGTGTGCTGAGGGGTTTATCGATTCTCTACGTCTTTTAGGGAAGCCAGAGGCTGGAGTTCGCTTCAAAGTCAAAGAAGCTATTCTCAAGGTTAAGCGGGAGTTCCGGGTAAACTGCGAAAGCATCAATCTCTGGATGATTGATAGGAAGGAATGGCAGTGCTATCTTGCAGATAAGGCCCGTTCTGCAGGGGTGAGGATTTACGAAAACTGCAGGATAACTCCTGAACTCCTGAAACAATTGCAAGAGGATTACGACTGGGTAATTGATGCCAGTGGAGTGCCTTCGGTCACTTCATTGGCTTTTGGTTTTCGGGACTACTACCGTCGCCATGGGGCGATTACAGCACAGTATGTGGTCGAAGGCGATTTTTCCTATTTAGGGGACAGGCTCAAGTTTGTCTTATTACCCAACTATCTGGGTTATTGCTGGATATTTCCGAAAGGGCGTGATGAGTTCGGAAGAGAGACGGCAAATGTGGGTATTGGATGGTTTCAAGGAGAGAGACCTGGTGAATCTATCTGGAGGGAACTTGACAGGTTCGTAGAACGAGAAGGGATTACAGGAAAAATTTTAAAAAAATTTGGAGGAATAGTTCCCATCAGGTTACGCCAAAATTTGCAGTATGATAATATTTTGCTTGTAGGAGATGCCGCTGGTTGTGCTTCTCCCATGCATGGGGGAGGAATTGATCTGGCATTTATCACCGGGCAGTTGGCTGCCAGGTGGATCGCTACCCTACAAGAAAAGAGGGGGGATTTTTCCCGGGAAGTCTGGCAATTGTTGGGACCAAAACTCGAGGTAGAAAAACGCTTATGTGAACTCTGGATGAAGGCTGGTTTTGATTTCCTTGACGGTCTTGCAAGTTTTGTGACCCGGGATTATCGGCAGATCACCCCATGGTTCCTTCTGCGTAACTTCCCGACCCTGATTAGGGAGTTGAGGGCAGGGATGCGCTTTTGGTCTGGATTGACCCTGGGTGACTGGACTGGAGGAGGGGGAGTTTTCGGAATCTTCTGCCCTGAAGGGGTCTTTTTTCTGAAGAAGTTGGTAAGTTTTTTTATCCACTTCACCGGTGGGAGGTAAGCCAGTGGAGGCTTGGAAATAGCGAACTGCCAACTCGGTGAGTGTTCCGTACCAGCCGTCACAGAGCCCAAAATACATCTTCATGTTTTTCAGACACAACTGGACGTAAACCACATCGGGGCCACAGCAACCGGTTTTCAGTAGCCTGCGCCAGGAGTTGGTCGTCCAGTGGGGTTGACCGATAATCTTGACTGGCGTACCGATCTCAACGATTTCGAAGACCTGGAGAATGTCTTTGTTGAACATCCGGACGCAGCCTGCGGAAGCTGCGGTTCCTATTGTCCAGGGTTTGTTGGTGCCGTGGATTCCGTAGATGCCCCAAGGGACATTTAGTCCAAGCCAGCGGCTTCCGAAACCTCCACCCCAGTTGTATCCTTTATGAATGATTTTCCATTCACCGACAGGTGTTGGCGTTTCAGGTTTGCCAACTGCTACCGGAAATTCTTTGTAGATTTTGTTGTTGATCAGTATTGATAGAGTTTTTTTCTCGGTGTCCACCAGAAGACTCACATTTTCTTCGGTTTTTGAAAAGCAGATTTTTGCTGAAACAAGGAGAGTGATAAGCATTGTGATGAGGAGTATGTTCGAAGCGATTACCCGTTTCAAAGGAAACACTGCTGATCCCCCCTGTACGAGGTGTGAGTTTCTGTTTGTTTTATTATTTCCCTTTTAAAGAAAATCACGACCTTCAGAATGCGTACTGGTTTGCCAGAAATTGGAGGTAAATGGGATGCATGTGATCATCATAGGTTGCGGAAGCTTGGGCTCCCTGTTGGCCAAGACCTTGTCAGAGGAAGGACACGATGTGGTTGTCATTGATCGCGAGAGAACTTCGTTAGAGAGTCTGGGATCAGGCTTTAATGGGACAACACTGGTAGGAATAGGGATTGATATTGATGTCCTAAAAAAGGCGGGTATCGAAAACACTGATGCTCTTGCTGCGGTTACTACAGATGACAACACGAATATCATGGCTGCCCAGGTTGCCAGAGAACTTTTTCAAGTTCCGAAGGTGATTGCCAGAATATACGACCCAGAGCGGGAACAGATTTATCATGATTTTGGCTTGGAGACTGTATCTCCGATCAAAATTGCTGCCAGTCAGGTCAGGTATGCTTTGGAGTCCCGGAAGTTCCGGCACCGTTTTTCTCCCAATGAAGACCTGGAACTGGTTGAATTTGAAGTTCCCCCTGGGCTTCAAGGAAAAAAAATTAGTCAACTTCAGATCGAAGGCCGTTTTCGGATTGCCGGGGTAGTTCGTCACGGTGAGGGAATCATCCCCGGTGATGATTTTGTTCTGCAAGCAGGTGATACGGTTTTGTGTTTAGTAGAAAAAGGTAGCATCCGCAAAGTTCAGGCGAAACTACATCTGTGAAAACAGGGGGAATAAGGTGATGAAGGTCCTTGTAGCTGGGGGAGGGAAGGTTGGTTATTATCTTGTGAAGACCCTTCTCGACGAGGGGCACGAGGTTTCTCTTGTGGAAATTGACAGCAGAGTCTGCCACACCATTGCCACAGAATTAGATGTTTTAATCATCAATGGGGATGCCACAAGACCGGACATCCTTGCCGATGCTGGGGCCCAGGATGCAAATGTGGTTGCTGCAGTAACCGGAAAGGATGAGGTAAACCTCGTGATCTGTCAACTGGCGAAAAGAAAGTTTGGTGTTCCTAGGACTGTGGCTCGGGTGAATAATCCTAAGAACCAACGGGCATTAGAACTCTTAGGAGTTGATGTGGCAGTTAGTAGCACTGCGGTTATTGCCCACTTTATTGAGGAAAGCATGGCCCTTTACCACTGGAAAACTCTGTTGACTTTTCATCGAGGAAACATGCATATTGTGGAAATGGAGCTTGACCCTCATTCTCCTGCAGTTGGAAGGAAGATCGAAGACCTTAACCTTCCTCGTGATTGCGTTTTGGTTGCTGTAATTCGGGGAGAGGATGTCGTGATTCCTCGTGGTAATACTTTTCTCGAGGTCGGTGACGAGATCCTGGCGGTGACCCGCTCTGATGTGCAGCATGAGCTAGTGCAGCAACTGACCGGAAAGAAACCGCACGGGCTTCGCAGGGAAAACAGGTTAGGGGGAATCCTGCGTGGCAGAAAACAGGTCGACTAAGCGGCTCTTTCAAGGCAAAACTGTTTTCCTTGGGATCATCGTTGAGTTGGGTGTGGTCGTTGTTCTTGTTTTCAGCGGGATTATTGTTAGTTGGCTGGTGACTTGGTAATGCGGCAGCGGAAGCTAAAACTTGACATTCTCCTCATTTTTTATTATGCGGCCCTGATCATCATGGGTTTGGGTGCTACCATGCTCGTCCCGGCTGTTGTTGCCCTTGGTTTTCGCGAGTGGAATACTGCGCTCGACTTTGTGATTGCGATTCTGCTTTCTTTTCTGACGGGCAACATTTTCCTCCTTTTTGTTCCACAAGAGATCCGCAAGTTGAAGTTGTCTTGGCTGCACGGGATGGTAGCAGTTACCGTTGCCTGGTTTGTGGGGATGATCATTGGTGCTGTTCCTTATTATCTTAGTGGTTTTTACGGTTCCTTCCTTGATGCCGCTTTTGACGTCATGAGTGGACTGACAACAACAGGTCTGACCCTCGTTCAGGACCTCGACCACGTGCCCTACGGTATCAACATGTGGAGACATCTCCTGACTTTCATCGGGGGGCAGGGTGTTGTCGTTCTTGCTCTCAGTTTTTTGTTTCGCGACATTTCCGGGGCCTTCAAGTTGTACGTGGGTGAAGCTAAGGAAGAGCAGATTCTTCCCAACACCCGAAATACCGCTCGGGTTATCTGGATCATCAGTGTGATTTACCTTTTTGTTGGAACTGTTGTCTTCTGGCTGATTGGGATGGTGATCGGGCTTTCTCCTTTGAGAGCCTTTTTTCATGGTCTGTGGGTTTTTATGGCTGCTTGGAGTACAGGAGGCTTTGCTCCTCAAAGCCAGAACATCATGTACTACCACAGTGTTCTCTACGAACTTGCCTGTTTCTTTTTTATAACCGTGGGTTCCTTTAATTTCGCCTTACATTACAATGTTTTTCGGGGAAACTACCGAGAAGTATGGAGGAATATGGAGATCATCACCTTCTTTACAACTTTTTCTTTACTCTTTCTGGTGGTTGCTTGCGGATTAGCGAAATTGGGTGTTTACACCGGTTTTTCAGAGGTGTTTCGTAAGGGCTTTTTCCACGTTCTTTCGGCCCATACCGGAACTGGGTTCATGACGATTTATTCTTCACAGTTCCACGGTTGGAGTGAACTAGCAATTTCAGGGCTGCTTGTGGCCATGCTACTAGGGGGCTCTGCCTGCTCAACCGCTGGTGGCTTTAAAGCACTTCGTGTTGGTATTATCTGGCATACTCTGCTCCGTGAGGTAAAGCGCCTGATCAGTCCGGAAAGCGCCATCATTGCCGAAAAGTTTCACCACATCAGAGACGTTCTCCTCGAAGAACGTCACGTGCGCGGGGCGATGTTGACTGTTCTCCTTTACATAGTGACGTTCGTAATTACGGCAATTATCGGGACTGCCTGCGGTTTTCCGCTTTATGATGCGGCTTTTGAGGCAGCCTCGGCCACTGCCAATGTCGGTTTAAGCATTGGGGTGACTACACCTGCTATGCCAGCAGTCCTCAAAGTTGTTTACATTTTTGTGATGTGGGCGGGAAGGTTGGAGTTTATGGCCGTGTTGGCTGGAGTTGCGTTTATTTTTGAGGCGGTGCGGCGCAGATGAGGAGGATAACACTTCTGGTTTTGGTAATGCTTCTGTTGGTTCCACATCAGGTCATCGCTGCGCCAGTTTCCAGTTCCGAGTTGCTGGAGAATTCCGACTACTATGATCAGAAGATGGTTGAATTTGAAGGAGAAGTTGTCGGTGATGTGATGGTCAGGGGCAAAAACGCCTGGGTTCCGGTAAGTGACGGAGAAAACACTTTGAGCGTCTGGATGCCGGTTGCTTTTGCAAAAAAAATCAAATATATTGGCAGGTATCAGGTTCGTGGAGACAAGGTTTGGGTAAAAGGAATATTTTACAAATCATGTCCTGAACACGGTGGCTCTCTTGACATCCATGCTCAGAGCTTTAGGGTGTTAGAACCGGGGTACGAAGTGACCATTCCCCTAGATATGTCTCGCTTGTTCACAGTGGTAATCCTGGGTATCCTGACTGCGGCTCTTATTCTTGTGAATCACTATCTTGGAAGGGGCTACTATTTCTAAAAATTGGGCTTGACCGGTTGTGTGCTCATGGGGTATAATGCTAGCGTAAGTGCAAATCAAGATGTAGGTATTTAAGTGGGCGCGTAGCTCAGGGGGAGAGCACCTCCTTGACGCGGAGGGGGTCGGAGGTTCAAATCCTTCCGCGCCCACCAGTAGGGAACCCTCAAACCCGCAAGGCACAAGGCTTTGCGGGTTTTTGAATTTTTTGGGAGGGGCCGGATAGGGTTCCCTAAGAACCCCGTGAAATCTGAGTTTTTCCGCAAGCAGTCGGGCAGGAGTCGGGCAAGAGTCGGGCATCAAAATCTGGAAACCGGAGGGCCCGCGCCGCGGAAGTCCTCTTAGCTTCAAAAGAGGGAATAAGCCGGGCGGTTTCTTTTTTGGAGAATGCTTCTGCGCTTTCGAGGGGGCGTCGCGGCATTGGAACGAAGACGTTCGTCAGCAGTCCTTTGATGCAACACCGGGGGAAGCAGTGTTTCTGGTGCGGGTGGGGGTGCACCGCCCGCAGGCTTCCCTCTAGGGGATGAAAGCGGGTGTGCCGCTGTGGGACCTGACGTTTCAGGACGTGGTGGTCAGCGTGACGTCGGGGACGTACCTGTACTCTCCGATGCTAAAACAGATCGTGGGCAAGCCTTACGTCTGCTCGGACTGCTGCCGGCGGGTGATTCAGAGCGAGGGGATAGTGGTGTGGGTTTAGCCGGCTTTTATCCCCTCCTTTGAAGGTGAAGGGACTTCCCGGCGGGAAAGTTAAGGAAGCACTACAGTCGGGCGCACTGAGTCCCAACTTGGAACTACCCGAGCGTGTCGAGGATCGACCCCGGTAGTCTCTCCAAAACTCTGACCTCCACTTTCGGAGGGACGGCAAGGTAGGTTTCAACATGACCCCAGGAAAACTCAACGTGAATGTCCCCCGGGGTCACCTGAAGCTGCAGTTCTCCAGGTTCGCCAAAAACCCTCAAAGGCACTACTTCTACCCTCACCTGTGGGGGGCGGATGGAACCA
>LGFL01000046.1 GCA_001508855.1 Thermoanaerobacterales bacterium 50_218
AGCACCACAACTGCCAGACCCCCACAAATGAGGCTCAACAAATGCAAGGGACGGGCTCCGGCCAGATAGAGCATCCCAAACAAAATGGCAAGAAAAACCAGGCTGGTCCCCAGGTCAGGCTGGGCAAGAACCAAGATCAGTGGGGGGGCGAAATAGCAAAAACAAGGGATTAAGTCCCGGAAACGCTGGAATTTCCCTTTCCTCCTGATAAGGTAAGAAGCGAAAGTGATCACCACCAGCAGCTTCCCCAGTTCTGACGGCTGAAAAAGGAAAGGGCCTACTGAAATCCACTGTTTCGCTCCATGGGAAACGTGTCCCACGATAAGCACGGCGACCAGGAAAACCAAGAGAACACCGTAGAGCACATAGTGATAGCGAAGCAACTTTCGGTAATCGAATGAAATCATGACAACAGCACCCACAAGTCCGAGCCCAATCCCGAACAACTGCTTTTTCACGTAATGGTAGGGATCACTCCCGATATTCGCCGTAGCACTGCTCAAAACCAGGAGGCTCAATCCCAAAATCAAGGCGATGATTAACAGGAAAGTATAGTCAAGACTCCTCCAAAAACGCCGGTTAAACATTGCTTCACGCCCCCAATTAGAGTTAAACTGGTGCCTCACGTTAAGATAATTGTATCACAGGCTGCAATATCATTGTGGCTCACAAAAAGCAAAAAAGGTGATCAACAATTGAACGGCGAATAATAAAAAAATAAAAGAGCCTCTTCACAGGGTATGAAAGGATGGTCAATATGGAGAAAATGTTAAAAGAAATTTTGGGAAAGTTAGATAATCTTGAAAGCGAACTGACTGAATTTAAACAACAAACCAATCAACGCTTTGACAAGATCGAAACAAACCAAACCAAAACCGATCAACGCCTTGAAAGAATCGAAACACAGCAGTCTGAAATGAACTCCCGCTTAGATAGATTGGAAACACAGCAGTCTGAAATGAACTTCCGCTTAGACAGACTGGAAACACAGCAGTCTGAAATGAACTCCCGCTTAGATAGACTCGAAACACAGCAGTCTGAAATGAACTCCCGCTTAGACAGAATCGAAACACAGCAGTCTGAAAACACGCAGCTAATCCAAGCATTATTGCACGCCAGTGAAGTCCACAAAGCAGATATTGATAACCTCACACATCAGGTAGCCCAACTATCCCAGGAAATGAAGGCTGGGTTTAAGGAATTAACCGAAGTCAGCAAATCGTTGCTGGAAATGTACGGGGAACACGAAGCTGAGATAAGAACAATCAAACGTCGGGTTTAAACTGCCTATTTACGATATCTCGCAGGCAGGCCCCGGAAAAAAGACCTACCGGAGCTTTAGCCGCTCCGGCAGGTAACTACTCTGCAAGTTTTCAGAAGCAGCTTGTTATGCTTTGGCGAACATGGAAAAGGGAAAAGATGGCAAAGGTGTCTGCGAGATCCCTCAGGCACTTTATGTAAGTGACCACACTGCTTCCCTTGACAGCAAATTACCTCTTGCAAAGGTTTTAGCCAGGGAGAAGCAGTAAAAAGGTTTAACCGGTGTCCTTTTTCTGGGGAATACGCTTCATCTTCAGAACAGGGATGCTGGCAACGAGAGCCATACTGTTTTTTCCTCTCTCAAAGGCGATCTCTGTAGCTCCTTCATCGATCACCAGGTAATTAGTAATCACCTTGATGATGTCATCCCGCAGCGCTTCCATAATCTGGGGAGAAATCTCCAAACGATCGTGCATCAGCACCAGCCGGAGCCTTTCTCTGGCAACGTTCTTGCT
Organism: Thermoanaerobacterales bacterium 50_218; assembly: GCA_001508855.1. Classification (GTDB taxonomy): domain Bacteria; phylum Bacillota; class DSM-12270; order Thermacetogeniales; family Thermacetogeniaceae; genus 50-218. The sequence goes on from LGFL01000046.1 coordinate 1,776, forward strand.
GGCCTGGGAAGCTTCTTTTCCGAAAATCCGCGACAGAATCTCTAGCATCTTCCTTCACCCACTCTCACCCAGTCCGGAATCCTAACAACCGCTTCATTCGGCTCATGAAACCAGGGCTCTCATCAAGGTTCATAAAGGGAACATCTTCACCAAGAATTCTCTTGGATATATTGCGGTAAGCTTCCCCTGCCTTTGAGTGAGAATTCAACACTGCGGGTTCTCCCTTGTTCGTCGAAATAATGATCAATTCATCCTCAGGGACAATCCCCAAAAGTTCGATCGCCAAATGTTCAATGACATCCTCAACATCGAGCATATCGCCTTTCTTCACCATCTTTGGCCTGATCCTGTTGATCACCAGGGATATGTCCCGCAATTCCGAGGCCTCAAGCAAACCAATAATCCTGTCAGCATCCCTGACTGAGGCCACCTCTGGAGTAGTCACGACAATCGCCCGGTCAGCCCCGGCGATGGCATTGCGAAATCCCTGCTCAATCCCTGCAGGACAGTCGACAAGCACGTAATCATTGTTCTTTTTTAGCTCCTGACAGAGTTCCCGCATTTGTTCAGGAGTTACCGCAGTCTTATCCTTCGTCTGAGCGGCAGGTAAAAGAAACAGACCCTCAAAACGGCGATCCCTCACCAGTGCCTGCCTCAAGCGGCAGCGGCCGTGGGCAACGTCAACAAGGTCGTATACGATCCGATTCTCCAGGCCCATTACCACATCGAGGTTGCGGAGTCCGATATCAGCATCCACAAGAACCACCCGATGGCCCATCATTGCCAGACAGGTTCCGATGTTCGCCGTTGTCGTGGTTTTTCCTACCCCACCTTTCCCTGACGTGATCACCAGAACTTCTCCCATCTAACTTCCCCCTTTACCTTGTCCCCTTGAATACCGGTCAAAACCGGGCTGGTACTTTTCAATAATCACGATTCCATCTTGAACGCGAGCGATTTCCGGTTGCTGTGATGAGGAGAAATCCCCCTCGGGTGCCCTCGTAATGTAACCCGCAATCCGCAACTGCGAAGGCTCAAGTCTGATCGCAGCAACCACGGCATTCTCGTCCCCGAAGGCCCCGGCATGGGCAAGCCCCCGGAAAGTACCCATGACAATAATGTTGCCGCCAGCAATTATTTCCGCACCAGGATTGACATCACCAAGAACAACGACATTACCTGGGTAAAAAATACGCTGGCCAGAGCGCACAGTGCGCTGGATCAGGATCGTCTGCTCCTGGGAAATAAGATCCTCCCGGTGCCGGTGAGCCGGCAGACGGTACTGAATAACGGGAATATCCTTGTCCGTGTCCTCCCAGAAGCCATCACCCACTCCTGGTGAAGGAGCTTTCTCCGGAACACTGACCGAACCTTCAAGCAGTGAAGCCACCCCCCTGGCGCCCGAGGGTCCTGCCATAACCCGGCGTAGGCGCATGTTCTTTGATAAGAAAGCCTTTTCCAAAGCACTCAATTGTCCCGGCTGAAGGTCCCGGGATCCCAAATCAACGCTTACGGCTGCACCTTCTAGAAAATTACCGGCAGCTTCCAGTTTCTTTTCCAATTCTTCTAAAACATCTTGAAAATCTGCCTCGGGATCGAGAATCACTGTAAGCCCATCGCGGTTTCCTTTAAATCTAACAAGTTCCCTCACTCCTGTCCTAATGCCCCTCCAGTCCAACCACTTTAAACTTTATTCTACCCTGGCTGCTTTTTTCCTGCCAGGGGCAAGGCAAAAAATTCCTCCTTTTTCCATCTTAATTTCCTTTAATTTGACAAATTACCTTTTATGGAGGTGGCTGAGCATCTCTCTCCTGAAGCTCCCCCTCTTGAGGTAAATTTGCCTCTACCTGCCCAGACTCCTCTTCAGACGGCAATTGACGCGGGATCTCCGGTGCAGGAACTACAACTTCCTGAAGATCACCCGGTTCGGAAAACTGAGTAGAAGAAGGAGATTCTGGTGCCTGAGCTTCCCGCTCCTGGTCAGCGGAAGTGGTGCCTGGTGTGGAAACCTGTTGCCCGCCAGAAGGGGTGCTTGCTGGGGAAACCTGCTGCTGGCCAGAAGGGGTACTGCTTTCGGTCGATTCTTGCTTTTCTGCCTCTTGATCAAGCCCAAAATACTTGGCGAAGACATCCCTGGCCACAATACCCGCAGATTCAGAACCGTGATACCCGTATTCGATAACCCCAGCAAAAGCGATCTCCGGATGATCTGCTGGAGCAAAAGCCACAAACACCCCATGGTACTCGCCTTTTCCTCTCCCCGACTCTGCGGTCCCAGTTTTTGCCGCAACCTTCAGCGGAAAATCCTTAAAAAGCCAGTAGGCAGTCCCACCCGGTGCGGTCACTTCAACCATCGCTTCTTTAACCAACTCAAGGGTTTTCGGGGAAACACTGACCTGATGCACTACCTCAGGCCCAAAACTGACGACAGGATTACCCTTGCTGTCCTCAATTCGCTGCACCAGGTAGGGGCGCATCCGCTTGCCCCCATTGGCAATGGTTGCCACATAAGTTACCAGCTCGATCGGGGTAAACTCATTGCTTCCTTGCCCAATAGCCATGTTATAAGTTTCAAAAGGCTGCCAGTTAACATAAAAGTTGTACTTGACCTCATAAAGTGCTCGCAACTGCCGCTCTTCATCCCGCTTGCGGGCGAGGATCCTCTGCTCCTCTTCTGTGCTCTCCGCCTCAGCCAAGAGAGCCTCATACTTTTTCTCCAACTCTCTCCTCTTTTCTGCATACCACTTTTCCCACTTAGGAGCGTTCTCTGCTTTTTTTCTGGCCGGACTCGACAAAATCCCTTTCACTTCACCAGGAAGATCGATCCCTGTAAGCTCGTCAAGACCAAACTCTTGAGCGACACGGGCCATTTCTTCAGCACCGGCGCGGCGCCCTGCTTCAATAAAATAGACATTGCAAGAACCTGCCATTGCCTGAAAGAAGTTGACACTGCCGTGTGCTTTCCAGCACTTGGTGTGCGGTTTGAGCCAGTAAGCACCCTTACAAGTAATCTTCTCGGTAACATCAATAACCCCTGCCTCAAGGGCAGCCATTCCGGTGATCGGCTTGAATGTAGAACCAGGAGGATAGCGGCTACTGATGACCCTGTTCAGCATCGGTGATTCAGCTTCTGGAGGAGGATTGATGTATTTGGCGATTACTGAAGCCGACCTTGGTGGAACAAGCTCATTAGGATCAAAAGCAGGCCTGCTGGCCATTGCCAGGACTGCTCCAGTGCGAACATCGAGAACAACCGCGGCTCCGGCCTTTGCTTTAGGATTTTCTTTCTGGACCTCTTTGAGGACCTTGTCAAGGCTCTCCTCAAGGGTTTTCTGCAACTCATAATCTAGGGTCAGAACCAGGCGATCACCCTGCTTCGGAGGTACAGTAACCAGGTCCTCGCGGGGAATCGGCCTCCCGCGGGCATCGACTTCCACCTGCTGAAACCCGTCCTGACCCCTCAGGTAGCTTTCATACCTGGCCTCCAGCCCAGATTTTCCAATGAGGTCACCGATTCTGTAGTTTTCTCCCTGGAGCTTTTCCAGTTCTTCGGTAGAGATTTCCCCCACATAGCCCAACAGATGAGAGGCAAGCGACCCTTCAGGATAAGTTCTGACAATTTCTTTCCTGATCATCACACCAGGCAGCTCGCTTCTGTGCTCCTCCAGCCTGGAAACTACTTCAATAGGAACATCTCTTTTTATCACCACGGGCTCGTAAGGGCGCGGTTGGTGCTCGATCCTTTCCCTGATGTAATCAGCATCAATCTCGGGATAAAAATCCCGTAGCAAAGTTGCCAGGTTTTGTATGGTCTCTTCGAGCTCCTGGTCATCAACATCCTGCCTGAAAAAGGAAATCGTGTTCACGATCTTATTCCCAGCAAGTACCCTGCCTTTGCAGTCAACGATCTCCCCCCGCGGTGCCTTAATTGGCAAAAAGCGAAACTGATTCAACTCTGCCTTCGTCTTATACACAGGTGCTTCCAGCAACTGAAGTGTTGCCAAGCGGACCTCTAAGACGAGGAAAACGACGATCAGAAGCCACTGAAAAAACTTAAACTTTCCCTGGAGGTGCCGGTTAACCATCACCGCTCACCTCCGAAAAACCTCAGCATACAGCCTAAAAAACTGCGAAGACCTTCTCTCTTTCTGGATCAGGTTACTGAATGGGTAAAAAAGCAAGACCCCAATAACACCGTTGAGAAGTCCTTGCAAAACAGCATACCGGACAAACGGCCAGAAAGAGAAAAAAGAAACACCTGCAAAACCCTGCACCACGAAAAAGACCAATTGGTAAAAAACACTGCCCAGAAAAGCAAAAGAAAACGGTACTAGGGGGTTCTCTTTATAAACCTTCCCCTCGAAAACCCCAGCCACATAACAGGTGAGGAAACCGCTCAGTGCCCGCGAACCCAAGCAGCGCCCGACAAGGAGGTCCTCAAGGAGACCGACGAAAAACCCAGCAATTCCTCCCTTTGAAGAGCCGCGAAAAAGAGCCAGGAAAATCAGAAAAATAAGTAAAAGGTCAGGCATTACTCCTCCAATCTTCAGGAAAGGGAGAATCGTTGTCTGTAAGAGCAAAGAAAGCAAAAACACCATGATCAGGTGAAAGGTCCTCAAGTTTTCCTCTCCCTTGGAGAACGTCTCTACTCAAGAGATTCGGGCACCTCGTGGATTTCGGTAATAATAAAGACTTCTTCCAGACGATCGAAATCAACAAAAGGACGGACAAGGGCGTACTTGTCAATCTCACTGCCTTCGCTTTCCATTTCCACAACCTCCCCGATGGGAATACCACGTGGGTAGATTCCCCCAAAACCGGAGGTAATTACCACTTGTCCCTTTTCCAGTTTAGCATCGTAAGGAAGATGAATCATTCTCAACAAGTGGGGTTTTTCCCGGCATCCTTCAACAACCCCAACAGTACGGCTTTCCTGAACCATTGCCCCTACAGCACCTTCGCGGTCGAGAATCAAGAGCACCTGGGAACAATGAGTATTAACAGCAATGATCCTGCCGACGAGTCCTTCGTCAGCCACTACTACCTGATTCAGACGAATACCGTCAGCCTTCCCCCGGTCGAGGATGAGGGTGCTGTTCCAGGTGTCCGGTGATCTTCCGATAACCCTCGCTCCAAGAAGAGTAAAATGCGGAGCATAGTGCTCCTTAAACTCGAGAAGCCGCAGTAATCTCCTGTTTTCGTAAACGTACTCCCGCAAGCGGTTGTTCTCCCATGTCAATTCCCGCACCTGCTGTTTGAGCTGTTCGTTTTCCTCTCTGAGATGCTGGATGCGGGTAAAGTAAGAGAAGACCGAGGTTATCCCTTGCCAAGCAACCACTATTCCCCTCTGCACAGGCGAAAGCACTTCTTGGAAGACATTAGGAAACGCCTGCATCACCTTGTACTCAGCAGTAAAACGGGCGCTCAGGCAGCAAAGAAGGACAACTGCACAAACCACTACTAGATTTTTCCGGAAAAGGGAACCGCGCAAAAGGCCCACCACCTCAGCCTGCTCTTTTCGGTGGCAGCATTACACGCCTCAGCAATTGGAGGTTTTCGAGAACCCGCCCTGTTCCCAAGGCAACCGCGTACAACGGCTCCTCGGCCATAATCACCGGAATCCCGGTTTCCTTGCTGATCAATCTGTCAAGATTCCGCAGTAGAGAACCTCCACCTGCGAGGACGATTCCTCTGTCCATAATATCTGCTGCCAGTTCTGGGGGTGTCCTCTCAAGACACACCTTGATGGCGTCGACGATCATGTAGACGGTTTCTGATAAGGCTTCTTGGACTTCCTGAGAATTGATCGTGACTGTTTTCGGAAGACCTGTTACCAGGTCACGACCACGCACTTCGTAAACTTCCTCTTGCCCGTCCCAGATCGCCGAGCCAATCTTGATCTTGATCTCCTCGGCAGTCCTTTCCCCAACCATCAGGTTGTAGGTCCGCTTGATGTACTGCACAATTGCCTCATCCATCTCATCTCCGGCGACCCGGATTGATCTGCTGGTGACAATTCCTCCTAGAGAAATCACCGCCACCTCGGTGGTGCCTCCACCAATGTCAACAATCATATTCCCGGTGGGCTCGTGGACGGGAAGGCCGGCCCCAATAGCCGCAGCCATCGGTTCCTCAATCAAGAAGGCCTCCTTTGCCCCTGCCTGTAGTGCCGCCTCCCGCACAGCTCGCTCTTCGACAGCAGTAACACCAGTGGGCACACTGATGACCACCCGTGGCCTCATAAAGAAAAGACGCTTTTCGAGGGCGCGGTTGATGAAATACCGAAGCATGCTCTGAGTAACCTCGAAATCGGCAATCACTCCATCTTTCATCGGTCTGATGGCGACAATATTGCCGGGTGTGCGGCCAATCATTCTCTTTGCTTCTTCTCCGACGGCGAGAATTTCCCCAGTGTCTCTCTGAATAGCCACGACAGACGGTTCCATTAAGATGATTCCCTTTCCCTTGACATGAACAAGTGTGTTCGCTGTACCCAAATCGATCCCCAAATCCCTTGCAAAAAGCACCTTCTTTTAGCTCCTTCCTTCTTCAATAATTCAGAGGTAAGCCATTTCCTTCATGCTCACGAATCTATGGTCACCAATGATAATGTGGTCAAGGACCTCGATTCCCAGGATTTTTCCTGCCTCCCGGAGACGCTTCGTTACTTCCAGGTCTTCGTTACTGGGTGTAGGGTCACCACTGGGGTGGTTGTGGACGAGGATGATCGCAGCAGCACTTCGCTGAATCGCTTTCTTGAAAACCTCACGGGGGTGAACAAGGGAAGAACTGAGACTGCCGACAGAAATCGTCTCCACAGCAAGAACCTGGTTCTTGGTGTTCAGTAAAATCACCTTGAAGTGTTCTCGGTCCAGGTAGCACATCTCTTCCATGATCAGGGAAGAGACATCCTCGGGACAACTGATCTTCGGTCTCCAAGTACTCCCCATACAGGAGATGCGGCGACCAAACTCAATCGCTGCCTTAATTTGAGTCGCCTTCGCCAAACCAACACCTTTCACCTTGCAAAGTTCCTCAAGCGAAGCCTCGACCAGAAAGCGGACACCGTCCGGGTTCCCCAGAAGGCGGTTGGCAAGTTCAAGTGCCGACTCCTCCTTTGTTCCTGTGCGCAGCAAAATCGCCAGCAGTTCTCCCGTGGAAAGCGCCCCGGGACCAACAGCCTGCATCCGCTCTCGTGGCCGCAGGTCCTGGGGGAGGTTTTTTATTCTGAAGCGGTATTCGCCTGACAAAGCAAATCAACCCCAAAACCCTTGAGCATTTCCCCCAGTCTCGCCAAAGGCAGACCAACTACATTGTAATAGCATCCTTCGATCTTCTCTACTAACAACGCCCCATAGCCCTGGATTCCGTAACCGCCGGCTTTATCGAAAGGCTCCCCTGTAGCCAGATAACCGAAAATCTCCCTCTCCTCGAGGTTCCGGAAGTAAACCCTGGTGGTAACAACATCTTCTGCTCGCTGCTGGGAACTCTTCTGCCACAAAACCAACCCTGTGTGCACTTCGTGAACCTTGCCCGAAAGCTTTCTCAACATCCTGGCTGCATCTTCCCAATCACGCGGTTTGCCCAATACTTCCCGATCACAGCAGACAACAGTATCCGCGGCAATGACTATCTCTTGGGGATGCTTTTCTGCAACAGCTTCTGCCTTTGCCTTCGCCTGTTGCAAGGCAACATCTGCAGCAGAACAACCAGAATCACAAACCTCAGGAATTCCACTCGGGACTACCTGAAAAGAAATTCCCAACTGTTTAAGAAGTTCGATCCTGCGGGGAGAAGAAGAAGCCAGGATTATCCGTGGCATCAGCACCATCCTTCTACAGGCGGCGATAGATGAAAAAGGCTAGAACAAAGCCCAGAAGACTGATCAGGTTTACTTTGAAAGTAAATCCGAAGGTGATCGCCAGAACTTCAAGGTCAAGTGTCGTCACCGGAAGGCCGACTTCCCGCCCCTTACTCAAAACCGCCAGGGCGGGAACAGAACCAAGCGCCTCGCCGACAATGCTCCCAAAAATTCCCCCAATTACCAGCAGAATTACGAGGATCCAGGGACTTTTATAGCTTCCGTAGCTTTTCATGAGTTTGCTCCTTTTTTAATCACTTATTTGTTGTTTAGTCTAACACTTCGGCGAAAAACAAGCAAGATCGGGCAGTGTTCCAGAATTCACAAATCTTGACAATAAGAAATTTACCTGAACTGGACTGTCCTGCGCATCTGTAGATTAAAGGTGAGCGCCTCGAGATTAACTGAAAAATCCACATTTTGAACAATGACTTCTTCGCCCACATTCAATACACACGGGGAAAAATTAAGAATCGCTTTGATTCCTACACCTACCAGCCTTTCAGCCACCTGCTGGGCAGCATCAGCAGGAACGGCAATTATGCCGATCTGGCTTCCCTCTTCCTCAACAACTTCCGCCAACCGGTCTAGAGGAAGGATCTCCAGGTGACCCAACTTTTTACCGATTTTTTCGGGATCATTGTCGAAAACCCCAACAATTCGAAAACTCCTCTTTTGAAAGCCCTCGTAGAGAGCGAGGGCCGAGCCAAGCTTCCCGGCTCCGATCAGCACAACCGGCCATACCTGATGGAGCCCGAGAATCTTCCTGATGTGTTGGGAAAGTTCCTTAACATTGTAACCTACACCTCTTGTTCCAAACTCACCGAAATAAGCCAGATCTTTGCGAACCTGTGCTGGGTTGACACCGACCCCGTCAGCAATCTCAACCGAAGAAACGGTAACAACCCCTTTTTCGGCCACCTGTTCCAGAAACCGCGAGTAAAGGGAAAGACGCAAAACCGTGGCCTGGGGAATCTTTAATGTTTTCAAAAACAGAACCTCCCTTCGAAAGAACTTCAAGAGATCACTGGACCGCTAAAGAAAAGAAGGAGTAGCATACTTTTCCTGGAGGTAGGCTCTGGCGTCAGCAACCATGTAAAATGAGCCTGTAATACAGATCAGGTCTTCACGACCAGCTTCTTGAAAAGCAGCGTCAACAGCCTCGGGAATATCGGCGATCACCTTTACTCGAGGAGCGTAAGCCCGTGCTTCACCAGCGAGTTCCTCCCAATCCCCGGCACGAGGACTGTTTGGCCTGGTGATGATCACTGTTGACGCCAATGGAGCAAGTTCACGTACCACTTTTTCCCGCTCTTTATCCCCCAGCATCCCTAACACAAGAATGAGACTCCGGTAATCATAAACCTCTTCAAGAGATCTTCGCAAAGCCTTGGCCCCGTCATGGTTGTGAGCAACATCAACAAGTACCAGTGGATTCCTCCCTAGTATCTCATGGCGCGCCGGCCAAGATACTTTCTCCAACCCCTTTTTGATGTGTTGACTGGTTATCCCGAAACCGTAGAAGTTCTTCAAGACCTCCAGAACCCCAACCGCAGTCGCCGCATTGACCACCTGGAACTGCCCCGCCAGTGGGATATAGAGGTCGGGATAACTGCTCCAGGGAGTCGAGAGTGAGAAACTGTTTCCCGAAGGCCGCGCTTCCTTGATTTCCCAGGTAATCTCAGACCCTACCCGAACCAGAAAAGCATTCTCTTCCCGGCACTTATTCTCGATCACCTCAAGCGCCTGGGACTTTCTCTCCGCTGTTACCACATACCCCCCTTTCTTGATGATTCCTGCCTTGACCCTGGCGATCTCGGTAATAGTATTCCCCAGATAATCCATGTGGTCAAGGGTGACATTAGTGATCACGGAAACAAGGGGTGAAGGAACCACATTCGTCGAATCAATAGCACCTCCCATCCCCACTTCGAGGACGAGAAAATCAACCTTTTCTTCGAAAAAGTAGAGAAACGCAAGAGCAGTGCAAACCTCAAACTCCGTTGGGTGCTCCCGACCTTCAGCCACCATTTTTTCAAGAAGAGGCCGCAGTCTGGTCATCAGTTCGGCGAACCTTTCTTCGGAAATCGGGTTTCTGTTTATCAGATAACGCTCTGTATAGCTGTGAAGGTGGGGTGAAGTGAAGAGACCCACTCGATAGCCTGCCTCTTCTAACACCTGAGCAGTGATCATCGCTGTCGAACCTTTTCCATTTGTTCCACCAATGTGGATCACCCGGAGATGTTTGTGGGGATTGCCCAGGAGATCTAAGAGGTACTCCATTCTCCCAAGCCCCAGGTTGATCCCGAACTTCGTGAGGTTCGCAAGAAACGTCAGAGCCTCCTGGTAGTTCACCAGCACACCCTCCCAAAACACCGACTGTGCTAAAAATTCGCCAAAAAGCCCCACCCTTCCTTCAACGAAAGGAGGGTTTCGACAGGGAAAAGACAGGAGGGCATTTACCAAAAAAAAAGAAGTTAAAGCCGCCCGAAGCTAGCCTCTAAGGGCTACCAGGCGGCGGGCAATTCTCCACAATCTCCGGGGGGGCTTTGGCCAAGAACTTCTCATTACCGAGTTTTGCCCGGACCTTCTTGAGTTCGTTTTCCAGGGTTCTAAACTCTTTCTCCAATCTCTGGATTTCCTTGTCCAGGTCGACGAGACCGGCAAGGGGCAGGTAAATCTCCACCCCACGGACAACAGCAGTCAACGCCTGTGAAGGCTTTTCTCCCCCGGTTTCCAGGATCCGAAAATCTTCCACACCGGCGAGATCCTTCAGATAACCGCCGTATTCCTGTAAAAGCCCGCTCCATCTTTCCTCATCAGTAACCAGGATACAGTTCACCAGCTTCGTCGGTGGGAGATTGAGTTCCCTGCGGAGACTCCTGACCGCCCTGATTACCTCCATGAGGAATTCCATTTTTCGCTCTGCTTCCGGTGCATGGAACTTCTGCCGCGGAGTCGGCCAGGAGGCAATTGCAATGCTTTCCCCAGAGTGAGGGAGATGCTGCCAGATCTCCTCGGTGATAAAAGGCATGAACGGGTGAAGCAGTTCGAGAGTGTGGAGGAGCACATACCACAAGACATACTGCGCTGCGTACCTGCTTTCTGAAGAATTGCTCCCATAAAGCCTGGGTTTAACCAGTTCAATGTACCAGTCACAAAATTCGTTCCAGATGAACTCGTAAAGTGTCCGCGCCGCTTCACCCAACTCGTAAAGCTCGAGGTTTTTTGTAACCTCCTGAACAGTAGTGTTAAACCTGCTGAGGATCCACCTGTCAGCAAGGGTCAAATCTTGAGGAAATTCTCCTGGCTGGAAGTCTTTGAGATTGAGAATAGCAAAACGCGCCGCGTTCCAGACCTTGTTGGCAAAGTTGCGTGTGCCCTCGACCCGTTCCCAGTGGAAGCGCATATCATTCCCCGGAGTATTTCCGGTAACGAGCATGAAGCGCAAGGTATCAGCACCGTACTTGTCAATAACTTCGAGGGGGTCAATGCCATTCCCCAGCGATTTGCTCATTTTCCTACCGAGCGAGTCGAGGACGAGACCGTGGATCAGCACCTCCCTGAAGGGAACCTCTTTCATGAATTCCAATCCCATAAAAATCATCCTGGCAACCCAGAAGAAAATGATGTCTCTCCCCGTGACCAGCACTGAGGTTGGGTAAAAGTAGGAAAGCTCCTGTGTCTTCTCCGGCCAGCCGAGGGTGGAAAAAGGCCACAAAGCAGAACTGAACCAGGTGTCGAGGACATCAGGGTCCTGCTCAAGCCGGCTGCTCTGGCAATGGGGGCAAACCTGGGGGTCTTCTGGAGGACAGATTTCCGCCCCACAATCCTGGCAATACCATACAGGTATCCGGTGACCCCACCACAGTTGGCGGGAAATACACCAGTCCTTGATGTTCTCGAGCCAGTTCAGGTAGATCTTGGTGAACCTTTCGGGAACAAAACGGATCCTTCCCTCTTTCACAGCCCGAAGAGCAGGTTCTGCAAGAGGTTTCATCCTCACGAACCACTGTTCAGAAACCAGAGGCTCGATCACAGTATCGCACCTGTAGCAGTGACCGACAGCGTGGACATGGTCCTCCACCTTCAGGAGCAACCCCAATTCTTCCAGATCGCTGACAACCTGCTGACGAGCTTCTTCCCTGGTTAGAGCAGCGTACTTCCCAGCAGCTTCGGTCATCCGCCCGTCCCTGCCAATGACCACAACCTGGGGCAGGTCGTGCCTGTTGCCGATCTCGAAATCAGTTGGGTCATGGGCAGGAGTCACCTTGACCGCACCTGTTCCGAAATCAGGGTCAACGGCCTCATCGGCAACAACAGGTATTGGGCGATCCATTAGAGGCAAAAGCACTTTTTTCCCAATCAGGTGCTGGTAGCGGGGATCCCCTGGGTGAACGGCAACCCCGGTGTCACCGAGCATCGTTTCCGGACGGGTAGTAGCAACAACCACTCCGGGACCGCCATCAAGGCCGGGGTACTTAATGTAATAAAGCTTTCCTTGATGCTCAACATGCTCGACCTCGATGTCGGAAATGGTCGTCTGGCACTTCGGACACCAGTTGATGATGTAGTTCCCGCGGTAGATCAGCCCTTTTTCGTAAAGCTTCCGGAAAACCTCGCGCACCGCCCGCGAGCAGCCCTCATCCATCGTGAAGCGCTCGCGATCCCAGTCACAAGAGGCCCCCAGGCGCTTCAACTGCTTGATGATCTCGCCTCCATAGGTCTCCTTCCAGGCCCAGACACGCTCCAGAAACTTTTCTCTACCCAGATCGTACTTGGTCAATCCCTCTTTGGCCAACTCTTCTTCCACGCGCGCCTGGGTAGCTATCCCGGCATGATCGGTTCCCGGGAGCCACAAGGTGTTATACCCCTGCATTCGGCGCCAACGCACAAGGATATCCTGAATAGTATTGTTGAGGGCATGGCCTAAGTGGAGAGAACCGGTAACATTCGGTGGTGGAATCACGATACAAAAAGGTTTTCGCGACCAGTCGACCTCGGTGTGGAAAAAACCAGAATCAATCCAAAACTTGCTCCACTTTTCTTCAACAAGATGAGGATCATAAGTCTTGGGAATGTTCTGCTGCCCTGACATTGTTGCCCCCCTCGGTATCACCCTATCTCGAAAACTGAAGTAGCCTGACGAAATTGTACTGAAAACTCCTTTCACCCCCAGGGTGAAAGGAGCTGCCTTCAATTTCCCCTTCATTTTAAGTTTTCAGCGCGAGATTTGTCAACATCACTAGGAAATACGAGGAAACGAGGAAAGATCTCGTTGAACTCCGGATAGGCAGAAAGCTCAACATATTCCACAGACTCCGAAATCAAAGCAGCACGCCTGAATTCACCCCGCGAAAGAAGCGC
>LGFL01000047.1 GCA_001508855.1 Thermoanaerobacterales bacterium 50_218
TGATCCTGATCCTGATGCTGCTTGCAGATCGTTAAGAAGACCAGGATTCAAGAGGAGGTTGCCGGAGGATTTTTATGAGCCTGTTTGCTCCTTCTCAGAGATTGAAGTCTGCTACTGGGGCCGCCCGGGAACTCCGGGATGGCCTTTTTTCAATCTCGAACATTCAGTCCACTAAAACCAGTGTTGCTTTTGAAGGGAGGGAGTGATATGGGGCAAGCCTTTATAGATGAAAATGTGTTTCAGGTGTTACAGAGTTTTCGTCCATTTTTTGGCCCTCGAGGCAGCAACTGTGTCATGGTTTTAGAGCACCTGCGCGAGCTGATGGCAAGCGAGCAGGCAGAGAAAGCTTTCCAGGCATTGCAGATCTTAAGTTCAGGTAACAACTACACTATGCTCGAAGATCAGAATGAGCTTAACACCAATCCGTATGTCTTGTTCTTGATTCTGATCCTTCTGCTTCTTGCTGACTACCAGAAGTCTGTAGAAACCTATGCTGAAGAAGATGTTTCTCAGGGGTCTTCTGAATAAGAGGAAAAGGAACCTTTTCCCAGCCCTTAACATATGATAAACTGCGAGTTTAAGCTGCTGGAAAGGGGGTTGCCCTGATGGGATGTGGGGGTTTTTTCGATAACAGAATGGTTTTCGCGGTATTTTTGATCCTAATTCTGCTGCTGCTCAGTGATTCTTGAGGAAGAGTCTTTGGCGCGGCTCTCTGAATACTCGGTTTGGAAGGGAGGAAGGAGATTATGGCAGGTTTGGGTTCTTATAGAGAGGTTTTTGCGCTGTTTCTGATATTGATTCTTTTGCTTCTTGCTGATGATTAAGGAGTGTTTTGGCAAAGGCTTGCCACCTGGCCACGCGCCCGGCGTGGCCACTCTGCTTAAGGGGGAATTTGCTTTGAGTGAACAGGTGTTGGGACTTACCGATACTTTTCTTAAGTCAGTAATTGCGAGAGTGAAAAGAAAACTGAAGGAGCAGAAAATTGAGGGAAGTTCTGGAGATGGAACAGTCAGAGTAGTGATGAGTGGCGGGCTTGAGGTCATCCAGGTATTCCTCAAAGATGATGCTGTTCTTAACGATCCGGTCAGACTTCAGGAAATGGTCAAAGAAGCGACAAATGTGGCTCTGCAGAATACACAGTTGCTGATTAAAAAAGAACTGGAAAAGATCTTAGGACAAAAATCTTGGCTTGAGGAACTTCTTTCTTGAAGTCACGAAAACGGAATAGGGGAATAAAATATAGAGACCACAACCTTAATAAGGGGGATGATTTTTTGGCTCCAGGGCAAGATCAGAGTTCCCGGGATTCTGGCCTTTTTTCTCTGGTTACCGCTGTTCTTAGTGATTTAGGTGAAAAGAGGATCGAAGTAGCAGAGTTGTTGGCCCTGTTTTCTCTCTTCAACCTTCTCGGGATCTTAAACTTGTTGGCTGGTGGTGTTAATGGAGTTTCCAGGGCGGGAGGTAAAGATGTTTCTGGTGTTCTTTTGAACATGTTGCAGAAGCAAGGCAAAAAGCTCGATCCTCAGATGCTCGGTTCACTGTTGTCCCTCATTGGTGAAAAAGGAGGGGGGCTCCCGGAGGTGGGGAAGGCCGGGAAAGTCAAAAAGGATTGATGAACCTGCCTGACTGGTCATATGCTGGCAGTTGCTAAAAACAGCAGAGGAGGTAGGACCCAGTGAATAAGAGGGTCAGGGAACACTTTCCGGACGACCTCTACGGAGAGGGTTATGACCAGGGTTATGCCAATGGGCACACTGATGGCTTTGCGAGGGCCTACAAGATGGGTGTCGCCGAGGGATATGAGATGGGGCTTGAACAGGGTCGCAGGCTGGGCTACCTTGTGGGGTTTGAAGCCGGGTATCGGGAAGGAAAAAAGGATGCTGAAGAACTCTTCAACCAGGGCTGGGAGCAGGGGTATGCACTGGGGTATGATGCAGGTTTGGAGTCAGGATCGAAATCTGGTGAATCCAGGAAGGTGGTTCCAAAAGATGACTGAGGTATCCAGAACAACCCATAAGAGCGGAAAAATGAGACCTAAACCTGAAAAAGACAGATACCCCATTTATTTTTAAATGAACAAGGTTTTTGTAAGAAAAGCATTTTTGTTCAGGCATGTCCACTGCAGGTATAATGTGAGGAGCAGTCTACCAAGAAAGGAGTTTGGAGTGTAATGAGAAGAAGCACGCGCCGAATTTTCTCACTGCTCCTCTTAGGTGTTTTTTTAGCATTGGTATTGCCCTTTCCGGCAGCAGCAGCTACCAGGGTGGTCTATCAGATTAGTGTCAATGATTTTTCTGGATTGAAGGCTTTCAGTAAATTGCTGGGGAGTTTTCAGCAGTCAGAAGACTGGTTCTGGAATTTCAGCTCTGCACCAAAGCTCTTTCTCAAGATTCGGATTCAGCAGCCCCAGGAAGATTTTAAATATGAAGAGCAACCAGCACAGGAGGCAGGAGATGCTGTTCCTACTCAAGAGAAAGAGACCACACCTGGATTGCATGTGCTCACTCTTGAGGAAAAGCAGATGCTAGACCTGGTCAACAGAGAACGCTTGCGTGCAGGTCTCCAGCCTTTAGTTGTCGACCCCAAGTTAGTGCAACTCGCTCGGCTCAAGAGCAAGGATATGGTTGAGAAGGGCTACTTCGGCCACTACTCACCTACATATGGTTCGCCTTTCGCAATGATGGACAGCTTTGGAGTAAGTTATCGGTATGCCGGGGAAAACCTTGCCGGCGCTCCTACAGTCGAAATTGCCCACAGATCGCTGATGAACTCCCCGGGTCACAGGGCGAACATCCTCAACCCGAACTTCCAAAGAATCGGAATCGGAATCATCACCGGTGGGCCTTACGGCAAGATGTTTACCCAGATGTTTGCCGGGTAACTGTTTCGAAACTGAGCCGTTTTTTCGATGCGTTCGAGGGCCGCAAAAATCCTGCTTCCATTTTCTCTTGTCTTTCTTCGATGTTTCCGAGGCGGCCCTCTACTTTTTCCTACCGCTCTCCAATGTTTGCGAGTCTGCCTCCCACCTTTTCCTGCCTTTCTTCTTCCCAAATCCCATCTTGCAGCAAGGGATTGCTGAGGCACATCTCAGTGACAGAAGCATATATTATTATAGAATTCGCCCTAACAGGAGGGGAGCTAGATGGATGGCCGGTATGAGAGACTAAAGGTGGAGCATGTAGTCGGGGAAAGATCAGTTCAGGTCGTTGTCAAAGACGAGTTTACCGTTCCTGAACCAAAGCCTGATCCTGAGAAAATCATTTCCATCGATAAAACAGTGAAAATCACCAATGTCGAGGTTATCAAAGATAAAGTGATCATCGATGGCCAGCTTAACCTGCAGGTCGTTTACGTGGCTGCCCTGCCAGACCAGCCCGTTCACCACACCCATGCGCTGCTGGAGTTTACCCAGTTTGTAGAAATCCCTGGCGCCGAGCCTGGGATGACCGCCCGTGCCAGTGTTAAAGTCGAGGATATCCAGGCAACTGTTGACCCTGGATGTGTGGGAGGTTTTGAAGTAACCGCGGTTCTCCAGATTACCGTGAAAGTCACCGAAACGAAGGAAATCAACGTTCTCGTGGAGCCACCCGCCGGTGTTGTTGCCGAGGTGGAGAAACTTCGGGTTGAAGAAGTGATCGGGGAAGGGAAGATGCAGTCAGTTGTTTCCGGGAGGTCGAAGGTTCCTCCAGAAAAACCGCCTGTCGATAAAGTGCTCGATGTCGATGCCAGCGTCACCATTACTGAAAAGAAGATCCTTGACGGTAAGGTCATCGTTGAGGGGGATATTGACCTCCAGTACATCTACGTTGCTCTTGAAGAGACACAACCTGTCCACCACATGCACGATAAGCTCCATTTTACCCAGTTCGTGGAAGTCCCTGGTGCTGAAGAGGGAATGCACGTCCAGGTGGAGGAAACGATCACCTACATCGGCTGGGATGTGATCAATCCGGAAACGGTCAGTGTCGAAGTGATCATCGATAAGGTCGTCAAGGTCACCCAGACGCGTGAGCTTGATGTGGTCACTGATATCGAAGGAGTTGCTGTTGAGAAGAAGAGCCTTCGGGTCGAGCACGTTGTGGGTGAAGACCACGTTCAGGTTGTTGTCCGCGACCAGTTGGAGGTGCCTCCGGAAAAACCGGGAGTAGTCAAAGTGCTCGATGTCAAGGTGCACAAGGTGGAAGTTCCCGAGGAAGAAATTGTCGTCATTAAGGATAAGGTGGTTTTGAGTGGTCAGATCGATGTCCAGGTCCTTTACGTGAGTGAAGACCCTGACCAGGCAGTCCACCACACCGAAGGGGTTCTCAAGTTCCGCAACTTTATTCCCATTCCAGGTGCCGAACCCGACCAGACTGTCCTCGTCAACACTACTGTCGAGCACGTATCAGCGAGGGTTAGCGATTCTTGTGGAAAACTGACCATCGAGGTGGTTTTGAAGCTCACCGCCCGTGTTGTTGAGACAATTGAGATTGAGGTGGTTGTTGGTCTAGTGCCTCCCGAGGAGCCCTGTGAACCAGGTGATTATCTGGATTATGTTGTGCAACCAGGAGATACTTTCTACAAGTTGGCGAAAAAGTACAACACTACTGTTGAGGCGATCATCAGGGCTAATCCTTGTGTTGACCCTTATAATCTCCAGATAGGCACGACCATTAAAATCCCTTGTGGTGACCCTGCTTGAGTTCGTGATTCAAGAAAAAAGGAGGTTTTTCGAATGTATGCGCATTATGGTTGCAACCAAAATCAAGAGACATGTGTTTACATCAAGTTTCCCGCGGTTGTCGGAGAGACAACTGTCCAGCATATTGTCCAGAGTGTCACTTGTATCACAGGCGGAGCCCTGAAGATCGACCACATCGAAGCCAGTGTCAAGGAAATTGACTGGGACATCCTTGATGGAAAAGTTGTTTTCCATGGTGTTATTCACAAGCAGATCTTCTATGTAAGCAAAGACAACTATGTCAGACACCAGTCTGAGGACGTCCAGTTCAGCGGTCACGCCGAGATTCCCGGGGCAGAACCTGATATGAAGGCCGAGGTTACTGCTACGATCAGGGGGCCTGTGACTTACCAACTTCTGTCGCGCGGCCGTCTTGAGCAACACGTTCTCGTCGACGTTACCGTCAGGGTAACCAAGACCGAAGAACTGCCTGTTCCTCTTCTGGGATCTGTTTCCGGGACAGTGATCTCTAACGGGGCCGCCCAATCACTAGCAGTTGTGGCCATCTGTGATTCCATGTGGAGGCTGATCGGGTTCACCTATACCAATGACAGTGGTAATTATCGCCTTGTATCTCTACCACCGGGGAAATACTATGTCGTTGCTGCCAGGGCGGGGCTGTACGAAGTGAAAGAAGTCACTGTCGAAGCCTGCAAAGAGGCCAATGTGAACTTCTTCCAGTCTCCGAGTACTGACTGCGCGGCAGCAGGAATTCCTAGCTACCTTTGCTCATTGCTTGCAGGACTCCTGGGGATTGTTACCGTTTGATTCTTAAAAGCTGTTGCCTCTCCGCCACCCGGCCCGTTCCTCTCAAGGAGGGCGGGCTTTTTTGTTTAAGAAACCATCCCTCTGGTAATAATAGGAACTAAAGTCTGTGCATCTTCAGGTTTGCCGAAGAAAGGGGTGGTTGTTGTGAAGAAAATCACCGTAGTGCTGTTGGTTTTCTTGATGGGGATGGGAATTTTGACGTCCCTTGTCCTGGGCGCTGTCTCCCGATCGGGGGCTTCGCTGGCTGGAATCAATTGGATGAATAATCAGGAAGTGATCAGGTTTCACGTGATCGCCAAAGACGACAGTGAGGAACAGCAAGAACTCAAGCTCCGCGTCCGTGATGCTGTTCTCACCTACCTGAAGCCTCAACTGAAAAAGGCTGCTGACAGGGAAGAAGCCTCGGAATTTATTGAAAACCATCTTTCCGAGATCAGGGAAGTGGCTGCTGAGACCGTGAGTTCGGAGGGCTATTCG
Organism: Thermoanaerobacterales bacterium 50_218; assembly: GCA_001508855.1. Taxonomy (GTDB): domain Bacteria; phylum Bacillota; class DSM-12270; order Thermacetogeniales; family Thermacetogeniaceae; genus 50-218. The sequence goes on from LGFL01000047.1 coordinate 5,966, forward strand.
GAAAAGGTGGGGGTTGTCTGGGGGCTGCTGCCTTTTCCGGCAAAGTCTTATGGGCCCTATGTTTTTTCTGCTGGTACCTACCAGGCGCTAGAAGTCGTCATCGGGGAAGGAGCGGGGAAAAACTGGTGGTGTGTTCTCTTTCCCCCTCTCTGCTATCTTGATTTCGGAGAGGCAATGACCTCTGAGCAGGGTGGGACTGCTTCCAAACGTATTCCTGAAGAACGTGAGATTGTGTGGAGGATTCAAGAGATCATTGAAAGAGAGAGGCCCCATTCGTTGTTTACCTGGATCTGGAAGCGCAAGCCGCATAGTTAGTCCTCAACCTGCATTTTCTTTCACTACGAAAAAAGGAATTTCGCTTTTCTTAATTAATTTTATATCTTTGAGCGGTTTGTTTTATTTCGTAACATAATGTAGAAAATGTAGAAAGAGGGGTCTCATTGGAGAGACTGGTTCTTCCAGCATTCGCCAAGGTCAATTTGACGCTTGATGTCGGGATCAAGCGCCCAGACGGCTACCATGAGGTCCTTTCCGTGATGCAGACGATCGACCTTTGGGATACCCTTTATTTCGAAAAGGTCCCCCAGGGGATAACTGTGTCCTGCCCTTCTCCCGGGGTTCCTTCAGGCCCTGGGAACCTTGTCTATCGTGCTCTCGAACTTCTTGCATCGAGCTTTCCCGGAGGTCTGAGGGTAGAGGTCAGGAAGCGGATTCCTGTTGCTGCAGGTCTCGGCGGGGGGAGCAGTGATGCTGCTGCTGCCCTCAAGGCGGCTTCTTTTCTCTACGGCCTGGAACTTAGTGAGGAAGATTTGGTTTCTTATGCTGCCAGGATCGGTTCAGATGTCCCTTTCTTTATCATTGGGGGAACCGCTCTGGCACGTGGACGCGGGGAGATCATTACTCCTCTTCCTGAAGCATTTCAATTGTGGTTGGTGCTGGTGAACCCAGGGTTCGGTGTGTCCACAAAGGAGGTTTATTCCAGGTATCGACTCCGGGGAAGAAAGAAAAAGCGGACACCTGCCTTGCTCACAGCCATCGAGCAGGGAGACCGCCGGGGTTTCCTTGATGCTCTTGGGAATGACCTGGAAGAGGTTGTGCTCTCCCTCTACCCCGAGGTTGGGTTCTGGAAGCAGCGGTTGATCGACCTGGGGGCGGAAAAGGCTGTCGTCAGTGGCAGCGGGCCGACGGTGTTCGGGGTTTTCCCAGGTGAAGAGGAGGCCGAAAAAGCCAGAGCAGAACTTTCAAGGGAGAACAAGCTGGAGGTTTTTCTCTGCAAAACGGTTACCAGAGAGGGTATCGAGCAGAAAACGAAGCAACTAATGAATACTTATCAGGAGAACATCAAGGGAAGGGGTGGTTGTTCTGAAGGAGTCTGAGAGGAGACTGGTTCCGGTCAAGCTGGACAGTTACAAGCCACTGAGAGAAGTGGTGTTCGAGGCCCTTAGAGAGGCGATCATCAAAGGGGTCTTGAAACCTGGGGAGAGGCTGATGGAGATCCAGTTGGCCGAGGAGTTGGGGGTGAGCAGGACCCCGGTTCGGGAAGCCTTTCGGAAACTGGAGCTCGAGGGTTTCGTGGTCATGGTCCCCCGCAAAGGGGCTTATGTTGCTGGGATTTCTCTCAAGGACATTGCTGCTGTCTTTGAAGTCAGGGCTGCCCTCGAGGGCCTGGCAGCAGGCCTGGCTGCTGAGCGGATTACTGAGGAGGAGTTGGAAGAGTTGGAGCGCATTCTTGTGCAGATGGCGGAGATCATCGAAAAGGGCGACCTCTCGGGTTTTGTGGAGTCAGATACCCGCTTCCACGATGTTCTTTATCAAACCAGCAGAAACCAGCGCTTGATTCAGATTTTGAGCACCCTCAGGGATGAGATCCAGCGCTTCCGCTCCGTTTCCCTTGCCTACCCGGGCCGGATGAAGGAGGCCCTCGAGGAGCACCGGAAGATCGTTGAAGCGATCGCCGCCCGTGATGAGGACCTCGCCAAAAAGGTGGCTATCGAGCACATCGAAAATGCGGAAACCAGTCTTCTTAACTCAGTGCGCGGTCGTCTGGAATCTGGGGGAGAAATTCCTGGGGAGGCCTAAAGATGATCGATCAAGTAGATGTGGTGGTGCTGGCTGGCAACGGTGGTCTCGGTGGTTTTCCACACAAGGCCCTTCTTCCGCTCGGCGATAAGGTGATGGTTGACCATGTTGTTACAGCTCTGAAAAACTGCCCTGAGGTCCGGAAGATCGTCCTTGTGGGCCCTCGTGAGGACTTGGAAAAGTTCTACACCCCTGAAGGCGCCGGTGGAGGCCGGTTTTTCTTTGCCGAGGCAGGGGAATCCCTCCTCGACAGTTTCCGCTCTGGGGTCAGGACTTTGGAGGAAACCGGGGAGTTTCAGTGGGTTCTTGCCTGCACAGGTGACATCCCGTTTCTGACGACCGAGGCCCTGACTGACTTTTTTGAGAGGTGCCGCTCTCTCGAGGCTGACTTCTACTACCCGGTGATCCCTAAAGAAAAAGCTGAAGAAAAGTTTCCAGGGGTGAGGCGCACCTATGCCCGCTTGCAGGACGGAACCTTTACCGGGGGCAACATCTTCCTGATCAAGAGGAACGCCCTCGAACACTGTTTGCCGATTGCGCAGGAAGTGGTCAGCCTGCGGAAGAAGCCGGTTGCTCTCGCCCGACTCGTTGGTATTGATATTTTCTGGAAGTACCTGCTGGGTAAACTCAAGATCAGTGATGTGGAAAAGCGTGCCTATGAGCTTCTGGGCTGTCGGGGGAGGGCGATTATCACACCCTATCCGGAGATCGGGGTTGACATTGACAAGGAGTCGGACCTGGAGTTGGCGAACCGCCTTTTCTCAGGAAACCGGAGAAAGGAGGGCTGATGGGGTGGAAGGAGTATGCGCGGTGATCCTGGCCGCAGGAAAAGGGAAGAGGATGAAGTCAGATGTTCCGAAGGTTCTCCACAAGGTTGCCGGAGCCCCTCTCGTTTCCCATGTTATTGATGCCGCCAGAGAGGCCGGGATCAGGGAAATCGTTGTTGTTGTCGGAGAGAAGACCGAGAACCTTCAGGAAATCCTGGGGGATGGCTGCAGGTATGTGCTTCAGGAGAGGCCCCTGGGAACCGGAGATGCCGTGCGGAGGGCACTGCCAGCACTCACTGAAGGTGCTCGGGAGGTGGTGATCCTCTGTGGAGACACTCCTTTGCTGCGGGGAGCCACGATCAGGAAACTAGTCGAGGAGCGGCGTGCCGCCTCTGCCGCGGTGGCCGTTCTCACGAGTATTGTTGACGACCCATCAGGTTATGGCCGCATCCTCAGGGATGAAAAGGGGATGGTGGTGGGAATAATCGAAGAAAGTGATGCCACTCCTGAGCAGAGACTGATCAGAGAGATCAACACCGGAACCTATGTCTTTCTCAAAGAGGCCCTCGAGGCAACCCTTGCTCGACTACGCCCGGAAAATCAGCAAGGGGAGTACTATCTGACCGATTGCATCGGGTTTTTAAAAGAGGCCCAAGAGCGGATTTGCGCTGTCTCCGCACCTGTTGAGGAGACAGCGGGTGTCAACACCAGGAAAGACCTGGTTTTTGCGGAGAAAATCTTAAGAGAGCGCCAATGTCAGCGCCTTCTCGACTCTGGGGTGACCATTATTGACCCTGGCAACACTTATATCGATAAGGGGGTCGAGGTCGGCCGGGACACGGTCATCTATCCCTTCACCATCCTCGAAGGGAAGACGAAGGTTGGAGAAGGGTGTGTTCTCGGACCGGGAACACGGCTCATCGACTGCACTATTGGTAACCAGGTGACAATCCAGTACTCGGTAGTGGTGGGGAGCTCTCTTGGTGACTGCTGCCAGGTTGGTCCCTTTTCCTACATCCGGCCGGGGACGGTGCTTGCCGAAGGGGTTAAAGTGGGAGACTTCGTCGAACTGAAAAAGGCGGTCATCGGTGCTGGGAGCAAGGTCCCTCACCTGAGTTATGTAGGAGATGCTGTTGTCGGAGAAGGCGTCAACATCGGGGCGGGAACGATTACCTGCAACTATGATGGCGTCAGCAAGCACGAGACCCGGATCGGGAACCGGGCCTTCATCGGGAGCAACACCAACCTGGTGGCGCCTGTTACCATTGGTGAAGGCGCGGTCACAGGTGCTGGTTCGACAATTACCAAGGACGTCCCTCCTGGGGCCCTGGCTGTCGAAAGGGCGCGCCAGGTGGTTGTGCCCAACTGGAGAAAGAAAAAAGAAAAATGATGAAGTAAGATAGAGAGGGGTCGGAGATGCCGCTTTATGCCAAAAAGCTGAAGATTTTCACCGGAAACGCCAACCGCAGCCTTGCCGAGGAGATTTCCGAGTACCTGGGCATTTCCCTTGGTGATGCCCAGGTGAGCCGCTTCAGTGATGGGGAGATCTGTGTCAGTATCAACGAAAGCGTCCGGGGTGCGGACATCTTCCTGATCCAGCCCACCTGTCCCCCGGTGAACGAAAATGTTATGGAGCTTTTGATCATGATCGATGCCCTCAAGCGTGCTTCGGCACGGAGGATCTGCGCTGTTCTTCCCTACTACGGTTATGCCCGGCAGGACCGCAAGCTGAAGGCACGTGATCCGATTACCGCTAAGCTTGTTGCCAACCTGATCACCGCTGCTGGCGCTGACCGTGTGGTGACGATGGACCTCCATGCCGGCCAGATCCAGGGCTTTTTCGACATTCCTGTTGACCACCTGACCGGTATTCCGATTCTGGCGGAATACCTTTCCAGCCTGGAGCTGACCGATGTGGTCGTCGTTTCCCCGGACGTCGGTGGGGTGACGCGGGCGCGCGACCTTGCCAGCAGACTGGGTGCCTCGATCGCCATCATCGATAAGCGGAGGCCACGGCCCAATGTTTCCGAAGTTCTCCACGTCATCGGGGAGGTCAAAGGAAAGACCGCGGTGATCGTCGATGACCTTATTGATACAGCAGGAACGATTACCAAGGGGGCTGTCGCCCTCCTCGAGCACGGAGCACGCAGGGTTTACGCCTGCTGTACTCACCCTGTCCTCTCAGGACCGGCGCGGGAGAGGCTGGAGAATTCGCCGATCGAGGAAGTTGTGGTCACCAATACCATTCCTGTTCCTCCCGAAAAGCATTTTTCCAAACTGAAGGTCCTTTCGGTAGCACCTCTTCTCGGAGAGGTGATGATCAGGATCCATGAGGACCTTTCTGTGAGCAAGCTCTTCGACTGAACTATTCGTCTTGGTCATCTTTTTTCTGGGGAATACCCCGGAACTGGCGGGCTTTCTGGGCGAGTTTGGTAATCGCCCCTTCGTTCCAGGTGAGGGTTTCTTCAGTTCCGTTTCTGACGACTAAAACGTCTTTACCAATTGTGCGCACCTCACCTGCGGGGAGCAAGGCCTTGCCTTTAAAGAACTTTTCTCCGAATTTTCCGCTGATCTCGAAGCTGGTGATCTTTCCCGTTTCCGTGTCGATGAGGTACTCGTCAACATAGCCAAGGGCAGCCCCTCCCTCGGTGATTACTCTTGCTCCCCGAAGGTTGATTTTATCTTTCATCAGTTTGACGAGATGGGGGAGGCTGCCTACTTTTTCCACACTCGTCGCTTTTTGAATGGTGATGGCATTGTCGCCAACACTGACGACTCTGGAGTAAGGGATTGCCTTCTGTTCAGAAAAGGGGCCACTTTTTTGGATGATCAGGGCGACTACTGCCGCTTCTTCGGGATCAATAACGATCCCTTTGATGTGGCCGATTTCTTTCCCTTCCTCAAGAGTGACCACGGGAAGGGAATAGAAGTGTCTGCTTTTGCGCAAGCTTTTCACCTCCCAGAGGCATTCTTTTTTTAAAAATATATTGGTCCATGTTCGAGCTTATTCCTGACCACAACTTTCAGCCTCGGCTCGTAAACCAGGGCTGTGTAAAATTTCGGTAGGTAAAAGAAGGGGATTAGCTCCTAAAAAAAGAATGAGACCTCGGCGAAAAAACCAACCAAACCAAACA
>LGFL01000048.1 GCA_001508855.1 Thermoanaerobacterales bacterium 50_218
AGAAGTGTATCCGGTATTAGCACCAGTTTCCCAGTGTTATCCCGGTCTTCCGGGTAGGTTGCTCACGTGTTACTCACCCGTCCGCCGCTAGGTAACAAGCACAGCTAAACTGCACCCGCTACCCCGCTCGACTTGCATGTGTTAGGCACGCCGCCAGCGTTCGTCCTGAGCCAGGATCAAACTCTCCATCAAATCCTCTAAACCATAGATAGAGAGTCCCTCGCCCGCACGGCTGTTCAGTTTTCAAGGACCTCTGCTGCTCTTGTTCTCGAGCAGCGCCGATGCCTATCTTATCACGGTCAGAATGTTTTGTCAAGGCTTTTCCGTTTTTATTGAATTTCGTCTGAACCTGTTTCTTGGTGCACCACTAATATACCACTGCTGTCGCTTTATACACAAGTCCGATGAAATCCCAGAATTCCAGCATAATCGTGTGCATACTGGCATCAGGAAAACCTATTTTTTGACCAGAGAAGTACATTTTTAAATTTTGCGAGAAAATCCGGCTATTTCAGAGCCGTTCCCTTAGAAAAATCAAGATACATCTCTGGGACCTCGCCAACGATCACAGTATCGGTAACAGGGATTTCTGTAGCAACTTTAACCTCTGAAGCAAGCATTGGAACAACAACCTTGACGATGCTTTCCACCCCGAGATACAAGCGGTGCCTGGTCTGATTGATGCCGGCCTCTTCAAAGCGCCCGAAAATCTTTGTTTTTACCGTGCCTACAGGGTAGATCGAAACCTTAATCCTGGGACCGTAGTTGGCCAACAGTTTGCTTCCCAGAACCTGGCCGAGAGGGATCGAAAAATCGTCATCAGCAAGCTTTTTCAGCGAATCCTGGATGGCAAGGGTAGCCTCAGAAGCCAAGACGTTCACCCGGACAATATCTGGCTGGATCAGAACGATCCTTCCCTGCAAATCCTTTTGGACAATGATCAGGTCACTAGACCCAGATGAGCGAAGAAATTCCTGTTTTACGGCCTGATGAACAGCCTCTGTTGCCGCCCAGCGTGCTTTTGCCTCGGCAATTTCCTGAATCGTAGGTTTCAAACTGGATTCAAAGAAGAAAAAAATTAAAAAAAGCAAAGAGGCTGCAAAGGCCAAAACCAGACAAGGCCTTTTACGGTTCACCCCCTCACCCCCAAGCCACCAATGAAACCGCAAGCTCTGACGGTTTCTCCGAGAATCACACTCCATACTATGATTTAGAGAATGATTTAGTGTTATTTGTATTGGAAACCTGGGTGCCTCCCCCCTTGTGTCAGAGCACAATGGCTTGAAAAACTACTCCTGGAGATAAATTCGGGCAAACCTCCTTTTTCCTGCCCTGACCACCATTCCGTTTCTTACCTGGACGTTTTCTTCAGAAGCCTCCACCTTCTGCCCATCTATCTTCACTGCACCCTGCTTGATCAGGCGTTTTCCTTCAGAAGTGCTGTTTGCAAGACCTGCTTTCACCAAAAGCCTAGGTAGCCAAATACTGCCATCAGGATTAACTTCTCCAGGATGCAGGGATATCTCGGGAATCTCTGCAGGCAGTTCTCCTCTCTGGAAAACAGCAACAAATTCTGCCTCGGCCTGCTGGGCAGCTTCTTCTCCGTAAAACATTGCCACAAGTTCTCGTGCTAGCCTCATTTTGGCATCCCGGGGGTGAAGGGAGCCACTGGCAAGACCGTCTTTTATTCTCTTGATCTCGTCGAGGTCGACAGGTGTCACCAATTCGAAGTAACGAAGGATCATTTCATCGGGCAGCGACATCGTCTTACCATAAATCTCTTTTGGGGGTTCGGTGATCCCGATGTAGTTCCCCAAGCTTTTGCTCATCTTCTGGACTCCGTCAAGTCCTTCGAGGATCGGCATGAGCACAGCAACCTGAGGTTCCTGCCCGTATTCCCGCTGAATGTCCCTTCCTACCATTAGGTTGAACTTCTGGTCAGTTCCACCTATCTCCACATCTGCTCTGACAACCACCGAATCATAGGCTTGAATAAGTGGGTAGAGAAACTCGTGAATACCGATCGGTAATCCTTCTCTGTAGCGTCGGCCAAAGTCATCCCTCTCTAGCATTCTGGCGACGGTATACTTGGCTGCCAGTTCAACAACCTCGACAAAGGTGAGTGGTGCCAACCAGGTGCTGTTGAAAACAACCTCGGCTTTCTTGAGGTCGATAATCTTACCGATCTGCTCTTTGTAGGTAGCCACATTAGCCAGAACTTCTTCCTCGCTCAATTGCCGCCTCGTTTCCGACCGCCCCGAGGGGTCACCGATCCTGGCAGTGAAGTCTCCGAGAATGAGCACAACATGGTGTCCCAACTCCTGAAACTGACGCAACTTATGAAGAACAACTGTGTGGCCAAGGTGAATGTCAGGAGCAGTAGGGTCGAGCCCAAGCTTTACTCTAAGTGGCCTGTTGAGAGCAATCGCCCGCTTCAATTTTTGGGCCAGTTCCTCTTCTGGAGTGATCTCAGCAACCCCTCTTTTGATGGTCTCCCACTGCTTCTGAAAATCCCTGACAAGTTCTGCCATTGACGCTACCTCCCCACTTTTTTGTAAAAAAAATCGCCCCAGATCTAGGGGCGAGAGCGATTCCCGCGGTACCACCCTAATAGCCTCACTGAAGAGGTAAGGCCTCTTTCGAGTCTTTAACAGGACAAACTGTCTCTTCCTACTCAACAGTCTCCCTCAGAGCCGCCTCGGATACTAACTGCACCTTCCTCCTTAGGCTTAAAAGCCGGGACTTGCGGCGCGGGAAGAATAGGTGGCTGTTTTTCGGAAGAGCGGCTCCCAGGTGTATTTCCCGGTCCTCCGGACTGGTTCCCACCAACCCCCAGCTCTCTGTGACCGGTTGGAGACCGGTACTCCTCCCGTTCCTCGCCTTTTACCTTCTGTTGAACTTTTCAAAAGATTATAGCATTTTCTCGTGCCACTCTCAACAATGTGTTTTTTTACCTTTGTGGTTGCGAAACAGTGCTACAGGTTAGCCTTGAGAATCTCCAAAAGGTCATCCTTTCTGGCAGCACGAGGGTTTGCCGCCAAGGAACCTGAAGGAAGAGCAGCCTCGGCAATAGAGGAAAGGTCTCCGGCACGCAGACCGACTTCACTCAATTTCTCCGGGATCCCCAGGCGCTTTTTCAGACTTTTGACAAAATGGATCAGCCGCCTGGCAGCCTCACCTGAAGAGCTTCCAGGCTGCACCAGTCCGAGTTCAAGAGCAATCCGGGCATATTTTTCCTCCACAATTGTCAGGTTGTATTCCATCACATAGGGTAGTAAAATCCCGCAAACGAGTCCGTGGGGTAAGTGATAGCGGAGACCAATCGGGTGGGCCAGCCCGTGAACAGCACCCAGACGGGCGTTGTTCAAAGCAATTCCTGCCATCAAGCTGGCCAGAGACATTTTTTCCCTTGCTTCCCGGTTGCTGCCCTTTTGATAAGCAGAGTAAAGATTTCTGGAAATTAGGATTGCGGCCTCCAGGGCAAGGGAACTTGTCAGAGGATGAGACCACCTCGAGGTATAGGCTTCGATGGCATGAGTCAAAGCATCCATCCCAGTAATCGCAGTGAGACGGGGTGGCATGCTCATCGTTAAGACCGGGTCAACGACAGCCACCCTCGCCATCCACCAGTCGCACCGAATGCTCTGCTTGCGCTCGGAAACAGGGTCAATCAAGACAGAGTTCCTGGTAGCTTCAGCCCCACTCCCTGCTGTTGTGGGAACAGCAATCCAGGGCAGCCCGACTTTTTCGATCGGCCTCCCCTCGAAATACTCCCTCACAGTTCCCTCTTCATAAAAAAGTCCAGCAATTGCCTTGCCAACATCGAGGACACTTCCTCCTCCGGCGGCAACGACCAGATCCACAGATTGCTCGCGGGCGGCTTCCCTCCCTTTTTCCACCACCTCAAGGGAAGGCTCGGGATCAACTTGATCGAACATCAAAACATCCAATTTTGCAGCCTCCAATGGTGCCAAAACCCTGTCCAGCATCCCACTCAGGCGAAGAGACCGTTTCCCCGTAACCAGCAGAACTCTTCTGCCAAATCTGCAAGCCTCTTCTCCCAAGCGCCCACTGCTTCCAGGACCAAAAATAATCCTTGCAGGAACCAGAAAATCAAAAAGCACCTCGTCTCACCACACCTGCCTTATTATTTTTCAAAGATACTTGCTCAAAATCAAGCAATAGCTTAAAATGTTTGCGGAGGAGGGATCCAAAAAATGAAGCGAGATCAAAGGCAAATTCTGCGCAGTCTCCTGAGCAGACCAAAGACCTTCTGGCAACTGATCCGTGATCAAGACAGCCACCTCGCCCGTTTTACCACAACTCTTGCTTCATTGAAAGAAGAAGGTTTTATCAGCGAAAGGGACCACCTTCTGGAACTAACTGAAAAAGGCAGGGAAATTGCTCACTCTGCTGGCCTTGTTCCTCTCATTAACACCACCTGCTCCCACTGCTCGGGACGGGGAGTCACCTTTGAAGGGATCTTTCAAAAAGTTCTTGACGAATTCAAGGAAATTGCAGTTTCCAGACCCCAGGCAATTCCAGAATTCGATCAGGGGTTCATCGAACCGGAAATCACTGTAGCCCGCGTCGTCCTCATGTACGCCCGTGGTGACCTCGAAGGTCAAAAATTGCTTTTTGTGGGTGATGATGACCTCACAAGCATCGCTGCAGCACTGACTGGGATGGCCGAAGAAATCACCGTCCTGGAAATAGACCAACGGTTACTGGAATTCATCAATGAAGTGGCTGCAGAACGGAAAATTAAAAACCTGCAAACCATCAGCTTCGATGTACGCAAGCCCCTGCCCCCAGAATTCGCTCAAAAATACGACGTTTTCTTCACCGACCCTGTAGAAACCATTCCCGGGATCAAGCTCTTCCTCTCCCGGTGCGTCCAGGGACTCAAAGGACCTGAATGTTCGGGTTACCTAGGCCTGACACACCTGGAAGCATCACGCCAGAAATGGTATACCATCCAGAAAATGTTCCTGGAAATGGGGTTCGTGATTACTGACCTGATCCACGACTTCCACAGTTACGAACTTGAAAGATCGACATTCATCGAACGCAACTATCCCCTCGTTCGTCAATCCTCCTCTTTCCACCTTGGGGTTCCTGACCTTAATTGGTACACATCCAGCCTGATCAGGCTGGAAGCAGTTCAGGAACCAAAACCTCTGGTGAGTGATGATGTGGAATTGGGAAGGGAACTCTACTTCGATGACGAAGCCTATGCTACGCTCCCTGACCCCTCTAGCTAAATGTGCTCATCGATCGCCCGATTCGCCAGGGAGTCAGCTCTGCGGTTCTGACACCTGGGAATGTGAACCACTTGGCACTTCGTAAATTGCTGAGAAAGGGTGCGCGCCCGCTTGAGAAACTCCTTAAGACGCGGGTTGCGCACCTTATATTCCCCACTCCACTGCTTGGCGAGGAGTTCGCTGTCAGTGTAAACCTCAATTTCTCCAGCTTTCATAGCAAGAGCTTCTTCGAGGGCAAGCAGAAAAGCGCGATACTCGGCTACATTGTTTGTCGTTTCCCCCAGAAAAGCTTTCTTTTCGGCAATCACCTTTCCTGTGGAATCACAGATAACCACACCTGCGCCTGCTTTACCCGGATTTCCTCGCGAAGCCCCATCAATATAAAGAACAAGCTTTTTTCTCGAGTTGGTCATATCTCCTGCACCTTTCTCAGCTTCTAGAATTTTTCAAAAAACCGCTTTGCTTCAGAGCAAGGATTCATTTCTAGAGGTAGAGGAAAGGGTCGGTGTTGACACTGGAAACGAAAACACCAAGTTTTTGACCTGCATCTTGAGACCTCTTTTCCAGGTACTCGGCAATGACTGGTACAATCAGGCGCTCAGTGGCGTGGTGCCCGGCATCGATCAGGGAAATGCCGAGGGCCTTAGCTTCCAAGGCCTCGTGGTGTCTAACATCACCTGTGAGGTAAACGTCTGCTCCCAGCTCGACGGCTCGCATGAGCAACCTCATGCCACTACCGCCACAGAGGGCTACTTTAGAAACCGGCCTTTGGAGATCACCGGTAACCCTCACAGCTTTCAATCCCAACAGTTCTTTGACACCTTCGGCGAAAACTCCAAGCGGCCTGGCTTCTTTCAGCCTGCCCACTCTCCCCAAACCGATGGAACCGCTCTTCGTCCAGAGAGGATACACATCATAGGCTACCTCTTCATAAGGATGGGCGCTCACCATCGCCTCGAGGACCTGAGACAGCTTATTACCTGAAACAACCATTTCCAACCTGAACTCCTGCGCTTTTTCCAGTTTCCCGACTTCACCGGAAAAGGGTTGAGCACCTGGAAGTGGTTTAAACGTCCCCGTGCCCTCAGTCTGGAAGGAACATTCAACGTAATTGCCAATCCTGCCAGCCCCTGCCTCGGACATCGCCTGGCGGACCCGGTCCTCGTAGCCCTGAGGAACAAAAACGACCACTTTGTAGGACTTTTCCTGGTAGGTGGGATAGAGAACCTCGAGGTCCTGAAGACCGAGGCGGCGTGCCAGCACATCGTTTACCCCACCGGGAGCAGCATCAAGGTTGGTATGGGCAGCATAAGCATTGATCCCTTTTTGTATCAGCCTGCCGATAATATTTCCGGGGTACATGTCGAAACGCAAGTAAGATAAAGGTTCACGGAAAAGCGGGTGATGAGAAACAATGAGCTGCACACCAAGGCCAACCGCCTCTTCAACCACCTCTGCAGTAATTTCCAGAGTCACGAGAACGTTTTCCACATCTGAAGAAGGGTCTCCTAACAAAAGGCCGATCCGATCACCTTCCATTGCCAGTGACTTCGGTGCCCACTCTTCGAGCCACTTGATGATCCTTTTACACTTAATCGCCACTTTCGTCACCACCTGATCAAAATGTCAGAATCTTAGAATCCTAAATCTCTGAGAAGCTTCAATCCCCTCTGGTACTCAGAGAGGCTGCTTTTTGATGCCACCTCGGCAACCCTGAGGACATCCTCACGGAGATAGCGAGAGATCGCCGCGAAATCGATCTCACCCACTCCTGGTGCCAGGTGATCCTCACGGCCGCGGGCATCGTGGAGATGGATTCCAATAAGACTTTCCCGGTAAGTACTCAAAAAATCTTCCTGTGTAGCCCAACCCATCACTTCCCAGTTATGGGCATGACCTGTATCATGCCAGTAGCCTATCGGAGCTCCCTGAAACTTCTCCAGGATCACTCCCACATCCTCCAGTGAGGGGATCTCGTGGTAGTGGTAACGGTTTTCCACACCGATCCGAAGACCCAACTTCTCGGCTGCACCAAGGATCCGGTCAAGAGCGAGAAAGACGCGGTCTAGGTAACGGGGTACCTCCTTTTCTCTTGTTTTCTTTAATTCCTGCCATGCCTCAATTCCAGAGTCTTCGCTAAGAGTTCCTTTTTCATACATCTCATAGAGCCGATCAACCTGGGGACGCAAAGGCACGCAACCCAGGTGCACGACAACCACCTGAGCACCCAAATCAGCAGCATGCTCGAGGGTCTTCAAAGTGTACTTCACAGCAAAGTCTCGTTCCCAGTTATCGTCAGAAGTGAACAGAAAAAGGTCACCACTCGGTTTTTCTGCCTCTTCGGGGCAGGGAAAGAAGTTGTGGACACTGGTAACCTCAAGACCTGAACGGCGGAGCAACCCTGGAAGGTCCCGAAACACCTCTGACCTAATTCTGTAGTCTAGTTCGACGGCGGTAACCTCTAGAGCAAGCATCTTTCCGATAAGTGCTTTCGCGTCCTTTATGTTTCCAGAAGCCCAACATGTAGAAGCAGCGATCATTCTACTCATCTCCTCATTCCTCAGTTGTTCCAGACTCTCCAACTCGATAGAGGTTACTTGCTACTCCGAAATGCGGGTGTTTCTAAATAGTTCTTCGTCACTTCTGACAACTTTTCCTTGTGCACAACAGGGAAATCAGTTGTATTGTGCGAGCAAAGCTGCTCACTATCATTTGCTGGGATAAAAAAAAGCGCGGTTTGTTCCGCGCTGCTCGAGGTTTGGAATTTACCCGCGAACATCAACATGACAGCAATCTTTACCTAGTCAATGGAGAAAGAGCTGCAGGAGGCAAGGAAAAGCCGTGCTGCCTAAGGTCTTTTTTTTTTCAGCGCAGGATCTTTTGAATCACGCTGATGAGTTGCCCGGGAGTAAACGGCTTGACGATCCAGCCGGTGGCTCCTGCCTTCTTGCCTTCCATCTTCTTCTCAGCCTGGGACTCGGTCGTGAGCATGAGGATCGGGGTAAAGCGGTAGCCCGGCAACAAACGCACTGTCTTGATCAGCTCGATCCCGTTCATCTTCGGCATGTTCAGGTCGGTGATTATGAGGTGGAACTTTTCTCTCGATTCTTGCACCCTGAACAGAGCTTCTTCCCCGTCCGCAGCTAAAACCGGTTCGTAGCCCGCTTTCTGCAAGACGAGCTTGAGGCTTGACCTCACTGTGGCTGAGTCGTCAACTGCCAGCACTCGCCTGCTCACGAAACCACCTCCTTCCCTTAAAAAAGCTCGACATTCTCTCCAAGTTCGGAAATAACCTGACCTACCCGCTTTTCGTCAACACATTCTTGACCTGTCGCATCCTCGTGGTGCCTCCGCTCACTCTGGGTGGTGTAGAGCTTCTGAATCCGACCAAGGAGTTCTTCCCGCACGTTTGCAAATTCGCTTCTGGAAAGCGAAGCTAGCGCTTCATCGAGCACTTCGCTCAACTCCCTAACAACCCCCTGCATGTTCCCCAGCTTCTGAGATACTATGTCCTGATACTGGAACACTTCAACAACTGCTCCCAGGTTTCCAGCAACCTCGTCCAGTTTTCCACCAACCCCAGAAAGAGCAGAAGCAATGCTATCCACCCTCTGGTCGAGCTCAGCAAGACTGTCCTCCAGCACCCTCTCACCTTGCTCGATCGCCTTGACCGAATCCTGAGCAGTCACCTCAAGGGTCTCGGAAAACTCCTGCAGCCGTGACTCCAACGACTCCACCAAATCCTCAATGGCATCAAGGGACTCATCAACCATTTTGTTTAATTTTTGAATCTCCCTAGCAATGACCCCCAAGCCGCGCCCTGCTGCTCCCAACCGCGCAGCCTCAATGCCAGCATTCAAAGCGAGGATGTTCGACTGCCGAAGAACCTTCTCTACCTGCAGTTTGAAGTCCCGGAAACGGCTCTCGCGGAGCTCCTGGATTATCCCCAGAAACTGGTCACTGCACTCTGTAAACCTGCTGACAGCAGCCCTGCTGGTGTCTACAATTTGGGTAGCGGACTTTCGGCTCTTATCTAGGAGATCGTCGGTCTCTTCCTCCTCACGGGAAACAATTGCTGTAATCGTTGTCTTCAGTTGGGCGATTCCCCCTTGAGTGCCTTCTACCATTTGCTCCACTGCTTCTATCCACTTCTCAGTACTTCCTCTTATCTCCACAAGCGTTTCTTCCAGCACTTTTTCCACAATCTCAGCTACATTCCTTACCGTCAGGAAGAATTCTTCCAGTGCTTTCACATCCTCTTGCTTCCTTGCCGATTCCTCAACCTCGGGAATCGGAGTCGGTGGAGGGGGTTCTTGCAAAGGTTTCTTTTTCCGGGAAACAAGCGAAACTGCTGCAGTTCCGAGGACCAATCCTGAAATGAAGCACGCCAGATAACCCAACACCTAACACACCCCGAGAAACCTCAAAATGTTGCTCAATCTGGTATCGGAAGGAGGAACAAAACCGGCCAGCCTGACCTCCCGAACAAAAGCCAAAAGAAGCTGGGCAATGCTGAAGTCGAAGCGCTCGAGCCCACTCAGATCGAGGCACGGCTCCGTTGCCCCCTTCAGCTCCTGCAGCTTCTGTTTTACTTCCCCAGCATCCTCCACAGTGAGGCTGCCAGTAAAAACTAAAGTGTCTCCGCTTCTAACAACAGGCATGAAAACTAGTTCCCCCCTGCCAGCAATTCTTCAGGATTGAGCACAAGCAGAATGCTGCCGTCGGGAAGCAGAGAACCCCCCGCATAAAGCTTCACACCACCAAGCTCCCCCGGAAGCGGCTTCAAAAGTACGTCAAGCTCGCTTTCAAAATCGTCGACCACAACACCTACCCCAACTTTTAAGACCACAACATAGCTGAATTCCCCAGAAGAATCTCCCGACAGCCCTAACAGCTCCCTCAGCCGAACCACAGGAACCGTCCTGCCCCGAAGGTAAACCGCTTCTCTTCCACCAAGAAGCTGAAACTGATCAGCCTGAACCCGGAGAACTTCTTCAACACCTTCAAGGGGAAGCCCATAAATTCCACCATCAGCCCTAACAACCAAAACCTTAGTCGTCGCCAAAGTGAGAGGAAAAGTCAAACGCACTGTCAGCCCAGAACCAGGAAAGTTGCTGAGTTGCACACTCCCCCCTAACTGCTCAGCTGTGTCTTTGACAACATCCATCCCGACTCCGCGGCCAGAAAGCTCATTCGCTTCTTCTGCAGTCGAAAAACCAGGGTGAAAGATGAACTGGACAACCTCGTCATCGGAAAGCTGACTTGCTGCCTGCTCGCTGAGCAACCCCTTTTCTACAGCAGCCTCTCTAATACGCCCCGGGTCGATTCCCCTTCCGTCATCTGACACTTCAATGAACACAAAGTGTCCCTCCCGACCAGCCCGCAGCACAAGCCTCCCTTCCGCTTCCTTCCCAAGACGGACCCTCTCCTCCGGAGGCTCAAAACCATGATCCAAAGAGTTGCGCACAAGGTGAACCAAAGGCTCGTAGATCTTCTCCAGCACCGTCTTGTCAACCTGCGTCTCTTCCCCCTCGATAACCAGCCGCACCCGCTTGCCCAAGGTCCTGCTGACATCACGCACAAACCGCGGAAACCGCTGAAATATCTGCGATACAGGAAGAAGCCGGAATTCCATCGCTAAATCCTGCAGCTCACGGCTGATCTGCTCAAATACCTGATACCTTTCTTTCAGTTCCCTAGCAGCTTCGGGAATCCCCCAGTGAAGCTCAAGCTTGCGCACCAGATACGGCAGACTGTTCTTGGCAACCACCAACTCCCCCGCCAGTTCGAAAAGCTTCTCAACTCGACTTTCCTCAATCCGAAGGTACTTCTTGGTCCGCTCCTTAGGTTGATAAGTTTGAACCGAGGCCTGAACCCCAACACTCGGAGAACTACCGGGTTCAGCAACTGCCTCAACCTCACCTTCTTCTTCACCACCTACCAGGGATTCCAGTTGGTTCAACACCTCCAGGCACGCATCCCACTCAAGGTCCGAAAAAAGCTGAACACGCTCCGCTATATCCCTACAACCAAGAGCTAAAGCGACACAGGAAATCACCCGGAACAATGAAGGACCAAAGAGCTCTTTGTTGCTCCGGTTCAATGCAAGGTAAAGCTTCTGCTGACGCAGGATCTCCCGCAAAACCTTCTTTCTCTCTTCCGGCAACCCACCTTCCAGCTCGGCTCCGCCAGAACCTCTCTCACCCTCGGACCGCTCCCCAAGAAGAAGATCCAGACTCCGACACAGGTCCTTCAAGGTCTCCTCCAGGTTCTTTTCCGACTCGCTGTCCAGACCAGAGCTGACACAACCCGACAGCATCCAGGCAAAAACACACAGGGCAAATACTACGCACCGAAGCCCCTCATGACCGTGCGTCTCCAACGCAGTCTTGAGACACTCTTC
>LGFL01000049.1 GCA_001508855.1 Thermoanaerobacterales bacterium 50_218
TTGCACTGGTAAGGGCAACCGGGAACAACGGGTATCTCCGGAAGTAAAGCCGCGAGGGCACGAACTGCTGTCGATTTGGCCGTGCCCTTTTCGCCACGAATGAGGACTCCACCTAAACGGGGGTTTACGGCATTGAGAAGCAGGGCCTTCTTCATCTTCTCCTGGCCCAAAAGCGCAGTGAAGGGGAAAACAAAGCGCCCGGATTTGTTTTCTTGCAACTCCTCATCCTCTCCCAACACTTTCAGGATCTCCTTTCCCACCACCAAACTAAAATGAAACTTGCGCTTCATTAAGACTGTTGCAAAGAGAAAAAGGGCCACAAAAACCCTCCTACCATCCCCTGGCAGGAAAGGACCTTCGTGGCCCTGCTTTTCCTAAGCCTTATTCCTGTGTTCAACGACGCCTATCTCACGATTGTTCCGTCTAGGTTTAGAGCGTCCAACCGGAATGCCGGCTTCGGCCGGCTGTTAATAATTCTTCACTTTTTTTTACTTCGCCAGTTTCTCAAAAATTCCTTCTTTTTTCTGCACAACAGATTTAGAGAGAATTATCTTAGCACGGGGGATACGCCCATTTACCTTTAAAAGGAATATTCAACCACTTTTCAAAATACTCTTTAAGCACTTGATCAGGTTCAATATCTCCAAAGAGCTCGGGATAAAACCACTTCGCCAAATAGAATGATCCTAAGTAAGTTTTATCTCCACCAAGCAACTTAGTGTTGAGAAAATAGATGCGCTCCTTTTTTCCTGCCCCTGTTTTTCTTAAAATTTCATTTTTCAAAGCAGTGTCCATCAATTTTTCTGCTTCACTGTAATCTGTAGCGGCGTACCCCAACCCCTTGTCACTAAGAACACCAAACACCGCAACATCGGGATCTTTTTCTAATATCCATTCTGGACTTACCTTCGGATACCCCTCTAATTCGCGGGCAATATTTAGGCCACCAGCTAATTCAATACCTTGATGAAGTGCCGTCCCCTGGGCATACGGCTTCCATTCTCCCTTCTCCAGGGAAGAAAACCAGGTACCGTACACTTTTAGTTTTTCCTCCGGTTTTAAATTCTCGACTCGGTCTCTGATAACCGCCGTTTTCTCAGACTTCCATTCGAGGAACTTTTCGGCTCTTTCTTCTTTTCCAAAGATTTTTGCTAAAGCCATAAGGTCGCGATCATAGGTTTCGGGCTTATAAAAGTCAAGTCTAACCACTTTTATTCCAACAGGTTCTAGCTTTTCCTCAAGCTTCGTGTCTGGCCACTTACCGTAGGTAAAAACGGCCTGGGGCCTAAGCTCGACTATTTTTTCCAAATTTGGCTCAAAACATTTTCCAACAGAAGGTTTGTCTTGCAGACCGAGATAGGGATGCTCCTGAACGGTAACACTTACGCCTACTATTACATCTTCAGGAACACCTAGAATCCGCAGGGCCTCAGCAACATCTGAGTTAAGAAGCACGACCCTGTTTAATCCAGTGGAAACGGTAATCTCCTTTCCCGTAGCATCTTGAATAGTGACATCGGTCTTTTCTGCTTGAACTGACGCCTGTTGCTGCTCGCTTTTCCCGCATCCTGCTAACAAAAACATGAGAATTATAAGAAGCCCACAAATACCCATTAAAAATAAGCTCTTCTTCATGCTCATTCCCTCCCTTGCACTTTGATTTTAAACATCATTCCCTCTTGAGTTCATCTTGATTGCTCGAAGTCCATCAGTTACCCATCCCCCCTCATTTTGTTCTAGAAATCGCCCATCAACCAGATAACCAGCAAACTCAGGTGTCTAACCTACTCAAACGGAACCACCCCAAGAGAAAGAAGAGCAGAGTCCATCCCCCCACCATTGCTGCCAGTTCGCCAGGAAAACCTGTGCCGGCTAGAGTTGTTCGCAGAAGCTGGGCAACAGGAGTGAGGGGAAAAAGCCAAACAATCGGCTGGAGCAACCCCGGCAGTCGTTCCACAGGGATCAATGTTCCACTGAGAAAAGTCATCGGCACAAGAAAGAATTCAGTGGCGAGGGCATGGTCATCAAAAGAACGGAGCAACAAGCCAATCAGGACACCAAAACTGCCGAAACAAAAGGATGTCAGCGCCATACTCCCGATAAAAAGCCAGTTAAGCCGAATGGGTACCAGGAAGATGACCATCCCCAGCACCACCAGGCCGGCCAGCAATCCCCGCAGCATCCCGGACAAGGCGTAGCCGAGCCAGAGTGAAAGGGTGCTCACAGGAGCTAAACGATAAGCCTCAAAACTATAAAAATGAAGTCTATGATAAAACATGCGCACTATTACCGAGGTCACCCCATTGTTGAAAAGTGCCAGAGCAACAACACCGGGAACAAGAAACTCCAGGTAACTGACACCACTAGGCATGATCAGTCTAACCCTCTGTCCTACCCCAAACCCGAAGGATAACAGAAAAATTAGGGGAGATAGCATATATGTAGCCAAATAAAGCCAGAATTTACTCCGCCAGTAAACCAACTCCTCCCAGATAATGGGATACCACGGCGGCAGCCATAAAAACTGCCTGATAGTTTGAGAATTTCCACCGAGATTCATGGTCAGTCCTCCCGTCTGAGGGTCAACAAAAAGTAAGCAACAAGGTAAAGAACCCCAAGCCAGCCCAAACTCTGGCCAAACCAGCATAGATTGTTGACCCCGGTTAAAGCGAGACCACGCAAGTTATAGGTAGCCGCGGTGAGAGGTAAAAACCAACTCCCGATCTTCAAGAGACCCGGAAGCCTTTCCACTGGAAAAAAAGTACCGCAGAAAAACGTCATCGGGAAAACGATCAAGTTGGTGAACATTAAAGCATCTTTGTCTCCCCCAGCGATCATCGCCACAGCAACGGCAACACAGGCAAAAGTCAGACAGATAATGAACAACTGGAGAAAAAACAATGGTTTGAAATAAAACCCCTGTGTAAAAAAGTGGGCGGTCACAAAGACTGCCACAGCAATCAAAAATCCTTTGATTGCTGCCCCAAAATATGCCCGATCAGGAGAGAGGTATTGGATATCGGTGCTAGCAAATATTCATCCAGGACACGATAATAGGTCCTCCGCAAAGTAAACCAGTTGACCAAGTCGGCATAGCTTGCCGATACGGCAGCCATGACCACAAGGCCGGGCACTAGAAAGCCCAGGTAAGAACCGGAAGCAGATGCTGCGGGATTGCCCAAGTTCCAATAAAAAATGGCAAGAAAGATCAGCGGCCTATTGAGCCCTCCGATGAGAAAACGCCACCAGCGCCGCTGCCAGACGATCCCCATCGCCAGCACAATAGGCAGCCAGTCTGGCTGCCTTATCTTAACTCGCATCAGATTCACGGACTTCACGCCCTGTTAATTCTACAAAAACATCCTCGAGGTTGGTCCGCCGGACCACTGTATCGCAATCTTTCCTCTGTGCATATTCCTGTGCCTCGCTCCGTGTTGCAAAAAAGTGGCGTTCGGTTCCCCGTTCATTTAAAAACTCCACACAGTAGTTACCCAAACGCTCTTTTAATTCTGACGGAGTACCCAGCGCAATCAGCCGCCCGTAATCGATAATGCCCACCCGGTGGCACAAGCTTTCGGCCTCTTCAATATAGTGGGTGGTTAGGAGAACAGTAACCCCGTCCCGGTTCATTATCTGAATCAGGTCCCAAATCTTGCGCCGCGTCTGGGGGTCAAGGCCAATGGTGGGTTCATCCAGAAATAAGATCGATGGGCGGTGCACGAGAGCGCGGGCGATAAGCAAGCGCCTAGCCATTCCCCCTGAGTAGTTCTGCACCCGATCATCTGCCCGATCCTGCAATCCCACGTATTCCAACAACTCATTGATTCTCTGGTTCCGCTCAGCCCGGTCTACCTTGTGCAAAAGGGCATGTAACAGCAAGTTCTGGCGACCGGTCAATTCCCGCTCAAGGTTATTTTGCTGAGGAACGACTCCGATGCGTTTCTTAACTTCAACCTGATGCTTTCTAACTGAATAACCCGCAACAAAAAGTTCGCCGGCTGTGGGTCTGGTCAAGGTGGTAAGCATGCGAATCAGTGTTGTCTTCCCTGCTCCATTGGGGCCAAGCAACCCGAAGATTTCCCCCTCCTCAACGCTGAAGCTCACCCCGTTAACCGCAGTGATGTTCCCGTAGCGCTTGGCCACGTTTTCTATTCTTATCACAGTAGATGGTCCCGCAGAGACCCCATAACCATGCAACCCGAAACCAACCTTTCCATGCCGTTTTTATTGGTGATATAATATATGGCTTCCTAAAACTCCCAGTAAAAATTTAAGTGAGTTCCGGATATATAAACACTCCTTTTGCATCTTCATATTTCACACCTAAGTATTTCTCCAGGTACTCTTTCAAATATTTTTGAGGATCAAGTTCTTTGAACAATTCTGGATAAAATACCTTGGCAAGATAGCACGCTCCAATGTTTTTAAAAGCCCCTCCAAAAACATCATTGGAGATAACGTATACCCTGCCTTCTTTCACAGCTTCGATCATGCGGAAGCCTTCTCGCTCCATTATCTCCTCCCTGGCTTCTTTAAGTGGTACCTGATCAGTGTTACCAAAGCCGCCCTCCCTAGAAATTTTAACTATAACCTGCGGATTTTCTTTGATGATATATTCTGCACTCAACTCTGCAATCGACCCACCAACATAGCCGTGAGCAATGTTTACAGCACCCACCATTTTTGCTAATTGGCCGTAGCTTGAATCCTCAGTACTTGCATGATAAGGGCCGCCCCTCCAATCCTCGAGATAAAGGCGAACCTTCTCATTGTCTCCTAAATGCTGGATCTTTTTTTGAATTGCCATTAACTCGCTTGACCAAAACTTAGCGAATTCCTCGGCCTGCTGCTCCCTGCCGAACATCTTCCCTAATATCTTTACATTGCTCTCCATTGTTTCAGGTTCATGAAAATCAAGCCGCACCACCTTTATCCCCATGCCCTCAAGTTTGTCTTCAACTTCAGGCTTTGTGGTTTTCACATCAACGATTACAACCTGAGGCTTCAGTTCGATGATCTTTTCAAAGTTCAATTCCCACCATCGACGAGCAGTAACGATGGGTTTATTGAACAACTCTGGGAATAGGATCTTTTCCTCACTTATCATTTGAGGGATACCCACTATTTTATCAGGATTTACACCAATAGCCTTCATTGCTACATGAGCACCAGGACCAATTGCAATAACTCTGTTCAAAGGAGAAGGAATTTCCACAACCCTCCCTGCCGCATCCGTAATCGTGATAATTTTCGAAGAAGCTTCTTTCTCCTCTCCCTGAGCGCAAGAAAAACTTAATGAGGCCAGCAAGATAAATATCAACGCCAACATTATAAGGGGTACTATTTTTTGGCCTTTCATTGATCTCTACTCCTCCTCGCTGATGAAACTAAAATTAAAAAATGCCATGAGAAAGCTTCTACCTGTTTCTACAGGTAAAATGCCTTCATGGCATTGTTTCTCTGCCTTTAAATGTTTTAATTTTTCAGGTCGATTTTTGAGTTACGCTTCGCTTTTCTGCGAAGATTAGACCAATGTGCGACTGTTCTTCAGCTCTGAGGTGCTTCTTGCACCTTTATTCTACATATTCTCCATGACTGACTTAAATTCCTTCTACTCCAGAAAATCTTCCTTAAAATCTTCCGGGCAGACTGAGCTTTCCCTGGCCATCCCGGCAATCCTAGCTAAATCGCGCTCTTGACCCAGAAGAACACTGGAACTGAAATAACTCCCACCACGGCACGTCCCTCAATGAGATTTATGGTATTCATCAATTATTCTCTTAACATCGCTCATCCTAAAACCATATTTCTTTTGCAACCACCCCAGTTGTTGTTCACTGGGAGCGCCTTGGGGAATGCCAAGACTTTCCTTCAGATATTCAACCGGAACACCATATTCCTCGGCTACTCCAAGGAGCGTCATATAACCTCTGACTTCAACGGAAGCCTCAGGGTAACCATTTGCTTCAATTTCCTCCACATAACCGCGTCTTGCTTCATCACGCCCTTCTCCACGCCCAATTTCACGCGCCGCGGGGTTCACGACAAAGGGAAAGATTACCAAAAATGCACAAATGATCGCAAACAAGGCAGCAACCAATACTCTCATTTTTCGACTTCCTATTAACCTGCGATACAAACCCAATATCGCTTTCCAGTGAAGGACTATGTGGAAGACCAATAATCCGAGAAAAATCAATCCTATAACGAAGTGAACAGTTCCCCATCCATGCCTATCCATCCCTAGCAAATAAAGATCTACATTTCCGCCGTATGTTGCCCACCTTTCTTTGCCAGTTACCAAAACGTATTTGATGAGAAGTCCTATCCCAACTATTGCCATCAACAAAAGAAACATCAAAGCATCCACTATGAACGTGAGTTTTGACTTATCCACTATAACAGCTCCTCCTCCCTGCACTCATTGCCTCAAACAGACACTCTTCTCCCTACACATACAAACCTGATTCGGCACTAATCGCCGAATTCCTTCCTGGACAAGAGAAAAAACCGCGTGTTCTCAAAAACAAAGCGCAGGCTTCCTCCAACACCTGCACCTTCAGTTCCGCCCCTCCAACCGCATACCTGCTGCTATACGCAGCGGTTAGAGTCGAAGCATTTCCAATTACATATATCGTTTGCACAGATCATTCCTGAGATTACGACAGCTTCAATTCCACCACCTGGAAAAGTGGATGCGCTTGCTAAATACAAACCTTTTAGTGGGGTTTTAAAGCACGGTCTTTTGGTATCAATTGATTGATCAAAAGCATAGATTGCTCCTTCCGGCATAGAGGTATATCTTTCAAAGGTTTTAGGTGTTGCTGCATCCTGAACGATTATACGCTTGCTCAAATCCGGAATGACCTTTTCAATCTTCTTGATCAACATTTCGGCAAATTCCTTCTTCTTCTGCAAATACTCTTCTGTCCCCCTCTCTGGAAAATCATGGTAATCGGCGAGTGCTGTAACGCTCGCTTTACCATCTGGCGCTAAGCTCGAGTCAGCATTCGAGTTTATCACAACATAATATCCATCATCCAAATCTACGACGATCGTTGGATATTCGGTTAGGTCTGCATCAACCCCTAAGAACACCGCAAAGCAGGAAGGAGACATCTTCAAGCTTTTTACGTATTCAACGAATCCCGCGTCCAAATGCTTCTCTCCAACGAGTTCTAAGAAAGTGGTTTTTGCGTTTGCATTTGCCACAACAATCGGAGCTCTAAAAACCTTGTCCCCAACCTTTACACCATCAACCTTTCCGTTCCCGATCAGTATCTTATCTGCCTTATGCCTGAGCAGGACTTCACCACCGTGGCTCTCAATAACCTCCTTCAAGCTGTTTGCAAACCTCTGTGCTCCTCCTCTTGGAAAGTATCCCCCATGGATGTAGTATGAAACTACAGCAGTAAGCGCATTGCTTGCAGGGGTTTTATCTGCTTCTGTTCCTATATGGCCCAACAAAGAACAGAGTAAGGACTTTAACTCCTCGTTTTTGAAGTATTCATCGAGCTTTTGCCTGAATGTTTTGTTCATCCAGTCGTAAAAGTGTGGATGTTCCTTCGGGTAATCAAGGAGCTTTTTGGCTCCGAAAACCTTGACGATTAGTTCAGCTGGCAAGGGAATGCCATAAGTTTCAGCGTCTTTGTAGCACTCCTCATAGGCTTCTTTAGCTTCATCGAAGAAGGCGTAGATATTCTCTTTTTCTTCTGGAAACATGTCTGAAAGCTTTCTCGTGAATTCCTCCAGGTTTTGTGCTTCAACTTCCTCGCCCTTGAAAATGTACCTTATTGTATTTCTCACAAACAAATCTTCCTTTTTAAGCCCAAGCTCTCTGAGAAGATAGGCGACAGGACCTTTCTCCCATAAACCGCTTATATTTGAGACACCAGCATTAAAAACAAAACCCTCCCTTTTAAAGGATGAGCAGTAACCTCCAACCTGATAATGTTGCTCCAAAACTAAAACCCTGTATCCCCTCTTTGAGAGTAAAGCACCGCAGGTTAGCCCAGCAATGCCGGAACCAACGATGATAACATCGTATTCATTCTTCCCTTTTGGTTTTTGAGGATTTGCTTCAACACTCCAATCATATTTTTTGAATTCCTTTGAAACGAAATAAGCGGGTGCTTTCAAGGGGAAAACGAACGAAAATGCTATACCAAGAGCAATTAAAGTGTTTGAGAGAATTACGGTAAAAGGCATATCGAGAAGTAAAAATATGGTCGCGTTTGCTATGAAGATTGCTGCCCAGACCCCGGTAATTGTGTTGTTGATAGCCAGAAATGATTTATCCTTCCAGTAGATTTCTGGATAATCTCTCTTTGCAACCTGAAGGGTGTAAGGTTGTTTGATGATTAGAGAATATAATGCCATTAGAAATAAAACGAAATAACCGATGAAACCATTATTTTCGACAAATATATTCAGGCTGAAGATAAATGTGCCAATAGCAGCTATGCTGAAATAGAGAAGAGAGGTAACGTCCATCAGATTGAAATCTCTTTTTCGAATTTGAGGGACTACGAGAATTAAAGAAATTGCAAGAGGGATAACAATGCCCAGCACGTTTCCCAGGCTGCACAATATCCAGTAAACAATCCACGGAATAAAGGAAACAAGTATGTAAAGCATGCCGGGTATTTTTCTTTTATTATTATTTTCCATATTTCTTTCCATCATATTTCTTTCCATCCTACTATCCTACTTCAAACTTCTTGAACGCCATAATCGAATTGCGTACAACCTAGCAACCCCGAATTATTGGCCGCAAATTCCATCTTCGGTGTTGCTAATGCCCTGTTAGACGCTGGCGCCAAAACCGATACAGCAA
Source organism: Thermoanaerobacterales bacterium 50_218 (assembly GCA_001508855.1). Classification (GTDB taxonomy): domain Bacteria; phylum Bacillota; class DSM-12270; order Thermacetogeniales; family Thermacetogeniaceae; genus 50-218. The sequence continues at coordinate 8,837 of LGFL01000049.1, forward strand.
CCCCTGACATTTATATTCAGGCCTTAAACTTCATATCCATTCCTCTTCATGAAACAATTGCTTTCCTATACTCAAAGCAAAGCAAATAACATTATCGGAAACTGAAGAATAAATGCCATTATAGGCTTAAATCCATATAAAACTCCTTTCTTTTTAAAGGCAGGCTTGGGCATCTCACTTAACGTTCTGGGGATACGTGAAGTTTGCGAACGAAGTGAGCAAATTTGGGCGTAGCCGAAGGCGAAGCCACATATCCGCCTGTTGTCTGAGTGCAATAGCGCCGAAGCGAGTGACAGTGAGCAGAAAGTCGTCCACATTCCGATCATGGATATTCCGACAAATATGGAATAAATTGCTGCTATTTTTCTAATCTTCGTTTAGTCCACCACCTATTATATTTTTCTGCACTGCACACTCATTTGTTTCCCACGTTTTACTACTTAACACTTATATGGTCTCCTTCTGAGCATTGAAACATCTCTCGCAGAGAACCGTGGCGGCGATTTAATAGCCAGACCACAATCCAGCCGAATAAGAAGTTTGAGGATGATACTTCTACAAAGTGAGCCATCCGTATTGTATCGGGCATATAGGGGTTCGGCAACAAAAGAAGGGATCCCATCAGAACTGAGAACAGCAGGGCTACTGCCAGTCCAGCCTCCCACCAACGACCCTTCATCATTCGGATTACTGGTAGTGCCAGTGCCGTCCATATCATCGCTCTCACCATCTGAAATAGAAGGATCCAGCCGGGTAACTGGAGGCCAGCGTAGTACTCTTGGAATGCTTCGCCTGCGAGCGGCCTAAAGACGAACATGCCAAACGAGAAGTAAATGGCCACATAGATAACCGCAATCAATATCAGTTTCCAGACCCATTCCGTCCAGGGCATGACTAGGCGCTGGTTGGCTTCCTGCAATTCCTCAGCACTTTTTATTCTTCCGTGGATCAGAACGGCCAATGGCGAAAACAGCGCTGCAATGATCGTCCCTTGCAGGAACAGCTTGGGAATCATCTCCGTCGGCACAATGTCCACTAAATATTTGAGAAACACAACAGTCTCGATCTGAGACAAGAATGTCATCACTCCATAGAACACAAAGAAGATCGCTAAGATCAGTCTCCAGCCGATCCATCTGGAACGGACAATTGGATAGCTTAGGACAATGGTCTGAAGAGCGCACACGATCAGCAAAGTCACCATCGCACCCATTCGATCAGCGGTTTGTGCGGAATCCGTCAAACCAACCGACATTGAGGCTATCAAATAACAAACGAATAAAAGAGAAGTCAGGATGATTACCTTCAATCCAAGTATGATTGTTGTTTTCGCGTTCATTGAATTCCTCCTTACCTTAGGTCATTTCGGCTAACTCGTTCATATACGCATTGCGTATATCACCCAAGTCTGAATGTACGAATTTCTGCAAATCAATTCCCATATTTCCCACCATTATATCCACAAACTCCAACCCTTGGGGAATTAACGACAGGCAGAAGCATCTCCTCGCCACATTCGTGCTCTTTAGCACATTCATCGCATAGCCACCCTTCTCCTTTATAGATGCATCTAGTGCAAACCCATGTAGCATTCTTACCGCAGCCGCATGCTATAAGGGGTGGCTCATTTCTTGCAAGGATTCGAACTCCTTCTTCCCCTATTTCCCCTCTCCTTTCAGATACAACACTAAGCCTGAGTTCTGTAGGAGAACCAAAATCATATTAGGAGGAAGAATAGCCTAGGTTGGCAAAATTAAGTAACAGCGTTTCGTACCGGGAAAAGGCTTCACCTCCTGGCAGTTCGACTGCCTACGAAAGACTTGCCTTTCCCGGTTTAACTCGCAGGCATAAGGGTTGATAGAGGGGTCGCGCTTCGAGCGCCACGAAAGATTTGTGCTCGCCGTTTGCCTGCCAGTCTTGTTCCTTTGAGGAGGCGTCTGTCATGGTCTTTGTTGGCATCGACTTGGGCTGACAAAGATCACGAAGTCTGCACATTTTTTAATCAGGGTTGTAAGGGAATTTGACGGCGATGTTTAGTTCTACCTAATTTGCTACTAATCGCCAAATTCCTTCCTGGGCAAGAGAGAAAACGGCGTCAGTCGGATCATCTCTTCGACAGATAGGGGTTCTAAAAACAAAGCGCAGGCTTCCTCCAACGCCTGCACTTTCAACCCCGCCTCTGCAAAAGACCTGCAAACCCGCTGCAAACAATTGCAAACGGACTGTTATAACGCACCAAAGCACGCCGGACAAAGGACTTTGTCGCCAACGCGGTGAGCGTTTACGCTCAAAAATTCTTCACCACAGTTGTCACAGCAGGTGAAGCGGAAGGCAAACCCGCGGGGCGTTGGATCCAGCTTGGCTTTCTGAATGTTGAATAACTCTTCAGCAGGGGCATTGAGAATATACTGCATAAGACTCTCCTGCTGATCGTAAAACTGCTCTCTTTCTTCAGCAGAAGCCTCGCCATTGGCTACCTTCTCCATCAGATCCAGGAAGGCCTCTCCAGAACGCGATAATATTCCGGGTCTAAGCACCACACGGACAGCCCTACCTGTAGAGGGCGAACCCAAAGTAAAGGCGAACTTACCGGTTTCTTTCACTTTTAAACACCGCTTTCCGAAAGTGCAACC
>LGFL01000050.1 GCA_001508855.1 Thermoanaerobacterales bacterium 50_218
GCTGCGGCAGAGGTGGCAAAAACCCAGGCAGAAGAGGCACAAATCGGAATCGAGGCAGCCAAGATCGAGCTTGACTTCGCCCAGAAAGCGTATGAGCGCATCAAACAACTGGTCGATGCCGGTGCTGCTCCCCAGAGCCAACTTGATGAAGTTGAAAGCAAGCTGGAAGCAGCAAAGAAAAAATATCAGGATCTGATGAAGAAGTCCGAAGCAGCAAACCGGACAATTGCCGCGCAACAAGCAGCTTGTGAGGTTATTACTACCCAGATCAGCAACAGCAGGATCATCAGCCCGATTAGCGGGGTAATCACCAACCGTAACATTAACCCCGGAGAACTGGCCGCACCCGGAGTGCCCTTGTTGACCATCGCTGATCTGGGAGCTCTCAAGCTCGAGGGAACAGTGGCTCAGGAAGTGGTCCCCTTTCTTTCCGTGGGACAGAAGGTCAAAGTGGAGGTTGATGCCCTCCCAGATAAAACTTTCCAGGGAGAAATCAGTTGTTTGGGCCCGGTAGCAGTTACTACTGGCCAATACTTCCCCGTAGAGATCACGATTCCTGGGAAAAACGGACTGATGGCAGGGATGACAGCCAGGGCAGTGATCCCAATAACCACACCAAAGGGAATAGTGATTCCCTCAAAAGCGGTAAAAAAAGAAAATGGAAAAACATATGTCTTTGTAGTCAGCAAAGGCAAAGTCTCCCGAAGGCCTGTAAAATTAGGCTTAGAAGGTAAGGGGATGGTCATGGTCGTTGAGGGGCTGCGCTCAGGGGAACAGGTTGCTGTCAGCAATGTGAGCATCCTCCGCGATGGTATGGCAGTAGCTGTAGTTTCCGGCTCTTCCTAGGCGTGCTTTTAGGCACCCTGAGCTGGATAAGTTAAAAAAATTACCGACACCCCATCTTCATCTTTTGATCCTGGCATACAGTTCTCGGATCAGCTTGAAGTCCTGCCAGACGAGCTTCTTTTTACTGGCATCCCGAAGCAAAGCCGCTGGATGAAAGGTGGGGACAATTTGCGCCCACCCTTTTCGAAAAACTTTGCCGCGAACAAGAGTGATCTTTGCCTGCTGGTGAACGAGGTACTGGGTAGCCAGAGAGCCCAGGCAAACAATAAGGCGCGGCTGGATCAGTTCTATCTGGCGCACAAGATAAGGAAAGCAACATTCCGCTTCTTCCTTCTTCGGGAGACGATTCCCTGGAGGACGGCACTTGACGACATTCGTAATATACACTTCTTCTCTTGTAAAACCAGCGGCATCGAGGATTTTATTCAAGAGTTGGCCGGCAGCACCAACAAAAGGGCGCCCCAAACGGTCTTCATCTGCCCCAGGTGCTTCTCCAACCAGCATTAACAGGGCACGGGGGTTCCCTTCACCAAAAACAACACCCCGGCAGGTTTCCCGCAAGCTGCAGCGACGGCACTGCAAACAGAAATCTCTCAATTGCTTGAGGTCATCGCAGAGGTCAAGTTCAGGTAACCAGTTCACAAAACTCACCCAGGTTTCTTTAAATTCTCGACAACATCCGCCAACTCCTCTTTTAAGAAATTTCCGAAAAATCTGCATAAAATTTGAGAATCTGGTTAACCCTTTAAAAAGGAAAAAGAGGGACAGGAGAGAGATGAGTGCAGGAGCTGACTAGCTTTCTCAACACTTTTGGTATCAACATCGATCTAGCTCTGGAAGCAAAGGACCTGATCCGCGGGGCCACAGGAAGGGAAATACCCGGTGTTGTGGAGGAAAAACAAACCTTCCCCCACGGCTCGGTGACCATCATTAAAATCACCAACAAACAGGGAGAAGCAATCATGGGAAAACCGTGTGGCACTTACATCACCATTGAAGCCCCGAACCTCAGGTTCAGGTCACCAGAAGTCCAGGAAAGTGTTGCCGAAGTAATCGCCAAGAACTTGATAAGTTTGCTGCAGATTCCGGAAAAAGCCACCATCCTCATCGTTGGTTTGGGAAACTGGCAGGCAACACCAGACGCCCTCGGGCCGACTGTAGTCAAACATATATTGATCACCCGTCACCTGCACCTCCAAATGCCTCAGGTAGTAGCAAATTACCGACCAGTCTGTGCTTTTGCCCCAGGTGTCCTGGGAATTACGGGAATCGAAACAGCAGAAATCATTAAAGGTGTCGTTGAAAAAGTCAAACCTGCCCTGATTATCGCCATAGACTCCCTGGCAGCAACAAACGTCTCTAGGCTAGGAACCACCATCCAGATTGGGGACACAGGAATTTCTCCTGGTTCTGGTGTCAATAATAAGAGGATGGGGATCAACTCGGAAACCATGGGAGTTCCGGTAATCGCCATTGGGGTCCCTACTGTGGTCAATGCAGCAATAATCGGAAGAATGGCACTAGAAAACTACCACCAAAGATTTGCCCAGGGAAGACTCAACCATTATGGAGTCAAGCAAGTTCTCGAAGAAATCTTTCAACCTTTTCAAGGTGGGCTGATCGTCACCCCACGGGAAATTGACGATCTCATTGAAAACGCAGGGAGGACGGTGACCCGAGGAATTAATATGGCCCTTCATCCCCAAGCACCAAAAGAAGAGCTAGAAGCCCTTTTATAAATAAAAAATAAAATTGCGGACGCTGGAGCGCCCGCTCTGAAGAACTAGAATGTTTGCTGTTGAGCTTGCATTTGGGGCTGTTGTGGGTTCTGTCTATTGGCAACTGACTGCTGATACTGCTGAATCATGCGTCTGACCATATGGCCCCCAACGGCCCCACAATCTCGAGAGGAAATGTTTCCCCAGTATCCGCCCTGAATCTGGTTCTCGATTCCGATTTCCCGAGCCATTTCGTACTTAAACCGGTTCATTGCCTGGTTTGCCTCGGGAACAAGCAACTTATTCTTTTTCTGTCCTGTGCCCATTGTTCACGACCTCCTTATCTTTCGAGAGTGTTATATTCAACGTACCCAGAAGATGGTGTTGCTGTTTGAGCGAGTAGGCTGCTCAGATTGCCTTGTGAGGCCAGGGATTGCTCAATGGTCTGGATCATCCGACGAACCATGTTTCCTCCTACAGAACCACAGTCCCGTGACGAAATATAGCCCCAGTAGCCGTTCTGAATCTGGTTTTCGATCCCGAGTTCCCTGGCAATCTCGTACTTGAACTGATACATTGCCTGGGTGGCCTCGGGAACAAGGATCCGGTTACGCTTCTGACCTGTGCCCACTTTTCATTACCTCCTTTCAGTAAAGAATTATTTTTCGTTTATAGTATTGAACCGCTACATCCTTTTTATCCTAGAAACAATTTCCCAAAATAGTATGAACTCGATGGAATTTTTCATACAAAGAAAAATCACCCAAAAACAAAAACAGCCCCCAAAAATGGGGGCTAAAAACGAATTTAGCATTTTATTCCATTTTTTAATTCAGGAAATCGAAAATCGATCTCATCGAGCAACTCCTTACTCAGTTTCTCCCTGAACTTGAGCGCGGCCTCACGGGTTTTCGGGAGAAGGCAAGCATCGCGGAAAATATCAACCACTCGGAAATCAGAAAACCCATGTTGCCGTGTTCCCAACAATTCTCCAGGTCCCCGCAGGCGTAGGTCTTCCTCAGCAATCTTGAACCCATCACTATACTTCAGGAGGACCTTGATCCGCTGCCTTGCCTCATCGGTTTGCGGGTTACCAACAAGAATGCAGTAGCTCTGACTTGCTCCCCTTCCGACCCGACCGCGCAGTTGGTGCAACTGTGCAAGTCCAAACCTCTCTGCCCCTTCAATGACCATTACCGAGGCATTGGGGACATCGATGCCCACCTCAATGACTGATGTGGAAACAAGAATCTGGACTTCTCCGTTGCGGAATGCCTCCATAACTCTTTCCTTCTCTTCTATTCTCATTTTTCCATGAAGAAGACCCACCTGATACTCGGGAAATTCTGCCTTCAATTCCTCTGCCCTTCTGACCGCTGCTTCCACCTCCAGCTTTTCCGATTCTTCAATAAGGGGACAAACCACATATACCTGCCTTCCTGCCTGGAGTTCTTTCCTCAGAAACTGGTAGACCCGGGCTTTTTGCTCACTAGGCAGAAAATAGGTTTTGACCTCTTTCCTACCAGGAGGCATTTCCTTGATCACCGAAAGGTCGAGATCCCCGTAAACCGTGAGGGTAAGGCTTCTGGGAATTGGGGTCGCCGTCATCACCAGAACATCCGCGGTGGCCGACTTCTGCAACAGGAGGTCACGCTGGCGGACACCAAAACGGTGCTGCTCATCAATGACCACGAGACCAAGATTATGGAACACCACATCTTCCTGGAGCAAGGCATGGGTCCCTACAGCGATATCTATTTCACCAGCGCGCAGTTTCTTCAGTTGCTCTTCCCGCTCTTTTCGAGAAAGAGACCCAGTAAGTAAGCCAACGCTGACACCCAGGGGTTTGGCGTAGCGCTGTAAGGAAAGGTAGTGCTGCTCCGCAAGCACCTCAGTGGGGGCCATAAATGCTCCCTGATACCCAGCAGCAACAGTGTAAAAAAGAGCGTAGAGGGCAACAACCGTCTTACCGCAACCAACATCTCCCTGAAGCAAACGATACATTTTCCTGGGGCTGGCCAGATCCCGCTCGATTTCCCGGAGCACCTGAAGCTGAGCAGAGGTCAGAGAGAAGGGTAAGGAATCAAGAAACCGATGGGGGAGATCAGTCACCGGAATCCGAGAAACTCCTTCATTGCGCACCTCTTCCTGGAGCATCAGGAGACCAGACTGAAACAAAAAAAGCTCCTCAAAAGAGAGCCGCTCTCTAGCTTTTTCCAAGCTCTCAAAACTTCGGGGAAAGTGCACCTGGAAGAGAGCCTCGGGAAGAGAAGGTAGATCGTAAACCTCCTTCAACTCGAGAGGAAGAGAGTCCCTGACCCTCCGGACAAAAGACCTTAAACAATCGAACATTAGTCGCCTAAAGGCACGCTGACTAAGATCTTCCGTAATGCTGTAAACCGGAACAATCCTTGCGGTGTGCACAGGAAACCTGGGATTACCCACTTCGTAGTCAGAAACGGTGATCTCAAACCCAAAAAGGTTTTTCTTCACTTTTCCGGTTACCGTCAATATTGAACCAGGTCGCAACACCTTCTTCAAAAAGCCCTGGTTGAACCAGATGGCAGCTACTTCCAAAGAGCCACACTCCAAGAACACGCGCTGTAAAGTGAGGTTGCTTCGCAAAGAATGCTCCTCGACACCAGTAATTATTCCCCTCACAGTAGCCAGGTCACCGGAGTTGAGAGCAGAAAGAGATGGCGTGATTCTCCGATCTTCGTAGCGCCGCGGGAGGTAGTAGAGCAGATCAAAAAGGGTCTGGATACCCAACTTTTTCAGATGTTTTGCTTGGGTCTCGCCAATACGAGGTAATTTGCGGATATCTACTGCAGCAAGCTGTCGGCTGGAGAGAACAGCAACCCTCCCGGAACTCACGTTTCTCCTTCCCTTCAAGCTCAAAACTGTTACTCGTAAACTTTTACACCAACGACATTGACGTTGACTTCACGAACAGGGATACCTGCCATCCGCTCAACCTCGTAGCGAACTGCCTCCATTAGGTTCCGGGCGACTTCGGGAATCTTGACCCCGTAGGAGATGACAACCCAGAGGTCGATCCTGGCCTCGTTGCCTTCAAACTTTACCTCGACACCCTGGGCAAGGTTTTCCCGGCCCAAAAGCTCACCAACACCCTGGCGCATTCCCCGCGGCACCATCCCGACAACACCGTAGCAGCGAACCGCGGTAGCGCCGGCGATCATCGCCACAGCCTCCTGGCTCACCTCGATCTCCCCATAATCGGTCCTCGCCCTTTCGCTCACTTAAATTGCCTCCCCAGCATTTGATACACCTTCATGGTAATATATCACCTGCTTTCTTGTCAAAGGGAAGCTTTTCTGCTAGAATAAGCGTTGTGAGAAAGGAGGCACAGAAATGGCAAGGTGCGCTATTTGTGGTAAAGGGGTTCGTGTGGGGATGCAAATCAGCCACTCCCATGTGCGTACAAAGAGAACATGGTCTCCCAACCTGCAAACCGTACGCACCGTGATCAACGGGAGACCAGTTCGCCTTAAAGTGTGCACCCGCTGCCTGAAGGCAGGCAAAGTTGTGCGTACCTACTAAGGACCCAAACAAACCTTGTCGATAACCTTACAAGCCTGCAAATCTAGCAACAAGATCGTGCTTCGATCCAGGAGGGCGACTGTGGGCACCGCGGGTGAGCCTTTGGGCAAAGCTGGAGAACCGGGGTTCAGCATGATCACCCCATTTTCTTTCTTAATCTCAGGAACATGAGTGTGGCCAAAGACCAAAACATCGACCTGATGCCGACGAGCCTGCGCATTCATTTCCTCAAAGGAAAGACGGTCACCGTGCGTGACCAGAAGGCGCAGGTTTTCTATTTGCAGGAAACAGTAAGGAGCTTGGAGCGGCCAGTTGATGAGAACCTGGTCGATGTCGGCATCACAGTTTCCCCTGGCAATGAGCACAGGAACAGGAGATTCATTGATCAGGGCAGCCAGTTTCTGGGGATCGTAACCTTGAGGAAGGGGGTTCCGGGGACCGTGGTAGAGCACATCCCCGGAGTGAACAATCAGGTCGACATCATGAAAAGCCTTGCTCATCGCTTCTTCCCAAGCAGCAACAGAGCCGTGAGTATCACTGATGATCCCGATCTTCAAACTTGCTCCCCCCTAGACCTGCAGATGGGGAGATTTGTCCATCTCCCGGAAGAGGTTGGCCATCTCCAGGGCCGTAACTGCTGCTTCTGCTCCTTTGTTCCCTGCCTTTGTCCCAGCGCGTTCAATTGCCTGCTCAAGAGTATCAGTGGTAAGCACCCCATAGACAACTGGTACTCCTGACTCCAGGTTGATGAGGGCGATCCCCTTGGTTACCTCACTGGCAATATACTCAAAGTGAGGAGTATCTCCCCGGATTACTGCGCCAAGACAGATTACCCCATCGTATCCGCGTTTTACCATTTTTTTGGCAGCCAACGGAATTTCGAAGGCACCAGGAACCCAGGCGATTTCAATGTCCTCTTCCCGAACCCCGTGCCTCTTCAAAGCATCAAGCGCTCCACTGAGGAGGCGAGTGGTGATAAACTCGTTAAACCTGGAAACGACAATCCCGAAGCGCAACCCCTGACCAAGAAGTTTTCCCTCGAAAACCTTCACTGCTTCTTCTCCTCTCTTTAAAATTTTTACAGGGCAAGGTAGTGCCCCAGTTTTTCTTTCTTCGTCTTCAAGTAGCGCTGATTCTCTCTGCGAGGAGGAATTTCAATGGGCACCCGTTCCACGATCTCCAAACCATAGCCTTCGAGCCCAGCGATCTTCCGGGGGTTATTGGTCATCAAGCGGATCTTTCGCACTCCCAGGTCCACGAGAATCTGCGCCCCGATCCCGTAATCCCTGAGGTCTGGCGGAAAGCCAAGGGCTTCGTTGGCCTCAACTGTATCTTTCCCTTCGTCCTGGAGCTTGTATGCCCGGATCTTATTGAGGAGGCCAATCCCTCGCCCCTCCTGGCGCATGTAGAGGAGCACACCCTTTCCTTCCTGCTCGATCATCCGCAAAGCCTGGGCCAGTTGCTCCCCACAGTCGCAGCGCAGAGATCCAAAAACATCACCCGTCAAACACTCAGAATGCACCCGAGTCAGCACAGGGATGTCGGGATTTATCTCCCCTTTCACCAGGGCAAGGTGGCAACTATGGTCGAGGATGCTTTCGTAAGCCACAGCAGTGAACTCGCCGTATTTCGTAGGTAAAACAGTGTCTGCCACCCTCCGGATGAGCTTTTCGGTGCGCCGCCTGTACTCAATGAGGTCAGCGATGGTGATGATCTTCAAACCGTGCTTTTTAGCAAACTGGAAAAGTTGAGGAACCCTCGCCATTGTGCCGTCGTCATTCATGATTTCACAAATCACACCAGCGGGATAAAGGCCAGCAAGCCTGGCGAGGTCAACAGCAGCTTCGGTGTGCCCGGCCCTCCTTAAGACACCCCCTTCTTTAGCCCGCAGCGGAAAAACGTGACCTGGGCGGCGCAGGTCCTCGGGTTTCGTTTTCGGATCGAGGATGGTTTTGATCGTCTGGGCGCGCTCAAAAGCAGAAATCCCTGTAGTTACTGAAGCAGCATCTACCGAAACCGTAAAGGCAGTTTCCATGCTGTCAGTATTGTTGGGAACCATCGGGTAGAGTTCCAAGTAATCAAGACGCTCACCGATAATCGGCATGCAGATCAGGCCCCGACCGTATTTGGCCATGAAGTTGATCGCCTCCGGAGTGACCTTCTCGGCAGCCATCACCAGATCTCCTTCATTTTCCCGGTCGGGGTCATCGACAACAATGATCATCCGGCCATTCCTGATCTCCTCAATGGCTTCTTCAACAGTATTAAACTTGTATTCCTGTTCCATTTTTTACTCCCTCCATTCCTTGAGTTTGTAACTCTGAAACCGTTTCCAGAGTCCTGTCTCTTCTTTTTTTATTTTATTTAGAGAAACCGCAGGGATTTTCGGCTTACTTGCAGCTGTTTCAGAGAAACCCGTGTTCTGCTAAAAAGCTCTCCGTTATCCCCTCTCTGCTGGTTTCCCTCCCAGAAAAAAGATGGTGCACATACTTGCCCAGGATGTCAGTCTCAATGTTTAAGATATCCCCTATTTTTTTCTCCCCCAGAGTGGTGATTTCCTTGGTATGGGGAATCAGGCTGACCATCAGGGCACCTGGCTGGAGGTCCGCAATTGTTAGACTCACCCCATCAAGAGCTACAGAACCCCGGGGAACCAGATACTTCTCTAGTTCAGGAGGCACTTCCACCCACATCTCGGTAGCAATGCCCCGCTCTTTTAAGCGAGCAACAACTCCGGTTCCATCAACATGGCCTGTTACCAGGTGGCCACCCACTCTATCCCCCAATCTCAGGGCTCGCTCCAAATTGACCCGGCTTCCCGGTTGGAGTAGCCCAAGGTTGGTCTTTTTGAGGGTCTCCAACATTACATCAACAGTGAAAGTGCCCGAATCAAATGCAGTCACCGTGAGGCAGACACCATTGACGGCAATGCTCTCACCGACTTCCAACCCCGAGGCCGCCATCTGTGCCCTCAAGGTGAGAACAGCTGAAAACCTGCTTCTAGCTATTTTCTCGACGACTCCTTTCTCGGCAACAAGACCTGTAAACAAAAGGCTTCACCCTCACTAACTTGCTCTTAGATAACCGGGGATGAGGTTCGTGATACCTGGTAAGCTTCATCATCACTAACTTTTTCTCGGGTAACAGGTAATCATCAGATCCTCTCCAACTCTGGAAAACTCTAGATCAGAAACCAGCCAGGCATCCTCGATCCTCTCTACACCGGGACCACCAATAGGGCCAGGAGCACGACTGCCGCCGATTATCTTCGGAGCGACAAAAATGACGAACTTGTCCACAACACCTGCTTCCAGTGCGCTGGCATTAAGCATTGCTCCCCCTTCCAGGAGGACACTGGTGATTTCTTTCCTGCCGAGTTCCTCAAGGAGAGCATCTAGGTCAACTCTTCCATGATCTGCAGGCAGCTCCCAGACCTCAATCCCACGTTCTTCCAGCAATTTTTTCCTTTCCCGGCTCCCTTGATGCTGAACAGTAGCTACGATAGTCGGGAACTTATCAGAGGTAAGGGCGATCCGCGACTCCAGGGGAATCCTCAACCTGCTGTCAACAATGACGCGCCAAGGTTGTTTACTCTCTCCAGGAAGCCTCACCGTCAGCAAAGGGTCATCAGCAAGAACAGTCCCTATTCCCACCATTACAGCATCGTGTTCAGCACGCATCTGATGGGCATAACGGCGTGCCTGCTCCCCGGTAATCCACTTAGAATCACCTGTAAATGTGGCAATTTTGCCGTCAAGGCTCATGGCAACCTTTAAGGTAACAAAAGGCCGACGTGTAGTAATAAACTTAAAGAAAACCTCGTTAAGGCGACGGGCCTCCTCCTCGAGGACACCAACTTCTACGGCTATTCCTGCCTGCCGCAGGATCTCTATCCCTTTGCCGGCAACAAGAGGATTGGGATCTTCGCAGGCAACAACTACACGCTTGACTCCAGCCTCAATGATGGCTTTGGTGCAAGGTGGTGTTCTTCCATAATGGCAGCACGGCTCGAGGTTCACGTAGAGGTCTGCCCCTTTTGCCCTGGCCCCAGCCTCCTGGAGGGCAATGACCTCAGCGTGGGGAGTTCCTGCTTTCTTGTGGTAGCCTTCCCCAACGATCACCCCATCTTTGACCACAACAGCACCTACGAGGGGATTGGGGCTAGTTTTACCGCGGCCCAATGCAGCCAGTTCCAGGGCCCTGCGCATGAACTCCTGGTCACTTTTCACAAATCATTCCTCCAATTTATTTTCTCCCTACATTCTCCCTAAAACGAAAAAATCCCGCAACCATAGGGCCGGGTTTTCCATACAGCAAAAACCTCATCCCCCAGGTTTCCCTCTCCCGTCCAGACTTTCACTGTCGGCTCCGGATTCTCACCGGATCAGCCGGTTTAATCCCGGCTCGCGGGCTCGTCCTTTTTAGGCATCACCGCCGGTGTGGAATTTCACCAGCCCCCGAAGGAACCTCGGGTTTTACCCAATTATCACCAATTAGGGGCTCAATTTTTTCTTTTTCTTTGTCTTCTTCTTAATATCTCCAGTTTTTAGTATACCTTGAATTTAAAAAACGTCAAGGGTTTGAAAGCACCAAATAAAGCCGCAGGAAGATCTCTTATACTCTCGAGAATCAGATCAGGGCCAAAATCTGCAAGAGCATCCCTACTCCCAGCACCTGTCAGGACTGCCACCGTAAGGGTTCCTGCGCTCTTCCCTGCGACGATATCTGCAGGGGAATCTCCTACGTATAGGCATCCCGAGTTTTGTGCCATAAAAGAATTGGTTCTGGATTCGGCCTAAACCTCTGAACATATCGTGGGATAGGGTTGAGCGAGGAGAGAGTAAACAGATGGGATGAGATTTTAGATGTAAATGTTCAAATTAGGCTGCTTTAGGAGAAAAACAAATCTGGAAAGGAGTGCCCCCACGCATAAGATTACCACGTTCCCCCTCGAAGGAACAAGAAAATTTTGCAGCTCGTGCTGCCGAAGATGCTACTCCACTGGCTCCTGGATACCAGCTACCAGCGCTGTTGCGTGCACCTTCCACTCGCTTCGTTTATATTACCCCGTCCCCAGCAGCACGATAAAGCGGAGATAGAAACCACCAATAAGCACCAGCAGGGCCGCCGGAACAATCAACCGCTGGGTGTGAGTAGTAAAACTTTGTTTCTGCATGAAGAGAGGTAACACCAGAGCCGGCCCGACAAAGCCTAACCAGAAGAGAACAGCATAAGTTCCAAAAAGAAGGTCACGGACAATCGGGGAAGCTT
>LGFL01000051.1 GCA_001508855.1 Thermoanaerobacterales bacterium 50_218
CCTTCATTTTGCTTTTTCCCACTCGGAGTGAGGTTCTTCTTTTTTGGGAAAATTCCTTCCTGTCTAGCCCAAATTAATTTTACTCGATGGGCAGCCTCTTAAGCCGAGTTTTTCTTCCGGTAGCTGGAGGGTCCAAACTCATAGAGGTTGTTCCCCTCGGCATCAATGGCTACAATCACCGGGAAGTTGTCGACCACAATCCGGTAAACAGCCTCAGGCCCCAACTCCGGGTAGGCAACAACCTCCATCTCCTTGATGCAGCGGGAAAGCAAAGCACCAGCACCTCCCGGGGCAGCCAGGTAAACAGCACCGAACTCCTTCAAGGCAGCAACCACCTCGGGACTCCGGTTCCCTTTTCCAATAAGGGCACGCACCCCGCAGGAGAGGAGAAGAGGTGTATATACATCCATCCTTCCGCTCGTCGTCGGGCCGGCGGCCCCACAAACCCGGCCAGGAGGCGCCGGGGTCGGCCCAACGTAATAAATCACCTGTCCGCTGAGGTCAAGGGGCAGCCCCTCACCACGTTCGAGAGCTTCAGCGAAGCGCCGGTGCGCCTGATCACGAGCCCCATAAACGACTCCTGAGAGAAGCACCTTTTGACCCGCCTTCAAGCTCTGAGCAACATCCCTGGAAAAGGGGACTGCTAAATGGAGCAATTCACTCATCACTTTCACCATCCCAAACCCAGGTTTTGTGGCGGGAAGCGTGGCAGTTGATGTTAACGGCCACCGGCAGACCGGCGATGTGTGTGGGATAAGTCTCGATGTGCACGGCAAGGGCGGTAAATCTCCCTCCGAAACCACCGGGTCCGTAGCCGAGATTGTTGATCTCTTCTTTCAAATCCTTTTCCAGTTGGGCCAGGAAGGGGTCTGAGTGAAGGGAGCCGATTGGTCTCAAGAGGGCGCGTTTTGCCAGGAGCAGGGCCTTTTCGGCAGTCCCCCCAATTCCAACCCCGACAGTCACTGGGGGACAGGGATTGGCCGCGGCCTTATCAACCGCTCCGATGACGAACCTCTTCACCCCTTCAACACCATCCGCGGGTTTCAGCATTCCCAGGGCAGTGCAGTTCTCGCTCCCAAATCCCTTGGGCATCACAGTGATCCGGAAAACGTTTCCGGGAACGACCTCATAGTGGATCACTGCCGGGGTGTTGTCACCGGTGTTCACCCTGCGCAGAGGGTCACTGACGACAGACTTCCGCAAATAGCCCTCCTGGTAGCCCCTGGCGACTCCCCGGTTGATCGCCTCGGTAAGACTCCCACCGGAGATCTCTACTTCCTGACCTAATTCCACGAAGACGACGACCATCCCGGTGTCCTGGCAGATGGGAATCCTTTCTTCGCGGGCGATCCGTAAATTTTCCCAGAGGTCCTTGAGAATTTCTCTCCCCAGGGGGGACTCTTCTTCCTGAAGCGCTCTTTTCAAAGCTTCTTCAACATCAGGAGGTAGATCAAAATTGGCTTCCACGCACAGTTCGGCAACCTTCTTCTCGATCAGACTCACAGGTATCTTCCCCATCGAACTCTCTCCTCTTGTCTGAATCAAACTCTCAAAATGGGCTGCTGACACCTTCCATTAGTTTCCACCCTCAAGACCAGGTTGGGAGTTCCCAGGCAGCATTATCCAGGAAATAGTAGACTCCCCTTCGGAATGATCGAGGTTGACCTGCTCGACTGTGAAAGGAAATTCTCCAAATAGCCGCTTCCCGAGGGTGTAAAAAGAAGTTGTCGGGCCACTGGCAAAGAAGCGGTGTTCTTGCCGTTCCGGGCAGTCCCCCTGGTGCTCCCCACAACCATTGCCAAGGGCTTTCACAAGCTCCCTGACAACCTCTTCAGCAGGGTCAACAATCCTTACTTCGGGGCCCAGGACCTCTTGGAGAACTGGTGTCAGAAAGGGGTAATGGGTGCACCCCAGAACAAGAGTATCGATCCCCACCTCCTGGAGCGGCTTTAAATAAGCAAAGGCCGCCTGCCGGGCTTCCTCAGTGTCGACTTTCCCGGATTCAACAAGGGGAACAAAGAGAGGGCAGGCCTGCTGGTAAACCTGAACTTCGGGGTCGAAAGCCTCAAAAGCACGCCTGAAAGAGCCACTGTTCACCGTGGCCTCGGTGGCAATCACCCCGATCCTTTTCTCTCTGGTTGCTTTAAGCGCCGCCCTGACCCCAGGTTCGATCATCCCGATGATCGGCACGGAAAACCGCTTCTTCAACACTGGGAGGGAAACCGAAGAACTGGTGTTACAGGCAGCAACGATCACCTCAGCCCCTAGCTTCAGCAAAAAGGAAATGATCCTCTCCCCAAACACGATCAGTTCCCTGCGGGAACGGGAACCGTAAGGAACGTGGGCAGTATCACCAAAGTAGACCACTGGCCTTTCCGGAAGATAAGAAAAAATAAAACGGGCAACCGTCAAACCGCCCACACCGGAATCAAAGATTCCAATGGGTCGCCGTATCATCGACATGGCTCATCTCCATTTCTCTTCGCAGCATTCTGATTATAAATTCGCCACAGTCCGGACTGATCCTCTTGCATTCTTAAACATTTCATCCCCTAATTGATCATAGCATAGAATGTCTTAAAAACCATTTTGAAATCATCTTCCTACCTCTTTACAAAATTTTGTCACCCTTATATAATAAAAACCAACACACCTCAGATTCCTACGGCTCAGCTCACCTCACGAGTTGATCCTCACCAGTAAGCCAGCAGGAGAATTGCCCCAATCGAGTCCGCATTCCTATACTTATGCTCCCAGAAGCTGTTTATTCCTCCTCTCGACAGGCAGTGAGCAAGAAGGCCAGGTGGGACCCGTTTACCTTTTGGAAACTTTAGGAGAAACAAAGAAAGGAGGTGTGAGCTATGGCTGAGGAGAAGAGGGTTACGGCTGAAGTCAGTCAGGTGGCAGCAACCGCAAATCCAGCTCCTCTGGGACTGGCAGGATTTGCGGTAACGACCTTCGTTCTCAGTATGGTCAACGCCCAGTTCATCCCTGCCGCCGCCAAACCGGTCGTCCTTGGTCTCGGCTTTTTCTACGGGGGGCTCGCTCAGTTTCTCGCCGGGATGCAGGAATTTAAGAAAAATAACGTTTTCGGGGCCACGGCTTTCTCCACTTACGGTGCCTTCTGGATGTCACTCGCTCTTGTCGAATTGCTGGGACTCCTTGGAGTGATCAATTTTGGTGAAGCAGCCGGTCAGGCAGTGGGAACCTTCCTGCTGGCATTTACCATTTTCAACACCTATATGTGGATAGCTTCCTTCCAGACTTCGGCAGCGGTCTGCCTGGTGTTCACCACACTGGAACTCACCTTCATCCTCCTCGTCCTGGCAGAGTTCGGAATCATGTCCAGTGTTCCCGGAGGAATCATGGGAATCATCACTTCCTTCTGCGCCTGGTATACCTCGGCAGCAGAAGTGATCAACGCTGTTTCCAACCGGACCGTGCTCCCTGTCGGTCCCTTTAAGAAATAAAGGAAGACATTACCAACCCGCCTGGCCTTCTTCTTTCTCCTTTCAGACAACACTGTTTCCCGGTTGAAGCTTTCATTCGGTTAAGAAGCGGACGATACCACGGGCAATCGCTGCTGCAGCCCGTGCCTGGAAACCAGGATCGGCGAGAAGCTGCTCTTCAAAAGGATTACTGATAAAAGCGATCTCTACAAGAGCAGCAGGCATCTGGGTGTACTTGAGCACAGCAAAGTTCTCCTGGAGGACACCGATATCCCGCAGACCAAGAGCAGCAACCAACTCTTCTTGCAGCAGCTGTGCCAGGTAAAGGCGCTCCTCTCTCTGGTAAGCTGAGGAATCCCTGGCAAGGGTATAGGTGGCTGTTCCCCCGATATCTGGCTTATAGGAAGCATTGGAATGGATGCTTACGAAGACATCTGCTCCACGTTTATTGGCGATTTCCGCCCTTTCCCGCAGTCCCACATCAGTATCTGTGGCGCGGGTCAGAATCACCTTGACACCCTGCTTCTGTAAAATCTCGGCGGCTTTCAGGGCAACAGCGAGATTAACGTCTTTTTCTCGCAGCCCACTTTTGCCGATGGCACCGGGGTCACTGCCACCATGACCAGGGTCGAGAACAACGGTGCTGTCCTCGAGCCGGCGTGGGCACACCTTGAAGACAAGCCTCTGTTCACCGGATTCGAGACTGGTGAAGGTGAGGCGCTGTTCAGACTCGACAACGAGCCTGACCACTCCCGGGGCAAACTGGCCAACCCGGACCTCTCTTAAGCCGGGAATTTCTGGCTGCACTTTCCAGCCTTGCAGTTCCTGGTGAAGGGTGAAGCCAGAAAAGTCGAAGACCAAGCGCCTGGGCTCCCTCAGGAAGAAACTCCGAAACTCGAGAGCCTTCGTCCCCTCAACAGTGATCAGCAAAGCGTCTCCCTTTGCTTCGGCTTCCAGCCAGGTGATCTGGTGAGGGACGATTACCCGGAATTCCCGTTCCCCTTCTTCCACCTCATAGAAAACAGGAAGAGGTGTTTCCGCAAAGGTGATCTCTACTACTGCCTGGTTCTCTGAAACCCTTGTGATGACCTCTTCAACCCCGCCCTCTTCAACCTCCAGTCGGAGGGGACTGCGAACGACAGTGATCCCAGGAACAGTAACCACCAGGCGCCTTTCTCCCTCTTCCTCCCACTGGTAGTTCCCTCCCCCCAAAAGGGAAACGACAACCCGGTCATCTTCGCGCTCTACCGCAACCTCGAGAGAGTTCGGATCCTGGCGGCTCGGAGGTTGCTCCTGGTGGGGCTGCACCAGCCAGCCAGCGATCCAGCCTTTTCCTGCCCCGAATTCCACCTGATACCAGTTGTCTGCGCTCCAGGCAGAAGCTGAAAGGACATCTCCAAGGTGCACCTGACCGATCACCGGGTAGCTCAGGCCGGGACCCGACCTGATGTTGACCACCTCTTTAACCACAGACAACTGCAGGGAAACAGGTGTCACCTGGCGGTAACCCCTCGCCTTGTTGATGATCACTGCGGCCTCGGCCCGTGTCACCAACCTCAAGGGGTGAAAACAGCCATCAGGATAGCCTTTAAGGATCTCTCTGGCGGCAAGGGAAGCGACTCCGCTCCGAGCCCAATCAGCGATCTCACCACAATCGGCAAAAGGCAGGGTTTCGTTTTCCTCCAGGGCCAGCAGCCTCGCCAGGAGAGTAGCTGCCTCCTGGCGGCTGACCTGCTTGCTGGGCCTGAAGGTGCCGTCCGGATAACCGCTGACATATCCTGTAGCCAATGCAACTCTCACCTGATCGTAGAACCAGTCACCAGGTCGAACATCCCCGAAAGGGATAGCTTGCTCCTTCTCTTGCTCAAGTCCGAAGGCTCTGTTGACCAGGGTAACGAATTCGGCGCGGGTGACAGGGTCATTGGGACGGAAGGAGCCATCTGGGTAACCATTGAGGTAACCGTTGGCAGCAGCCCTGAGAATCTCGGTTGCAGCCCAATGACCCTCGATGTCGCTAAACTGCTGCCCCCAGGCCACCTTGATCCCCGGAAACACGAGCACAAATACAGTGACCAACAGAAAGAAAACAAAAACGGGCCTTCCAGAATCGAACAACAATCCTGGTAGACCCCTTTGGCGACTTTCCATTTCCTTACCCATCTCCGCGCCCCACCCTTGCTCCGGTAATTGCTTCAAAACTACCAGTTTCCAATCACTCTAGGAAGTTTCGACACGAACTTCCACTTTTCCTCTTAGTAATTTTTAACAAAAGTAAGGTTGCGGAGTAAGGGCTGATCCACGGGAATGTGCCCGGCAAGTGTTTCCCGCACCTGGCCAGAGACCAAAATCTGCACTTTCTCCACAGTGGGAAACTCAGTGAGGGTGTTGACCACGGCGTAGACGGCAAGGGCCTCAGCCTTCGGGTCGTCTCCTCCGAAATCGGTTGCTTCCTCACTTAGGTCGACGATGCAGAGGCCGTCCGGCCGGATGTTGATGTCTTGGAGCTGGGTCCCCACCGGAAACACAGGGTTCAGGTCAGGGCTCGAGGGCCCCTCGAAAAGCGCCTCCATTGCCGCCCTGGCGATACCGGCAACTTTAGGGATCTCTCTTGTCTCTGAAACCAGGTAGCGGCCTTCCTCGTCTTTAAAGTAAAGGGTCACTTTTGTCGTCTCCTGGGGCACCTCTTCAGGCTGGAAATCCTCGGGAAGCAGTTCAGGGAGTTCTTCGCTACTTTTCGAGGTCTCTCCTTCCCTCAGTGCCTGGAGCCTTTCTGAGAAACTGCACCCCCCGCTGACGAAAAGCAGGGAAAACAAAAGCAGCAAAACCAGAGCCTTTCGGAAAAACAAGTTCCCACCTCCTGCCTTTAAATGGTCCTGATACCTGTTTGATCCTATGAAGGAATTATTTTTTTTATTCCTGTCCTAAAAAATTGTTCCACTTTATCCTTGCGCTCGCTCTCGTGCTTCTGATGGCGCCGCATGATTAGCATAAAGGTCTGAGGAAAAGTAAGGTTGGAAGCGACAAGCTCAGGCAGAAGGGAGCTTTACCTGGGAGGACAAACGGGAGCAGGAGTGGATGGGGAAAGAGACTACAAAGGTGGTCCCTTCAACCAGATTGCTTTCAACCCTGATCTTGCCCCGGTGCTTCTCAACGAGTGACTTGACAATGAAGAGCCCAAAACCCTCGTTTTTTCCCTTCTTTGTGGTAAACCCTTTCTGAAAAACTTTTTGCAGATTCCTAACAGGAATCAATGGCCGGAAGTTGTTGACCCTGATCTCGTAAAAGTGCTCCCCTTCACTTATCTCCACTCTGACGCGTCGCTTCTCAGGAGGAACACTGCTGACGGCATCGAGGGCATTGTCAATGAGGTTGCCGAGGACACGGATGAAATCCAGGGGCGGAACCCCTAAAGAGGTTAGATCGGTCTTCAGGTTCACTGTAAAAGAAACCCCTGAAGCCTCCGCCTGTTCCATCTTCCTCAGTAAAAGTCCGGCAACCTCAGGTCTGTGGAGGAGGTTCTGGAAGACATTCGAAGGGCGGCTAATTTCCTGATTCACCTGACCGATGTAGTTCCTGGCAGTTTCGAACCTCCCGATTTGCAAAAGGCCGGAGATCACCTGAAGGTGATTCA
This sequence comes from Thermoanaerobacterales bacterium 50_218, assembly GCA_001508855.1. Taxonomy (GTDB): domain Bacteria; phylum Bacillota; class DSM-12270; order Thermacetogeniales; family Thermacetogeniaceae; genus 50-218. The sequence continues at coordinate 7,081 of LGFL01000051.1, forward strand.
GAAAATCGTGGCGTTGGGCCCGCAACATGTCCAGGAGTTGTCGCGTCTCCTGGTAGCGGAGCCGGTTGATCCTGGCCTCGGACTCGGCTTCTACTATCTTCCCTAAAATCCTGAGGATGGCAATTGTGAGCAATCCGCAGAAAAACACCGCCCCGAGAAAAAACTTTGGTGTGCTGAGAAGGGATCGCCCTTTTAGAAACCCGAAGACATTGACACCCTGAAGGAGCCCGATGAAAAGCAGCAAAGAGGCCTGCGCCAGGACAAGGTTCAACAGGAGAACACACCGGGTGCTGAAAGGCAGTCTCAATCCACCCATGAGATCACTCCTGAGAAGTGGCACACTATTTGCAAACTATAATTCTCCACACAGGAAAATATTCCTCCTAATGGTGAGAAATAACAAGTATAGCACTTTTCCTACATACTATTTGTCTCATCCTGGTAACGAAAAAACCCACCACACGGTCACAAACTGGAACTCTACCTTTTACTTTCTCCTGGATCTTCTGCTTCCAAAGCTCCATCAACTGCTTTCCTCAAATCCAGGAAGCAAAACCCTGTGAGCCAGCAAAGGAAAGCCAGGACAATGAGGGGGAAATCGACCAGCCATCCTAGAGCAATGTGCATCCAGGGGTCTTCCAAGAGTTCCCCAAAATCCAACTTGAGTAAGGCAAGTGCAGGAAAACCAAGTGCGATCACCGAGAGGCTGAGAAGCAGAAAACCGAGCAAAGAAGCCATCACCGCAATGCCCCACTCAACCTGAGCAACAAAGTGATAGAGCAATACCAGCAGCAGGAAAAGAAGCAGAGAATGGCTCCCAAAAGGAAGATCGGTCGAGAGGTAAAGTCCCCGTAGCAGATAAGCTCCGAATCCAGAGATAACACTGATTACAGCCAGTCTCGGCAAGGAAGCTCGATAGCCCAGGAGTGCAAGGGAACAGTAGGCAAGCAAAAAGCTTTCTTCGAAGTGATAAAAAAAGAGAGTCTGGAGACCTTCCACAACACACCCCCGGATTACTGCCTAAAAAAACTGCTACCTTCTGCTAAAATACGACATTTACTCCCAAATTCCTGCAGGCTCTCAAAAATCCTACAGGATTTCGGTTTGAAAATCAATGATCTCGGCACCGTTCTGGTTCTCGATAAACCTGATCACGGCATCGAGCACTTTGTGGAGGTGCCCTTGGTCATTGCTGACGCAGGCAAAAGCAAGTGTTGCCCGCTGCCAGAGTTCCTGGTGGTCGACCTCGGCGATAGAGACATTGTAGCGTGCCCTCACCTTGTCAAGGACACTCTTCAGGATTCGCCTCTTTTCCTTCAGAGAATACGCTTCTGCAAGGTAAAGCTCCACGGTGCAGAGCCCCACGACCATTCTCGCCAACTCCTCTTCCCAAGCCTATGATCCTCCGTGTTCCAGAAGGTACCTGTTGTAGGCAGCAACAATGTCACTCCTAGTAATCATTCCCACAATCTTGCCGCAATTGTTCTCCTCAACAACAGGCACCCGCCCGATATCCCTGAAGGCGAACTTCTTAGAAACTTCCTCAAGGGTTTCCTCAGGTGTGGCCACCACAGGGTTGGGGGTCATCGCCTCGCGGACAAGGGTTTTCAGGCGCACTTCAGGAGGCTGGATCCTCCTGATGTCTTCGAGCGTGATCACCCCAATCAAACAGCCGTTCTCATCTACCACTGGAAACCCGTTGTGCCTGGTCTCCTGCATCAGTTTGATCACCTCGGCAAGGGTCATCTCCCCAGTAACCAGGTGGAGGTTCGTGGACATCGCATCGCGGACACGCAATTTCCTGAGGATGTTGACATCCTTCCCCTTTTTCAAAGAAATTCCCCGCCGCGCCAGCTTCATCGTGTAAATGGTCTCTTTGCTGAGAACCCGCGCAAGAAGGGTAGCAATCCCACAGGAAAGCATCAGGGGCAAGATGATCCGGTAATCATGGGTCATTTCGAAGATCATCAATATCGCCGTAACCGGGGCCTGGGTCATTCCTGCGAACAGTGATCCCATCCCCACGAGGGCATAGGCCCCACTCCCGGCAGTCATTGTTGGGAGGGCGTTGTGGAAGATGACACCCATTGCCCCGCCAAGGCAGCCACCGATGTAAAGCCCGGGAAAGAAGACACCGCCGGAACCACCAGACCCGAGGGTCAGAGAAGTTGTTACGACCTTCGCCAAACAGAGCAACCCGAGCAGCCAGGCGACAGCCACTTCCCCGTGCAGAACCTGGTGGAGGAACTGGTCACCTCGGCCAAGAGTCTGGGGGAGAAAAGCCCCGATGAACCCGAAACCGAGCCCTCCGATAGCTGGGCGGACCCACTCGGGGACCTTCTTTAAACTGTCAAAACAATCCTCGGTCCAGTAGAGGAGCTTTGTGTAGAAAACGGCTACTCCAGCAGCAGCAAGGCCCAACAAAGCATAAAAAAACAGTTCCAGAGGATGCACAAGGTCATAAGAAGCGACGAGAAAAGCAGGCTGATTCCCCAGGAGAGTCCTGGCAACAAGGGCCGCTCCCACGGTAGAAATGACAACGAGGCCAAACGTCGATGCTGTAAACTCTCCCAGAACCACCTCCAGCGCAAAAATCGCTCCAGCAATCGGGGTGTTGAAAGTAGCTGCGATACCCGCACCGGCGCCGCAGGCCACAAGAGCGATCAGGTGTTCCTCGGTGAGGCGCAGCAACTGGCCGACAGTCGAACCTAAAGCTGCCCCGATCTGAGCGATGGGGCCCTCCCTCCCTGCAGAGCCCCCGGAGCCAATGGTGATCGCCGAGGCAATGGCCTTGACGAAAACAACCCGAGGTCTGATACGGCCGCCTTCACGGGCCACCGCATACATCACCTCAGGAACACCGTGGCCCTTGGCCTCCCTTGCCAGAAAATAAACTATCGGCCCTACAAGGATTCCTCCAAGGGCACCGATCAGCGAAATCTCACAAGGTCCCAAAAAAGAAAGCGCGTCCTTTACAGGACCGAAGAAGAAGAAATTACAGAACCGGATCAAGTAGTAGAAGAGAACCGCTCCGATCCCACTTAAGATCCCCAGAACAAGCGCCAAGACAGCCATGAATAATGTGGAATTCACTCCGATCACTCCTCTCCCGGCTGTCAAGTGTTTCTACTAGACCCTGGAAGGATGATCAAGAAAAACACGAGCCGCAAAACTTCTTAAAGTTGACCTGCTTCCACTTTATATTTTACTATTCTAAAAGAATCCAGGCACCAGCCTAGTTTCTTACCTCTAAAGTAAAAGCACTGAATCAATGGGCCATAAGGAGGAATCACGATGAACAAAATGAAGTGCACGGTCTGCAAGAGGGAAGCTTTCGTAAAACTACCAGCCCACAATGCCAAGTTCTGCCCTGACCACTTCGACCAGTTTTTCCTCAGACAGGTCTCCAGACTGATCAAGAAATTCCGGATGCTCAGACCTGGGGCACGAGTGCTGGTAGCCGTTTCTGGGGGGAAAGACTCCCTGACAGTCGTCGATGTTCTCCACAGGCTGGGCTACCAGGTGACCGGTTTCCACGTTAATGTCGGCATAAAGGAAAACAACTTTTCCGAAGAATCAGAAGCTGTGACCATCTCTTTTTTCGAAAAGCTTGGCCTGCCCCTGAAAATCATCAACCTGGAGAAAGAATACGGTCGCAACATCACCACTTTCGCCAGGCGCTTTCCCCGCCTCTGCGCGGTCTGCGGACTGACCAAACGCCACTTGATGAACGATTACGCCCTTGCCGGACGATTTTCCTGTGTGGCAACAGGTCACCACTTGGACGACTTGGCCTCTTCTCTCCTGGCCAATGTGCTCCGCTGGGACCTTTCCTACCTCGCCAAGAATCTACCTGTACTCCCTGCAGAAGGGCCTTTCGCCAAGAAAATCAAGCCGCTTGCCCTTCTTTCCGAGGAAGAGGTGCGGATCTACTCCGAACTCCGGGGAATCAAACCCGTGACCGCGGTCTGCCCCTATTCCAAAGAAGCCAAATTCAAAAGATACAAGTTTTTCCTCAATGAACTGGAAAAACAGTCTCCAGGGATGAAACGCGCCTTTTACGAAAATTACCTGAAAGTCGCCGGCATTTTTGAAAAAGCAGGGACATCAGAACTGCCCCTGCGAAACTGCAAGATCTGCGGAGGACCTACTCCTTCAGAAATCTGTACCTTCTGCCGCCTCTGGAACAGGACTCAATCAGCGCAGGAAGAAGATCAAGAGATAAACCTGGGAGATGGCAATTGAAACGAGCATCAGCGGGAAAGCCACCTTGAAGAAACCGATGA
>LGFL01000052.1 GCA_001508855.1 Thermoanaerobacterales bacterium 50_218
TGGAAGACCCAGTCGAGAAAATCGTGTATATCTTCGGCATCAACGCGCACCCGGTGGACCCGGAGCAACCCGTTTTGGGAAAAAGTGGGGGCACCAGGAACCCACGGGGCAATCACATCAACTGCTTCCCCTGCTTCAGCAAGTGCCTGGGTCAGCCCAGCAACATGCCTGCTTAACCCCCCAATGGAACGTGGTGGGAACTCCCAAGTCAACACGAGCACCCTTCCCTTTGAGGAACGCGGCACGAGAACTTCATTTTTAGCACTTTTCTTGATTTTGTCCGCATAAACCCGGTAATCGAGACAGGGGAAAATTGGGTCCAACCACTCAATGAACTCGAGCATCTCTTGATCCAGATCATTGTTGCGGATCTGGTGATAGAGAAGGGTAAACCTCCCCAGATGGTCGTTGACCCGCTGCCTGGCATACTCTACAACAGTTCCTGCATGCATAATAAATGCCCAATCACTGCTCTGGGCAAGCAGCAACTCCCTGGCAGCCTGGTTAAGAGCGCGGCGCTGAAGACCGTAGGAATCAGGATAGCTTTTCGCCAGTTCTACCATGCGTTTTTCAGCAAGGTGGAGGTGGCGGTAGATCCAGTCATTGGCAGGACCGAGCCATACCTCATGGTAGCCCCCAAGGCCCCAACTTGACTCAGGGAGCTCCGCCTGCTGCAGTTGCCAACCTTTGTTCCTCGCTTCTTCTAAGTAATCAGAAGGCGTTGTTAAGCTAAAGGTTTGCTGCAGGGGAATTCTCCTGATCAATTCCCCAAGCCACAGGGGTCCTTCAAACCACCAGTGGCCAAAAAGCTCGGCATCGTAGGGTGCCACAATGATCGGCTTTTTTGGAGAGAGGTGTGAGCTCAGGTGTTCAATCTGTTTTTCTCTAGCGAAGAGGAAGTGACCTGCATGCACTCTAACCTTTTCCATAGCCAGGTGAGGGTCATAATACTGCTTTTCTTCACCAGGGCCAGTAATCCGGTAGTACTTAAACCCAGTATCCACACGGACACCATCTCCTGGCAAATAAGGAGCGAGGTAATCGTAGTCGAGTTCGTAGCCAATATCGCGGTAAAACTCGCGGTAGCAAAAATCCCCAGGATATCCTTCACGGGAACTCCAAACCTGACGCGAGGAATCAGGGTCTCTCCCAAAGGCAGCCACACCTGAAGAAGTCAACAAGGGGGCATAAACCCCGTCTTTCGGTGGAGGTGAAGCATGGAGAATCCCATGTGTCTCCACAATGAAATACTTGATCCCGAATTCTCCAAGGATCTTCTCGATTCCCGGTTTATACCCACATTCAGGAAGCCAGAAACCTTTTGGTGAAAACCCGAACCATTTTTCAAATGACTCAACACTAATAGCTATTTGGGCTTTTCTTGCCTCTTCAGTCACCATCAGGGGAAGATAACCGTGGGTAGCTGCGGTTGTGATCACTTCTATATGGCCTGTTCGGTGGAGGCGACGGAAGGCACTGATCAGGTCGTGTCCCCATTCTTCGTAGAATTTCTTGATCCCCTCCAGACGCTCGAGGTAAAATTCGGCAAGATTCTTTAGCTGAGGATTACCCTTGTTTCTTGCGATCTCTTTGGCCCCCAGTTCCAACGAGAGGTGCAGATGCTTCCAGTAGCGGTCTTGCAAAAGAGGATCACCAAGCATGGAGATAAGTGGGGGTGAGAGGGACAAGGTGATCCGAAAAGGAATTTTTTCATCAGCAAGACGGAAAAAAGTCTGGAGTAGGGGAATATAGCTTTCTGTAAGAGCCTCCCAAAGCCACCTCTCAGCAACAGCGGTCTGACACTCAGGGTGTCTCACATAAGGAAGGTGAGCATGAAGCACCAGAGCCAGGTAACCTGATGACATGGGTTCCACACCCTATCAACAAGGTTCAAGAGAAAGAGAAAAAATCCAACCTTTCTTCATAACCATAATATTTCTCTTTGGAGACCTCCTCTGCGGAGACAGTTGCTCTTTTCCAGATAGGAATGCCAGCAATAGAGGGAGTAACAATGCGGTTAGAATGGAGAACTTGGTGAACCTCTCCTTCTGGAGTTTTAATCCCTAGTGAGGCATAGTAGGAGCGACCAGGCTGGAGATTATCGAAATAGCACTTTCGGGATTCGGGAGCAACTCCTACCTCCCGCACACACCTTGCCACCCCGCTATCAGCAATTTCGTAGAGCCGCAGGATTAAGCTAATGCTTTCCCAATCCCGGTTGAAGTGCTTGGAGATCACGTATCGCACCTCAGTGCTGAGATTCCAGTAGGCAAAAAGACAGAAAGGATTGCGAACCATTAGGACAATCTCGTTTTCTTCGTAAGAGCGGGGAAGCTCAAAATGGATTTTAAAGTTTTCGGCAGCCCCCATAGCTTTCCTCCCATTTTCCCCTCAACACCCGATCTCCAACTTGGCTACCCGAAAGCAGCCCCTTTGAGATGGTTGCTCACATGAACCGTTTCTCCCCTTCCCATAGGAGGACTTTCCGTTTTTCTGTTTTTCGTTTCTCCTAGTCCTGTCCGATCACAGAATCGATCCCAAATTTTTGGAAATGCTCGCGCAAGCGGGCAATCACCCGAGGACCAACACCAACCTCGGCAGCAATTTCTTCGTCAGAAAAACCGTTCTTGATCCCCGCGAGAAAAACATCAAAATCAACCCCCACTTCTTCTGCCATCTGCTTCAGGCTCGGCTGCCAGCCCCACGGCGGCCCGGGCGAATCAGCTTTCCTGTCCAGTGCTATCACCCTTCCACGGATTTTCTCAACTAACCATTCTAGAGATAGTTTCCCCCGCAAATTTTTCCCTCATGCTACCGGAAGAAAAATTCTTTTCTGCTTTAAGAACACTTCTTCTTCTGCTCAAGATAGAGCATCAACACAGAGACATCAGCAGGAGAAACCCCAGGAATCCGCGAGGCTTGTCCAAGAGTCCGTGGTTTGATCAGGTTCAGCTTTTCCCGGGCCTCACTGGAAAGGCCCTTCACCCGCGAGTAGTCAAAATCTAGCGGAATCTTTCTTTTCTCCAGTCTCTCCATTTTCGCCACGTGAGCTTCCTGCTTCTCGATGTAACCGGCAAATTTCACCTGAATTTCGATCTGCTCGGCAACCTCTTGGGGAACCTCGTCTTGCCTTCCGGTCAGCTCCATGAGGTCAGAGTAGGAAATTTCCGGACGCTTCAAAAGCTCTTTGAGGTTAATCCCTCCTTTGAGCGGAGCACTACCTTTTCTAGCCAGAAACTCCTGGACCTCTTCTGTTGGCTTCACCCTGGTCTGCTCGATCCATTCTTTCTCCTGCTCAAGGAGGTGCAGCTTCTCTTGGAAAGCCTGGTAGCGCTCATCAGAAACGAGACCAATCCTTCTCCCGATCTCCGTAAGGCGCAGGTCAGCGTTGTCCTGCCTTAACAGTAGCCTGTATTCCGCTCGGGAGGTTAATATTCGGTAAGGCTCGCTAACTCCCTTGGTCACCAGGTCATCGATGAGAACCCCAATGTAAGCTTGGGAGCGCTTCAGAACTAAAGGCTCTTTCTCCTGAACATAAAGAGCAGCATTAATCCCAGCGATGATTCCCTGAGCAGCAGCTTCTTCATAGCCTGAGCTCCCGTTCAGCTGCCCTGCAGTAAACAACCCCTGAATGCTTTTTGTCTGGAGAGTTGGTTCAAGCTGAGCTGGGACCAGGCAGTCGTACTCAATGGCATAGCCAACCCTGACGATTTGCGCATTTTCTAGACCTGGAATCGTCCGCAAAACCGCTTCCTGGACCTCTTCCGGCAACCCTGTGTAAAACCCCTGGACATACATTTCCTCACTATCCCAACCTTCTGGCTCAAGAAAGATCTGATGCCTTTTCCTTTGGGGGAAGCGGACAACCTTGTCTTCAAAAGAAGGGCAGTAACGGGGTCCATAGCCTTCAATCTCTCCCGAGATCACTGGTGTCCTGTGGAGGTTTTTCCTGACGATTTCGTGGGTATGCTCATTGCTGTATGTTAGCCAGCATGGAAGTTGGGGAGTTTTCTCTCTTTTCGAAAGAAAAGAAAAGCGCAGCGGTTCTTCATCTCCCGGCTGGATGATCATTTTCGAAAAATCAACAGACTTCTTAGCAACCCGGGGCGGTGTGGTGGTATTGAACCGGACGATTTGAAAACCTAAGTCTCTTAAGCAGGACGCAAGAGCAACAGGAGCCAGTTGCCCATTGGGACCTCCCTCATAAGAAAGCTCCCCAATAAGGATCCGGCCACGCAGATACGTTCCCGTAGTTAGGACCACAGCGCGAGCCTGAAATTTGGCCCCTGTTTGGGTGACCACGCCCGCAACCTTGTTGCCGTTGACAACAATCTTTTCGACAACCCCCTGCTTTAAGTCGAGGTTCTCCTGCCTCTGGAGGGTTTTCAGCATTTCCCGGCGGTATCTCACTTTATCGACCTGGGCACGCAGCGCCCGGACCGCAGGCCCTTTGGCCGTATTGAGCATCCGCATCTGAACAAAAGACTTATCTGTATTAATCGCCATTTCGCCCCCAAGAGCATCAATTTCCCGGACAAGGTGCGCCTTCCCTGGGCCGCCGACAGCAGGGTTGCAGGGCATTAGGGCAACATAATCAATATTCAGGGTGATCAAAAGCGTCCGGCATCCCATCCTAGCTGCTGCCAGAGCTGCTTCGCAGCCTGCATGGCCTGCCCCAACAACGATTACATCGTAAGCTCCTGCAGTATATTCTTCTGCCAACCTCGTTCACCTCTCTTGAGAACCCATCCAGCAGGAAAAATCTTTGCTCCCATTATAGCACTCTCGATACATCCCGGCAACTTGGCCGGGGGAACAGCGGCCGCGGGTATTTTTTTCGGACCAAGTGTGGTATACTTTGTAAGAACAGAACCGCAAAAATAGCTGCTCAGCACGGCTGTCACAAGGAGGGATTAACATATTGAGCAATGTAAGGGTCCGCTTCGCACCTAGTCCGACAGGAAGCCTCCACATTGGAGGTGCTCGCACAGCCCTCTTCAACTGGCTCTTTGCCCGCCATCATCAAGGCAAATTCATCATTCGCATCGATGACACTGACCTTGAACGCTCCACAATCGAATCCGCTCAAGAAATCATTTCCGCACTAAAGTGGTTGGGACTTGACTGGGATGAAGGACCTGAAGTCGGTGGCCCTTACGGCCCCTACTTCCAGTCAGAAAGGCTGAAAGAGTACGAAAAAGCCGCCCACCACTTGCTGGCACGTGGTCTTGCTTACTACTGCTACTGCACCCCTGAAGAACTCCAGAAACGCCGCCAAGAGGCTCTCGCAGCAGGAAGGGCACCTCGCTACGACGGCAGATGCCGCCACCTCTCTCGGGAAGAACGAATAAAGCTGGAACGTGAAGGAAGGAAGCCCGTGATCAGGTTTCGCATCCCAGAAAAAGGGACAACGGTTGTTAACGACCTGATCAGGGGTGATGTCTCTTTCGACCACGAGATCCTAGACGACTTCATCATCATCAAATCAAATGGAATTCCCACTTACAACTTCGCCTGCGTTATCGATGACATCAAGATGAAGATCACTCATATTCTCCGAGCTGAAGAACATCTTTCGAACACACCCAGGCAGATTCTAATCTACCAGGCACTGGAGGAACCCCTTCCCGCTTTCGCCCATCTCCCGATGATTCTGGCCCCTGATCGGAGCAAACTAAGCAAGCGCCACGGAGCAACATCAGTAGAAGAGTTCAGAGACCAGGGCTATCTGCCGGAGGCTCTCCTCAACTACCTCGCTCTTTTAGGCTGGTCTCCAGAGGGTGAGCAGGAAATCCTTTCCCTTTCCGAGATGGTGCGTCAGTTTTCCCTCGAGCGGGTAGCCAAAACGGCAGCGATTTACGATATCAAAAAATTGACCTGGATCAATGGCCACTACCTCAATGAAGCAGATTTAGACCGAGTCACCAAGCTAGCAATTCCCTTTTTGCAAAAGAGAAAACTTGTTCCAGAGGAGATCTCTGAGGAGCTTTACCACTACATCAAAGAAGTTGTGGGGCTGGTGCGGACAAGAGTAAAGACATTGGAAGAAGTCGCTGAGGCTGCTGAATATTTCTTTACAGACGATTTCTCCTACGATGAGAAAGGAGTCCAAAAGCACTTTCAACAACCAGGCGCCGCCGAAATACTTAAAGCAGCTAAAGAATGCCTGGAAAAACTGGATTCCTTTGATCTCGAAAGCGTTGAAAAGGCCTACCGGGAGCTGAGTGCGGCGATCGGGGTGAAAACAGGCGAAATTATTCATCCCACACGGCTGGCACTCTCAGGAAGAACAATGGGTCCAGGACTGTTTGAGATGATGGTGCTCTTAGGGAAAGAAAAAACAATTCAGAGGCTCTCCCGAGCCATTGACTTCATTAGCAGCCGAGAAAATTAAATAGCCATTCACTTGACGAGGGGTTCAAATCTGGCTATACTAAAAGTGTGCTGCGGGATGGTGTAGCGGTAGCACGGTTGACTCTGGATCAACTAGCCCAGGTTCGAATCCTGGTCCCGCAGCCAAATACAAAAATAGTAAAATCAAGGCTTCGAGGTTTTTGGAGTCTCTGGGGACAGACACAAAAAGGCCGAGTAGTGCGAGTGTAATGCGATTGTGAAAAAAATCAGCAGGGATTTATCCCTGCTAGTATTACTTTTCACCCTGCTTCTTCGCGGGGTTTTTTCTTTGCAGGAGACCGTTCAGGCTTTCTGCTGTCTGCTTCTCCATCTTTGGGGTCAAAAATAACTTGTTCTTTTATCGGGAAATAGTTTAATAAGAATCGCTCCAGCAAGGAAGCCCCCCACATGCGCCCACCAAGCAACAGGATTGGCAGCAACACCAGCAGTAGTAATCCCGTTGAGAAGCTGAATCACAAACCAGAACAGGAGGAAAAACACGGCAGGCACCTCAACTATCGTGATAAAAAAGAGCAAAGGAACAAGGGTAAGAATCCGCGACCTGGGAAATGAAAGAAAATAGGCACCTAAAACTCCAGCAATTGCTCCACTGGCACCAATGATCGGAACCTCGGAACCGGGGTTGGTGATGATGTGGGCAGCACTTCCAGCAATCCCAGCAAGCAAGTAAAAGATAAGGTAATTGAAGTGTCCCAAACGGTCTTCCACATTGTCTCCGAAGATCCAGAGGTAAAGCATATTGCCAATGATGTGCACCCAGCTCCCGTGGAGAAACATGGCACTGATAAATGGAACAAACAGCGGAATAAGTGGCGCACCAGTATTCAGCAGAGCGTTTACCTTCGCTGGAACGACTCCAAAAACGTAAAAAACCTGGTTTAATTCCTGGTGAGACAGAGTTAACTCTTTGAAGAAAATGATTACGTTTAGTGCGATTAAGGCCACATTGACATAAGGAAAACGACGCGATCTTGTGCTATCACGTAATGGAATCATGGAAACCCTGGTTCCAAAAACCTAGACCAGGCCTTTACGCCTCCTTTCCGAGTGTCTCATTTTTATTCCACTTTTTAATATGGCCACTTTTATTTATTTTACCAAATTTCAGACAAGAGTGTTTCGACTATGGAAAACAAAAGTGACCCTCAATACAGGCCACTTTCAACTTTGGTGCCAGAGGCAAAAATTATCCATCCCTCCAGGATGGCTAAACCGGAGGGCGTCACTTTTTACTGGCGATTTCGTTCTCTTTGAGGAGCAGGTACTGCAAAGAGGTAAAACCTTCTTCAGGAATGTGTTCAGTAAAATAGTTGCAACCCCATTCTTTACCAGCATCTTCTGGAGGGATCAATCTCCCGAACTTATGACAATATACCCCTTTGCCCTCCCCTAAAGGCTTCCCTAAAGCACATTGAAAACAGTTCTGCAAAATTATCACCCCTTTAAGCTCAACACCCAAGTTTCTCCTCCAGCCACTCGGATTTCGAACTCACACGAGATATTCTGGGAACACCTCAACACCAAAGTTTTTTCCTCTATTTACTCGATCATTTCCCTTATTTGGCAGTAGGCTTCCGAATCCTTATCTAACTCCACACAATCGTCAAGCTCAACTTCCTCTAGAGCTAGCTTTACAGCAAAGGACATGCATGTCGGCTCCCCGCACTTTCGGCAATTAGTCTTTGGAAGATGTTTGTAGATCTCAATAGCTTGGGGCTGTTCCCACTCTTTATAGCTCGGTGTGATTGTTTCCTTCTTCTGCTCGATGTCGTTGAGGTATTTAATGAGTTCAGCACAGATCTCTTTTACTTGCTCTTTATCTTTGAAGCGTCTTACGGAAATCTCATTGCCCTGAACCGCTACAGTCCACTTGGCCGCTCTTTTGTGAGGATATCCCCGGAAGATAAACCTCAGCCAGTTAAATTTAGGCTGGTATCTGGCCTTTTCAGCAACAGCATTGAGGTAAGGCAAAAGTTCTGAAAGGTCCTGGTCAGCCTTAATCTTGGCAACTAACAACTGGGTTCCAATATGACAAGGTAGATATTTCCACTCAAGGGTATAATCTTTAATCATTTGTGCTTTTTCCCCCTCACATTCTATTTTCGCCCATCCAGGCAACTGATTTCTTTCTTAATCTTTGGCCAAAGCGTGAACTGGAGAAAATTCCACGCTTCTTCAGTATCGTGCTCCAGCAGAATATCCTGAAGCTTAACTAATTCCTCAGGCTCCAAAACGATGAAAATTTTTTTCATAAGAGCAACTCCTCCCCAGCAGGCAGGAGCCCCTCCAGATGTTCAGATAACAACCTCTCAATAGTTTCCTTCTCTTTTGCAAACGAAGGATCCCCCAGCTCCGGACAATGTTCCACTTCACGGCTCCCCTTAATTATTGCTGTGGCAAAAGCGAGACATGTGGGCTCCCCACACTTCTTGCAGTTTGTCTTAGGCAAATATTTGTAGAGAAGATAAGGGCTCAACTGGACTTGGGGCTCTGTGGTGGGTTTAATCTTATCGCGAGAATCCGCTACCTTATTGAGCAGCTTAATAACCTGCTCAACGACTTCTTTAGCTTTTTCCACACTCTCCATCTTTCCGAGAATTACCTGACGTGGCTGAAGAACTACGGGACTGCCTTCATACGAAAAAGTAAAACTTTTTTCCGTCTGTTGGTAATTTCCCTTAAGCACAGCATTCAAATAAGGAAACAACTCTCCGATATCATCTGTCAGGGAGGCTATCACTCGAACTTTCCTGGCATCGGCAAAACAAGGTGCGGCCTGAAGGATCTGATACCCTTTGACAAACTGTTTAGCTTCAGCTGTTGCTGATTTTCTCCTGCCACTCGGGTGACCAGCCTTTCGCGAGATTTCTCTGACAGCATCAAGAAAATACTGGAGGTCTTCTTCAGTGTTGAAGTATCCGGGACTCACCCTTACAGTTCCCCTGTCGAGTGTCCCGATGGTCTGATGCGCTCTTGGAGCGCAGTGAAGCCCCGTCCGCACCATGATCTCATAAACCTCGTCAAGAACAGTGCCCACCTCTTCAGGGTTAACATCCTGAATATTGAAGGAAATCACCGCCACCTGAGCTTCAGGATTACAAGGGCCGTAGATGATTACACCAGGAATTTTACTTAAATGATCAAGCAAAAAGGCTGTTAGTTGAACCTCCTTCTTACGAATGGCCTCTACACCAATCTTTAAAACGAATTCAACTGCTGCCCCCAAGCCCGCCAGCCCGGGGCCGTTTGGTGTCCCTGTTTCAAAACGGTCAGGCAAAACTTCGGGCTGGAAAGGAAAAAGAGAGTTGCTTCCTGTTCCCCCTTCTATCAGTGGTTCCAGATCAATCCCTGGAGCAATGTATAAGATACCAGTTCCCTGTGGTCCCAAGAGTCCTTTATGTCCACTGCAAGCCAGGAGATCAATGCCCAAACTTTCAACATCAATGGGAACAACGCCTGCGCTTTGAGCAGCATCAACCAAAAGCAAAGCATTGTGGGAATGGGCGATTTCGGCGAGCTCAGCGAGCGGGAAAATCGTTCCGGTAACATTTGAGGCATGGGTGAAAACGAGGAGCCGCGTCTCGGGTCGAATAGCCTTTCTGACATCATCTAGACTGATTTCTCCGCGAAGGTTGCACCTTACTTCAGTCAGAGAAATAATTCCTCTCTTTTCCAGGGTCTTCAAGGGGCGCCAGACAGAATTGTGCTCCATACTGCTGGTAATCACGTGGTCACCCACGCGCAAATATCCCTTAATGGCCAGATTTAGGGCCTCAGAGCAATTTTTCGTAAAAATTACCCGGGAAGGGTCCCTAATCTTAAACAATCTAGCAACTGCCTGACGACAGTTTTCGATAATAGTGGTGGCTTCCCTGCTCTTTCGATAAACCCCTCTCCCCTGACTTGCAGCATAATGGCGCAAAAACCGCTCTACGGCCTCATAGACACAATCAGGCTTTGGCCACGATGTGGCCGCATTATTCAGATAGACCCCCACAACAGACCCTCCCTAAAAAATCCCTCCCATTAAGAACCTCATTAAGGATTCAACAGCTTGTGGCCACGCGATTTCTAAAAATGCAATAAAGGCCGGGGCTTACCTGCCCAGGCCCTCTTTGACCGCGGCAACGACTTTTTCTACCTCTTCATCGGAAAAAGCAAACTCATGCCTCTTCTTAATCCCTAATTCGGTTACAACCACATAAGCGTCTGCCTGGAGGCCTTCGCGTTCAAATACCGCTTTACCGCAGCCAATAGGACAGCCGTCAATGAGCACACGCTTATCCGCCGATCTGGCTGACTCCACCATATCAGTAAGACCTCCGCCAACTCCTGCCAGGCAGTAAAAGCGGCCACAACCCTCTTCATCAAGTTTGATCGCAGCCATGTTGGCTATCTGCCCAGCATTGGAGCCCCCAGAACAGGCAAAAATGAGAACCTTTCCTCCTTCACAGGTGCACCCGCATCCAGACCCTTTCTCCACGCTCTCCCTCCTCTTTCCTTGAAGAAAATTCTCCAAACTAAACTTGTTCACCACCGGGATCATGCCGGCATTTCAAAAACTACCGGTTCACAGACAGAATCACTTCATTGGTTACTTACCCTGAAGCCACTTCTTGACTTCCTCTTTGCTGGGAATGCGCCCGAAGCACTTGACCTCATCATTAACAACAAGTCCCGGA
>LGFL01000053.1 GCA_001508855.1 Thermoanaerobacterales bacterium 50_218
GGGTCAAGCTTGATGTCCCTTTCTCCCGTGGCCAGAAGAATCTTGTGCTTGGGTGTCTCCTGGTAAGGTAGTTCAACAACCAGATCTCCTTGAACTACGGTCATGCAGGCAAGCCGAATACCCTGCTCGATCTCCTCCCGCTCAAGGTGCTTCTCCTCCACAGGAGTCGGCTGCCCTGCTCCATCCAAAATCTTCACCCTGCACTTCCCGCACTTTCCTCTTCCACCACAGGGAAAGTCAAAGTCCAGCCTGGCAGTGTTGATCACTTCCTTGAGGGTCATTCCCGCAGGAACATCGATTTTTCTGTTCCCCGGCTGAAAAGTGACTTTGCAGCGCTTCACAGAAATCCTCCCTATTACTAAACTTTCTATTATTCCTCCAAAGTTCCTGCTCTGTAGGCTTGGAGATACTTCCTGCACATAGGATCTCTGTTTAACAATAAGTTAGTGGTGACAACAGCAGTCATCAGTTTTTTGTCAAGAGGATCGAGAATGGCAGCATCCAGACCCAGACTCATGCAGACAGCTAAAAAGTACCGATTAATCAGTCTTCTCTTGGGCAAGGAGTAAGAAACATTGCTGAGGCCAGAAATTGTCTGCACTTTGAACCTGCGCTTGATTTCTGCAAGGCTCTCAAAAAATGTAACCGCATTTCTACTGTTTACGGCAAGCGGCAGCACTAAGGGATCGATATAAACATCATCTAAGTTAAGGTTATTCTTTACAGCAATCTCCACAAGTTGTTCTGCTATCCGGATCCTTTCCTCAGAGGTATCAGGAATACCTTGTTCGTCCATAGTAAGGGCAACTACAGAGCAGCCGTATTCGAGTACTAGTGGAAGGATTCCATCTAGCCTTTGTTTTTCTAGCGAAATAGAGTTGATCATAGCCTTCCCTTGGTGAACCTGCAGGGCCTTTCTGATAGCATCAGGATTAGTACTGTCAATACAAAGAGGAACATTTACAACATCTTGTATTGTAAGTACCAACCATTCCATGTTATCAGCTTCATTCTCGACCATCGCTGTGTTTACATCGAGCATCTCAGCGCCTGCTTCAACCTGTTTGCGGGCAAGATCTTGAATATATTTTTTATCCTTTACTCTAATAGCCTCCTGCACCTCAGGAATGGTGCTATTCAATTTTTCCCCAATAATGAGCATATTCGTCCCTCCTCTATGTATTTTCAGCCGGAAGCAATATCTTCACCAACGGGTATTTCTGAAAAAAACTCCGAGGGGTCGGTTTTCCCGACCCCGAAACCAAAAAAATCGTTTTTTGCTGGTTACTGCTAGTAGGATACTAAATACAAAACAAATGATAGAACCAGATCTTCCATTGTATTCCATTTCTGGGCCATAACATCACCAATAACACCCTCTGGGATATCTGTTAAAGGTCTGTAATATTCCGAAACAATCGGTGGAATTCTATCATTCATCGCGGCAAACCCTCCTTAATCTAGTATGTACCGTATTTCACAGTTGCTTCACACCAATACCTCATCAACCGCGGATCTACGTTTTCTCCGAAAATCTTATTCGCCGACATGATAAAGCCACCGCCTGCTCCAGCTTCGTCTATTAACTTCTTTGTGTATTCTTCGATTTTTTCTTTCGTTCCGTAGACGAGTAAATCGTAGGGTAAATTCCCCATCAAACAAACAGTATCTCCAACCAACCTTTTAGCTTTTTTCATATCCATTGTTTCGAACTGAGCAATTACCTTCCCCTTAGGAAGCTCTTTCAAATAAGCCAGATGCGGCGTCCAGTCAGCCTCGCAATAGATAATAACACTATACCCTAGTTCGACAAGAGAATAAACCAGTTTTCTAAATGTGGGCCAGTAAAGTTCCTTAAAATCACGAGGTGAAATAAATGGAGCAAAGTGCAAAGGAATAAAGATTGGTGGAAAAGTAGCCGGTCTTGACCCTATTGTTGCCCATTTTATCATGTAGGGAAGTAATGCTTCACAAGCGCGAATAATAGTATCCTTCGGCAACTGCCTCAAATCAAGTGATAATTCTTTAAAACCACGCAGATGATCCATTAAGAAATCAATAGGAGCTTCTGTAAATCCTCCTGCTAAAACAGGCATCCCATATTTGTTTTTCCACTCCTCAGCTTTTTTACCCCAGAACTCAAGCCAGTTCAAAAATTCTAGAAAAGCTTTGCTAAATGCTATTGCATTCACTGGGTAAGGCTTAGCCAATTCCCGACAGCGGCGAGGGACAATTTTCTCAAGAATAAATTTATAGGGATCGGAGATTAATTCCTCGTATTCGTCTGCCGACATGCAAGACACTTGTTTCCACTGGTGCATCTTCTGTGCAGATCCATCTTTCCCAGCAAGGGCAAACTGGGTAATTCCCGCAAACTCAAACATGGGTCCAGACCATACACAGAAAGGAGCATAAGCAGCATCCCACTCAGGAAAATCATCAAAAGCTTTTTCCCAAGCAGCAGCCATTAAAGAGTAATCATAGGTGACATCGGCAACTGAATACCCTGCGTATGAAGAAACCCAAAAACCCTCCTCTGGGGGGATCAAGGGAACCCGGTCCGGTTCTTCCAGTTGCATTGCTTTGATGATCCGATTTACCCGTTCTTCGTACAACTTTGCAGCTTCGCACTGGTTCATTTAACATCAACCTCCTTTTCAAACTCAAGATTCAAGTAGTTCTTTGCAAATTTTCACACCTTCTGCAGCACTTCGAGTAAATGCATCAGCTCCTGACCAGTTCTTGAGTTCTTCAGAAACCGGTGCGCCCCCGATGATAATTTTAACCTGGTTGCGAACACCTGCTTGTTTGATCCTTTCAATTGTGTCTTTTATCGAATCAAATGCTGAAGTAAGGAGACAACTCAAGCCCACAATTTCGGGTTTTTCTTCCTTGATAGTACTAACAATAAGCTCAGGATCGACATCTACTCCGAGGTCATGTACCACAAAGCCGTTTGCTTCAGCAAATCCCTTGAAAACATTTTTTCCTATATCATGAATATCATTTTTTACTGTTGCCAATACAATTTTCCCCAGTTTTCTCGTCTTAGCTTCGGCCATAATTGGGCGTAAAACTTCCAAAATTGAGTTGAATATCTCACCTGCCATGATCAGGTCTGGGAGGTAATACTCACCCTGGCTGAATTTTTCGCCAACGGCTTCCATACCCTGACGACATCTCTCTACAATATCCTCTACAGGTGTGCCTTTTTTCAATTCTCTTCTAACGATTTCTATGACCTGGTTTTCTTCTAACTGAACTACTGCTCTTGTAAGTTCATCCACTTTTTGAAACCTCCTTATCCGCAAATTTGACCAACAAGGCTTTCCACCAACTATCAGGTTGAATTAGGCTAAAAACAGCAATTCAAAACTTTCTCCTCTTTAGATATCGTCTCGTCCTTTATCTCCGTACCACTTTCGAGCAAATGCACTCACAGGCTATAATGTCGATACTACCTTTCAATAAAAACATCCGAAATAACCTAGGAAAATAATCAGGACTACTAGCAACTTGCTTCTCACAAGTCAAGAAATAACTTCTACCTCTAGACCAAAGAACTACCCGTCTTCCTTTCCACCCCCTCGGCATCCAATGGAATAATTCCCTAGGTCTCGTGGCATCTCTCCGCGGTATTTATTAATATTAAGTATTTAGGATCGTAACTTTACTTAGAGATGGTAAAACAGCAAAGCATTTTTTACAATTGTAAAAAATTGAAATATGTTATAAATTTTTGACTCCCAATTCAAACAACTTATTCAGCAAAACCTCCGTAATAATTACGAATAATTACGAATGGTTCATAAATTTGTCTTAGGCAAAAACTTTTTAACATATCCTCCGCACCCTCAACATTAAAACAAAAAAGGCTTGCCTTTTCTCGGCAAAGCCACTTCCTAAAATTCACTATCAACGCTAGTTGTATTACCTGGAACATGCAGCACTCCGATGGACTATCTCCGCAATACGTACTTCTTGCAGATCAACACGGTAGCAAAAAGTCACCCGTCAGTTGCCTATGTAAAGCCGATACTCTCCTTTTGCACGACTTCCTGGTCGGTGGTTGATTGCAGCTCCTGTTCCACCTCCAGCACCCGCAGGATTTTCCTGCTCGATTTTTTGGATGTACTCCGCAGGGGACATCTCAACCACCCGCCTGGGCACCATAGACTCGTAGGAAGCGTTGGCCTGAATAACTGTGCCGTCAAACGAAAGGTGCTTGCCGGCTACCAGACCTGCCGCAATGCACTGCCGAACAATCTCATCAAAAATTTTGCCGCAATGCACTGCCGAACAATCTCATCAAAAATTTCCTGAAAGACAGAAGTGCCCTTGAAACGCCCATGCCGGTTCTTCGAGAGGGTGGAATGGTCGGGAATCTCCTCATCCAGCTCGTACCCTATGAATTCCCGGAAAGCCAGGTTGACCTGGATCTGCTCCATGAGCTCGCGTTCAGAAGTAATGCCGTAAAAATAACCTATAAGCAGTATCCGGATAAGCACTTCAGGGTCAATGGAAGGCCGCCCAGTATGAGAGTATAAATGGGCTACCTTCTCTCGGATGAACGAAAACTCAACCACCTTTTCTACCTGGCGCTAGATCTATGGTTTTCCGGGATAAGGCTGTGCCAGCAACCAAAGAACAGGGAGAACTGGCGTATTTTCCGGCCCATCATCTGCCATCACCCTCGCCTTCGCGGCGGGCGGTCCGCAAGAGCAGAGTACATAGCAGCCTCGACACGCCTTATCCATCGGTAAACGGTCTCCCGCGATAGACCGTTCTTTGGAATCGGTCCAGAAGTTGCTGAAACTGCCGGACGGGAATACTTACGCGGGGTTGAGAGACTACTGCATGCTGCTCCTGCAGCTTGACACCGGCATAAGGCCGGGGGAGATGTTGAAGGTTATCCCGAAGGACGTGAAAATCGAAGTAAGGGAAATCTACGTCAGGCCATAGTTGACGAAAACGCGGAGGGAAGGACGCTGCCTATCTCGCCTCTAACTGCCCAAGCGATAGGTCAACTCTTGAGAGCAAAGCCGCGTTGGTGGAGCACCGACACTCCCCTGTTCGCTTCGGAAAACGGGAAGCAGTTGAGCAGCGAATACTGGAGCAAGCGTTTTAGAAAATACTGCAGGCAAGCGGGCATTGAGGCCACTCCCTACTTCCTGCGCTACACAGCGGCGATTAAGCTTTTGCACGGCAGTGCCGATGCTTTCTCGGTGCAGAGGATACTAGGCTACAGCGTTTTGGGCATGACCAAACGCTACATCAAACTGGCGCAGGAAGACGTCCGAGAATCGCACGAAAAGGCAAGCCCAGTTGGGAAGCTGGCCAGCATGGGAAAAAGAGCGAAACACAAGTTGTAGCACACTACGAAACACAATTCGCCAAAAGATTCAAAAATCCTTCAGGAGGCTGCCGACAATTCTCCCTATTCGCAATATTTTCACTTCTCAGCAAAGAAAATTTCACGGCGATAACTTCTCACCCACACACCCCGACGCAAAAACTTTTGCCAGAGAGCAAAATATTTTGAATTTTGAAAATTGCAGCGTGAAAAAGTGATAACGGCAGGCGTTAGGGCACTCAACGGCAAAACTGCGGTGAAACCATTCTTTATGAGGAACGAACTACTGCCGGTTAGAGATAGAGAACTTTTTGGGGTTATGACGGGGTGGCCACCTGGTCACCCTGTTCTTTTCCTGCCCTTTCTCTGCCGTTTTGCCGTAGGTTTGACGAAGTTTTGCAGTAGTTTTTGAGGGTCGGACGGTGAAGAAGCCCTTCAAGCCACTCCACCAAAAGAGAACTGTGGTATTTCCTCCGGTGGCGAAATCGTTGTCGTTACCGGAGAACTGCTTGGCTTCGGAAAAGGACATTATGTCCTTTTCGGCTTTTGTTACTACTGTTGCCTTTATGCCTCATGTGGGGAGATACGCCGAGTTTGGCAACGGTAACTTGTTGATCAACATCATCGATGCGCAGGGTCTTCAAAAATTCTTCCGCAGCAACCCTGATCAACTTCGTCATCTCCTTTTCGTGCTGTTTTCTGGTAGCAGCATGCAGGGGCATCAGGCCCTGCTCTTTAAGGAGCAGTCCTGGGAGAACCAAAAACAAACAGCCTTCCCAACATGCCAGATAGAGAAATAGACAGGTAGGGAAGGCTGCCTTCTCTCTCAAAGCACAGCAGCGAGCCCTGCTACAAGCGCTCCTGATACGTGCAAGATGAGCGAAACATTGGCGTCTATGTTGTTTATTTGTCCTGCCACTCTGTCGAGCTTGTCAGCAATGCTGAGGGTTAAGGGACCGACCGCTGCCCCCTGGGAAGACTCCAGATGGGGTGGCCAGGGGGAAGACCACAAAAAAAGAGCGGGCAAGGAGGCCGGCGCCCGCCGAGAGGGAAGGTCCGTTTCTGTCGGGCCGCGGTCTTGGGATTCCCGAAAGCCCTCGATTTTTGGAGTTTCGCGGGGCCGGGAATGCGCGTGGCCCTCCAGAAGGCGTTTTAAAGGGGGTTTAACTTGCCGGGGCATCATATACCCTCAGATCGCAATTGGGAGGTTTTAGGAAAATAAAAACCCTGAAAATCAAGGGTTTGCAGGTTGGAAAAATTGCCCTTTCGCGACACTTCGCAGGGTCTAAGGTTTTTCTGTATCCCTGATCTTGTGTTCCCGGTTTTTCAAAAAAAAGAAGCGCCCTTCTGAAGCCAGACGCCTCAGAAGGGTCCTTCGAGTCCAAAACCAGAGGAGGTCTCCAGCACCGAGAGTCGCTCTTCTCTCAAAAAGCCCAACGCTTCCTCCAAGTCCGGAAGTACCGCTTTGTTTGGGCGTTCACCGTTTGAGCACTCAGCGCGGCTTCAATCACTGGCGCCAGAAAAACACCCCGCGCCCGTTCTGTCACCATTCGCCTTTTTGCGCTTCCTGCACTTCTTCCGTTGACGGTTGTTCTTCAACTCCTTCTAAAAATGGCAGCAGAGGTGCGTTCAGAGCTTCTTCGGGCACTTCTATCTTTATTTCATCGCTGAACTCGTATTCTTCCATCTCCATGGTCATTTCCATTGCCTCTATCGGCATAGACATTCCAGCAAATTCCTCGGCATAAGTAATGAGAAAAGCGGATTGCATACCACGAGTCACATACTCATCCACATCCACATATTGAATCCCCCAGTAAGACATGGAATCCAGCATTTGTCCCGCTATCTGTGCAGCCTGATTTACAAACTGTTGCAACTGTTCGCCGCTGCCAAACCGACTCATAGCAGCCTTTACGAACCTTTCAAAGTCGTCCACCCGCCCGTAAAAGGCGATTTCATATACTTCCTCACCGTCAATTTCTTTGGTGCCCAACATCTGATAATGAATGAATTCTTCCAGTTCCGGAGGTACAGCCTGCGTCTGTTCTGCGGCCTGTTTTATAATTAACTCTGTGACGCCGATGTTGGGCAGCATGTCTTCCGGGTAACGATACCAGGTGAGTTCGCCGGTGTCAGGATCAGGCATCTGCTGGTACATCTTGCCGTCCACGAAATACATCTCAGAAGTAATTTCCTGCTGTTCCTCCCCGGGAATATTCATGGAAACCGTGGTGGTCTGGTGAATCCTGTCCGGCCAAACCATTTCCTGAACGGTATACGCCTTGCCTTCTACCTGTGGAATTTTCTCGGCACCCTCAACCCCGGGGCGGGCAATCATCTTCATGCTGCACTCCACACCGGTGCGCACTCCAGAATTCTCCCTCAATTCCCGCTCTTTCTCTTTAACTTTGTTCAGAACATCTTTCGCCCTGGCGTCAGAGGTAAAGACTTTACTCAAAAACTCGGCTCCCTGGGCCTCGGTCAGCACATCATAGGCGTCGCCTTCCACCAGCCCCAGCCGGCTGATCCAGTCGTAGAGGTCATAGCCCCAGTGCCCCTGTGGCAGTTCATTTTTAGGAGCGCCCATCCACTCAGGAATTTCGATGCCGTCTTTTAACCCCAGCGTTCTGCCCACCAGAACCGTAGCCTCCAGCCGGGTGATACCCCTGTCAAGCTTGAGGTCTCCATCGGGATACCCACGCAAAATCCCTTTTTCAACCAGCAATCTCGCCGCCGCTTCCTCGTCCTGTATCGCCCCCATATTGGCGGCCTGCACAAGCATGACGGCAAACTTGCCGCGGGTCAATATGCTATCTGAGACTTCTTCCCTTTCAGACACGACACCCCATGCTGTACTTCCGGTTGCCAGGACCAACAGCAGCACTAATAAAAAAACGGCTTTCCGCATGCATCTTCCTCCTCTCCTTTATTGGTAGGACTCTTCATTTTCTGACGTCTTGCCTGCTTTTTGCCAGACCACCTCCTTTTTCCTTTATTGTTAGCTCCTTGTTAGCTCCTTGAAAAACCAAAAACCTCGAAAATAAGGAGTTTTGTCGTTTTTTAGCAGGGTTTCCTTCAGTCTTCGAAATACTTGGCAGAAATTACACTGGAGGTGAACCCCTAGTGCCCAAATACAAACAAATCTCTCTTTGTGAGCTTTACAAAGAATTTGAGCAAACAACAAGTCCAAACCCAGCCAGGCGTCTAGCTTGGCCAGGTCTTCCGGGAGTTCAAGTACTTCAGGTGGCAACAATTGGTCGATAATGATATTTGCCGGTAGTCTTCCTGGCGGAGGCGCTTTCATTTTTCACCTCGATTTCCATGAGGACCGACCCAATCAAACGCAGTGCGGACTCTTCGTTGGGAAAGATCTGGATTACCCGTTCACGACGCCAGATCTCCTGGTTAAGTCGCTTCCGATACCGCTCTGGCAGGGCCACTACTGTCATGGCATCCTCAAAGCCAACTTCCAGCCCTCCCACCGCCTTGGGAGCCCGATCGGCATAGTCCCGGAACACCTCGTCCATAAGCCGGCACGCCGTCGCCAGGTCCGGTGCGTCGAAGATCAACCGCAGCAGCTCGTGCAGTTCGCGTTGCAGAAATTTGGGGCAGGCGTCCAGGATGTTGCGGACAAATGGGTTTGGCCACACTGCCATTCGGCGAATTTTGCCATTTTTCCTGCAAAATAAAAGCAAATCTTGGGTGCCAGTTCTTATCATCAGATGAATATGTTAGTCGAGGGAGATAAATTGTTGGTAGAGGTCCCACTTTTCCCGGTTATACTCTTCCAACAGGCGGTTGGCAACATCTATGTATCTCTCTGCTTCTGAAAAAGCCATTCTCGACTGCGTTATCGTCCAAGGACCTAAGAATTGTAGTGCTTCCAAAAGCTTGAGGTTTCCTGTGTAATAATTCCTCAGGGCATCCAGATAGATCGTACGAAGATCTTCTACCTCTGGAGTTTGGGGGTAATAGGAACCTACTTCTTGCCGCAATTCATCCAGAATGCCCAGAATCAGGTTCTGGCACTGAATTGCCATGGCGAGGTTGTCGTTCTCAAGAGCCGCAATTACTTCTTCTGTCAGTTCGATAAACTGGTTATACAGTTCTGCCCATTTTTTGTCTTGCTCCAAGTAGAGAAGAAAGTCGTCCTCGACACCGAACGGCGGCTTTGCCCTTACGGCAAGGCAATATTCAATTGGTAAGGCAAAGTTCAATTCCAAGCCTTCCCCTACCCCGGCAAAAATTATCCCGACTACCTCGCCACCCATATTTAACATAGGGCCACCGCTGTTTCCAGGAAGGACAGACGCATCTGTCTGAAGAATTGTTATCCCAGACTTATCGGGTTCTACCTCACCGATATCCCTGATCGCACTGATAATGCCTTTTGAAGCACTATTCCTGAGACCTAAGGGATTACCCAAAACAACAACCTCTTCCCCACGCTGAACCTCGGTGTTGTAATAGGGAATATACGGAAACGAGTCTCCATCGACCCTGATGATGGCAATATCCAAATATGCATCCAGTTTTTCTATTCGACCATGATATGTTTTACCTTCGTAAGTCGTCACTTCTATTTCCGAGGCCCCGGCTACAACATGAGCATTGGTGACTATCTCACCGTCTGATGACCAGAAAAAGCCGCTACCCTGGCTCCTGTTTGTCTGTATTAGAACGACAGTAGGCTGAGCAATTTCAATGACTTCACTGACTGAAAGTCGCTGCGGCTCTTCAGGTTTTTCATCTCCCAGACTGACGATTAACACCCTTTGAGCACTAGGATCCCAACTCACTGCATAGCCAAGCGCTTCCGCGATAAAGCGGGCCGGTAAGTAAGTGCGGCCCTGGATCAACTCGGGTGCCACATCTATAGATTTGCTTAATCCATTTACGACCATTACTTTGTTGTTTATGCTCAGTTGAATTACTGTATTGCCTTTAATCAAGTAAACGGTGCCGTTTTCGTAAATCACACTTTCTTCAGCTACACCGCAGGCATAGGCCAGGTAGCGGACCGGAACAAAAACCCGGCCGTCTTTGATGTAAGGCCCCGCGTCCATAACATGTTTTTGACCATCCACGGTGTATGAAGGGCAACCGACCGTAAATATTGCAGAATAGCCAGGCGCGGCTCCAGCCAGAGAAAGACAGGGACAAAGAGCGAAAGAAAGTACAAGAAAGAGCCCAATAAAGTATTTAAGGTATTTAAACTGGACCACCTCTTCACTCCCTCAAACAAATAGCTCAATAAAGAAAACTCTGAGGCACAGTTCTAAAGCAAAGCCTAAAGCACAGCTTTTTGCTGCCTATTACAATATTCGCCAGCACAAAGCGCGTTCCTGCAATTTTATATATCGCTCACCACCTTGAGAAAGACCTCGACGAGGTGAGGGTCGAACTGGGTTCCCGCATTCCTCCTGATCTCTTCCACCGCCTCTTCCCGAGAAACAGCCCTCC
>LGFL01000054.1 GCA_001508855.1 Thermoanaerobacterales bacterium 50_218
ATCGGGAAGCGGGCCCGTGAGGAACTGGAGCTGATTTTTGGGAACCAGGTCTACCTCGACCTCTGGGTGAAGGTGAAAAAGGACTGGCGTGACGACCTGGCAGTCCTGCGCTCCCTCGGCTATGAAAGAACTTTTTAGCTTGACATCGGGAGCAAGAATTGGTAGCTTAAATAAAGGGTTTTACGAGACTGACGCCCCCTCGGGGGTTATTTTTTTTGGAGGTTGAAAGTAAGTGTCTTCTCTAGACCCTGACTCTAGATTATCCTGTGGCAGATAAAGGCCGGGGTGCCCTTTTTAGCCTGGCTGGGGCCCCGGCGGAAAGGAGCACCAGACCATGGCTAAAAAGAGACTCAACGGCCTTGTTTACCTGGTGAAGAAGCTTCTCGAAAGCAATGACGCGAAGAACCTCGCCGTCCTCGTCAATGACCTCCAGGCTGTCGATCTCGCCGAGGTCCTTGCTGAACTCAAGCCCGAGGACAGGCTTCGGGTTTTCGCCCTCCTCAAGAACGAGCTTGCCGCCGAGGTCCTCAATGAACTCGATCCCCACCTTGTGGCTCCTATTCTCGAATCCCTCGGTGCCGAGCGGGTTGCTGACATCTTCGAGGAGATGTCTTCCGATGATGCTGCTGACATCATCGGGAGGCTCTCTGATGCTGAAAAGCGCAAGTTCCTGGGAATGATGGAAGCCGAGGATGCGGCTGATGTCGAGGAACTCTTGGTTTACCCGGAGGACACCGCCGGCGGGATCATGACCACCGAGTACGTGGCCATCAGGAAAGACATCACCGTTGAGCGGGCGATCGAAGTCCTCCGGGAGACAGCACCAGACGCAGAAACGATCTACTACGTCTACGTGGTCAATGAGCGCG
The DNA here is from genome assembly GCA_001508855.1 of Thermoanaerobacterales bacterium 50_218. Lineage (GTDB taxonomy): Bacteria > Bacillota > DSM-12270 > Thermacetogeniales > Thermacetogeniaceae > 50-218. The sequence continues at coordinate 870 of LGFL01000054.1, forward strand.
GCCAACTGGTTGGGGTGCTCAGCCTCAGGGACCTGCTTGTCGCCTCCCCAGATACCCTGATCGAAGAAATCATGCGGACAAAAGTGATCTCCGTCAATGTCATGGCAGACCAGGAGGAAGTGGCGAGGGTGATTTCTAAATACGACCTTCTGGCAGTCCCGGTTGTTGACGATGACCAGGTGCTGGTGGGGATCGTCACAGTTGACGATATTATTGATGTCCTCGAGGAAGAGGCCACCGAGGACATCTACAAGCTGGCGGGCAGTGGGGAGCCGGAGGACCTGGAGGCGACGGCATCCTTCTGGCGCAGGGCGATGCTCCGCCTTCCCTGGCTGATCGCCCTTCTCTTCGGGGAACTCCTCGCCGGAAAGGTCATCGACAGGTTTTCTGCCGCCCTTCAGGTGTTGACTGCACTGGCCTTCTTCATCACCGTGATGGCAGGTGAGGCTGGGAACGCGGCTACCCAGTCGCTGGCTGTTGTCGTCCGCGGTCTGGCCACGGGCAGCCTCGACAAGCGGAAGCTCTGGGTGGTTGTCTACAGGGAGGCGAAGGTCGGCCTGGCTGTCGGGGTGATCTGTGGTACTCTCCTCTCGCTCGTCGGCTACTTTTGGGTCGGGAGTCTTCCCTTCGCCCTGACTTTGGGCTCCGCGCTCTGCATCAACATCTTCGTTGGCGTTGTTCTCGGCTCATTTTTCCCGGTGGTCATCGAGCGGCTGGGCTTCGACCCTGCTCTTGCTTCCGGGCCCTTTATCACCACCCTCACCGATATTGTGAGCATGGCTGTTTACTTCGGGCTTGCCGTCTTCTTCTTGGACATCCTGTGAGTCCCTTTTTAGAGCACTGATGCCAGGCAGCGCAGTTCGTCCCTCAGGAGGCGGGTGATCAGGAAGTTCTTCCTGACACCTTCCTTTCCCTGCCTGCCGATGATCTTTGCCTCTTCAGGGTTCTTCAAAAGGTAGATGACGCGCTCGGCGCACTCCTCGATGCTCGACACCAGGAAGCCCCCACCTTCGGCGAGCTGCATCTGGATCCCTCCGGTCTTGCCGGCAACGACCGGTGTTTCCTTCCAGAGGGCTTCGGAGACCACCAGCCCGAACCCCTCACGGATCGAGTTCTGGATGACGACACTGGCGAGCTTCTGGAAGGCGTTGACTTCGATGTTGCTGACCCCCGTGAGGTTGGTGAAGACGTGGAGGTGGTGCTCCTGGTTGTCGACTTCCATGATCCTCCCGTAGATCTCCCAACCTTCTGGGTCGTCGAGGGCCATCGAGCCGACGAGGGCGAGGTGGAGGTCGGGAAACTCTTTCTTGACCATCCTCCAAACCTCAATTGCACCAAAGGGGTCCTTCCAGGGGTCGAACCGGGAGACCTGGGTGATGAAGCGTTCTTCAGGATACATCCCCAGCCAGGCGAGCAGCTTTTTTGCCAGGTCTTCGGGGAGAGGGAGATTTTTGGGGCTTAAGGGGTCGATCGCCGGGGGGATGAAGAACATCTTCTGGTGCTTGAAGTCCGGGGGAACGAACTCCGGCATCGTGAAAACGACGGCTTCGTAGTCATCGATGAAGTCCTTTAAAAAGTTCCAGTAGGCTGGGTTGGGCTGGGAAGTGTCGATGTGGCACCTCCAGACCCACTTGGTGCTGCTTTTAGGGTGGAAGGCCTTGAAAAACGCCCGGATCGCCGCAGGCTGGGGGTCGTGGACGATCACCACATCGTATTCGGTGTCGAAGAGCTGGGCGTTGCGGATGTTGTAGACGAAGTAGGTCTCTTCATCCTCTTTTTTCAGCGGCCCCTCCATCCCCTGGAGAGCGTTGTGGAACTTCTTGGTGACGTTGAAGAACTTCTCGTCTCCCGAGATCACCCTCCAGTCGGCATTGATCCCAAGGTCGCGCTCCAAAGGGACGACCGAGCGCAGGAGTTCGGAGACCCCGCCCCCGTAGGGAGTGGCGTTGACGTGCGCCAGGCGCAGGCCCCTCAGGGGCTCGGCGAGCTTTTTCAATTCGAGGACTGCCTCCTCACCGACGATTTCCCGGTAAGCATCGACCGACTGCTTGCCGACATCGATCAACTGAAGCATCGACTTTTCCCTGACCAGGAAAATGCCCTTATACTTCAGTTTTTGCAGAAGCAGGTGCACAAAAGTGCAAAACGCGCTGTCTGTGAATGGTGTGCTGCTTTGTTCTCTCTGTTGGCAGTTTCTGGCCAGGTTCCTCCTTTCGATCAGAAGTTCTTGGGTTTATATTCTTCCACTCGTTTGGGATTTCCTTTTTGGCAATTTGTTGACAGAAGGCTGCGGTAGGTTTACTATATTCACGACAATAATCTGGAGCTCTCCGATGGCGCTTCTTTGGCAGAGCAAAAGGGTGGGAAAGGGAGATGGTGTTGAGACTGGGTGTTGCCAGGCAGGGTTTGCCGGGCTTGCTGTTGACAGTTTTCCTTATTCTCTGCCTGGGCGTCTCTTTGCTGTGCTTTCCGACGGCAGCGGCAGCCTACCACGTCCTTGAGGAGGATTTTTCTGCCGAGCCCGTCGCTTCTGGGGTGACCCTGCTCAAATTCGTCCAGGAAACGGATCAGGGCCCTTTGAAGGTCTACGCCCTCCACATCGACCTCGGCAACCCTTACGTTGAACTGGAGACGATGGTCGGGGCTGATGGGGAGACCTTCACCAGAGCAGCCACGGTGTTGGAAATGGCCCGCCGCGAGGGCGCTGTTGCTGCCATCAATGGTGACTTCTTCCACCTCAAGGAGGGCAAACACCCGCTCGGTTTTACCGTCCGCGCTGGGGAACTGCTGACGAGCCCGATGCTCAGAAACGATTTTTACGCTTTTGCCCTTACCAAAGAGCGCTGTCCCGCGATTGAGGTCTTCCACTTCGAGGGCTTCGTCGAAGCGGAAAACGGAAAGAGGTTTCCCCTCTCCGGGATCAACAAGCCCCGCTATAGTGTCCAAGAAAATGATGGCACTGAGGTCTCTGACAGGGACCGCCTCCAGCTCTACACCCCGGTGTGGGGCCCGCTGAGCCGGGGCGCTGCGGGGGATTTGCCTGGCTGGGTGGAAGTTGTCGTCGAAAACGGCCGTGTTCGGGAGGTCAGGGTCGACCAGCCGGGGGTGCCCATCCCGGAAGAAGGCTTTGTTCTCGCCGGGCACGGAGAGGCTGCCCGCTTTCTCCTGGAGAACTGCCCTCCCGGTTCTGCGGTATCCGTCAGTTACGAAGTTACTCCTCTTGGTGAGGAGATCAAGACCGCGGTCGGTGGCCAGGCCCTCCTCGTGGAAAACGGGCAGCGGGTCGCCGCTTTCAGCCAGAACATCAAGGGGAAGTTCGCCCGCTCTGCGGTGGGCTTTTCGAAGGACGGGAAGCAGTTGTACCTCGTCGCTGTCGAGGGAGGGAGTGAGAGCCGGGGGATGACCCAGGAAGAACTCGCCGACTTCCTCGTGGAGAGGCTGGGAGTCTGGCGAGCCCTCAACCTCGATGGCGGGGGTTCGACGAGCCTGGTTGCCAGGCCGCTCGGTGAGGAGGAGCCGGTTCTGGTGAATAAGCCGGCCCAGGGCAGCCAGCGCCCGGTTCCTGATGCCCTCGGCGTGTTCTCGACAGCACCAAAGGGGGAGCTTGCAGGTCTGGTGATTCGGGGACCAGCAGAGGTTCTCGCGGGCCTCCCTTACACCTACTCTGTGAAGGGCTATGACAGATACTACAACCCCTGCCAGGTAGCAGAAGAGGAAGTCACCTGGTGGGTGCGCCAGGGCTGCGGCACGTTTGAGGGGAACACCTTCAGGGCGGAAAAAGGCGGCACTGCGGTGATTGAGGCCGAATGCAGGGGCGTCAGAGAGCGGTTCACCGTGAGGGTCATCGGGGAGGAAGACCTGGCTTCCCTCGAGGTGACCCCAACTGAGATCAAGGTTAATCCTGGGGAAGAGGTCGCACTCAGAGTGAGGGTCAAAGGAAGAGACGGGCGGATTTGGGAGGTCCCCGCGGACGTGGTTGATTGGGAAGTGAGCGCTGAGTTTGGCCAGGTGCAGGACGGGTGTTTCCAGGCCGGTTCGAGGGATGGCCGGGGAGAGATCAGGGCCACTTTTCTCGGCCTCCAGGCGAGGATCCCCTTAACCGTTGGGATCCCCCTGCCACCCGATGTTGTCGGACACTGGTCGCAAGATTTAGTGCGGGAACTGCTGAAGAACGGGGTGGTGCAGGGGTACCCTGACGGCAGCTTCCGACCCGAACAGCAGGTGACCAGAGCCGAATTCTTAACCATGCTCAAGAATGCCCTGCAGTGGACAGAGGCTAAAGACACAGCCCTTCCTTTCAAGGATGCCATCCCAGCCTGGGCGCGCCCTGCTGTTGCTGCTGCATGGGAGAAGGGGGTCGCCAGCGGTTACCCTGATGCCACCTTCAGGCCCCACAACCAGATCACCAGGGTGGAGATGGCCGTGATCGTGGCCCGGGCCCTCAGGCTTTCCAGCGGTTGCTCTCAGCTTTCCTTCGATGATGCCGGGCAGATCCCCGAGTGGGCGCGCCAGGCAGTTGCCCAGACAGCAGCAGCGGGAATCATCAAAGGCTATCGCGGCAGGTTCCGCCCCCTTGATCAGGTGAGGCGGGCGGAGGCAGCAGCAGTGATCTATCAGGTTCTCCTGCACAAATCCTAGAGAAGTTGACTTCGTCATACTTGGTGACTATTGACCGCTTTGCTGTGGCTAGTTTCCGACATCCTAGAACCCTTAGCAACAACTGTTTGGTCAATGGAACATATTCCAAGCAGTGAAACCCCTCCTGGAAAAGTGCTCCAGGAGGGGTTTACTGTTTACAGCAATACCCCGTTTCCGTTATCTTAAAACACCTTTATAAAACAATACCATCGTTGACTGTAAAAAACGCACCAAGTCTGTGAAAAACCTGAGTACCGATCCGCAGAACCTCTCTGAAACTTGTACTCAGAGAAGCAATTATGAACTCCTGGATGTCAACATTGCTGTCCGGGAAAGGCAACAGCAACAATTCTGGTTGGGAATGCCTGAAGCAGTTCGAAATCTGCCCTGTTTTTGATTGCAGAAAATCTAATAGTGCAGGTTCCCAGAGGATCGCAGCTGGATGCTTTTTGATTCATCAAGAAGGTGTTGATTCATTCCTAGTAGGCTCTGGGAGATTCTCTTTTTCGTAAAGATAAAGCAGGAGTGCAAGTTTTAATTTGAAGGCATCTGTAAATTTTGTGGGATCTAGTCCTGTCGCTGATTGGATCTTCTTCAGTCGGTGAAACAAAGTGTTTCGGTGAATAAAGAGTCGCTGTGACGTTTTCTTAATACTCAGGTCTTCTTCAAAGTAATTCTTAAGCGTATTTAAAAGTTCTTCTGTATACTTGTCGTTTGAAGCAACTAGTCTACCTAGAACCATTTTCCAGAAAGCTCTTTTCAAAGAATTAGGTAGCTTAGAAACCAGATATTCCACTTGAAGGTCTTCAAAAAAATGGATCTTGACCTCCGGACAAAAGATTTTCCCTAAACTAACGGCTTCGAGCCCTTCCATGTAAGACTTTTTAATTCCTTCAAGCTCTGGATGATACCTGCCTACACCGATAACAACTTGCAAACGGTGCTTTTTAGCTTGCTCAAGCGCTCGAAGACTAAGTTGTTCTAATCTTCGGCGTTGTTGTTTTGGAGTACTATTCAAGTCAATAGGAGTAAGAATAACGAGCCTATTGCTTCCCATAAGACCTACGAGACTTCTTTTATCAGGAGAACGAACAATCTCATTACTCAACTCGCGGAGAAACTCTATCTGGTTTAAACCTTCAGTTTGACTAAAGCTGAGAACTATGGCCACCCGTGGTATCGAGAGATCAAAGCCGATGAGAGAAGCTCTGTGCATAAGCACTTCTTCTTCTGTCTCCCAGTTTCCACTCAACAAATCATGAAGGAAAACTTCTTTGACACGTTCCTTCATATGAACCTGCTCTTTCAAGGCAGCCTGCTCTAACATAAGTTCTACCGTATAACGAACGATCTGGGCATAATTCCGCACCTCGGAAGGCTCTCCAGTAATTCCTACCACGCCGACAGTTCTATTTTCCAATGTAATCGGAACATTGATACCCGGACGAACACCTTCTAGTGCGTCTACATCTTTTGGAGAAATCTCAAGAGGTTTCCCGCTCTTAATGACATAAGCCGCTCCTTCGTGAAAAGTCCCTATCCTTGCAGGATCACCACTTGCAATAATAACTCCTCTCTCGTCCATTAAGTTGATATTTTTCCCCAGGATACTGATGAGTTTGCTGACAATAGCACTAGCAAGTTCTTGTTTCAACATTTTCATCAGACTCTCCAAAAAGCGATAACTATAGTTTCTTACACTAACAGAATACCAAAAGTAGAGCAATGTTTCACTGTGCATAGTGCACAATCGCTACCTCTCGGAGCAGATTCACTATTGGCCTTTTGACTAAAGGAAAGTAATTATCAGTCGTCAAAGTCTAAATCGAAGTTTATTGATACTAATTCCTAAATTAGAAACCAGAAAGGACGAGTAATTTTTAAACCATGAAGAGGATAGTCATTGCCCCAGACTCTTTTAAAGAATGCCTAGGTGCTGCTGAAGTTGCTGAAGCAATTGCCACGGGCTTTAGAAAGGTTTTTCCAAGGGCAGAAATTGTGAAAGTGCCTTTGTCTGATGGCGGGGAGGGTCTTGTTAATACACTTGTCACAGCAACTCACGGAAGAATTGTCCCTTGTGAAGTGACTGGACCCACCGGAAGAAAGGTTAAAGCTTTTTTAGGGGTTCTTGGTGACGAGAAAACTGCTGTGATCGAAATGGCCGCAGCTTCTGGGCTTCACCTCATACCACCTTCAGAGCGCAATCCACTCATCACAACAACGTACGGTACAGGCGAGTTGATTAAACGTGCTTTAGACTTAGGGTGTACCAGAATTATTGTAGGTGTTGGCGGCAGTGCTACCAATGACGGTGGTGCCGGGATGGCACAAGCTCTTGGAGCACGTTTGCTCGGAGCTGATGGAAAAGAAATTTGTGCTGGTGCGGCAGGGTTGCGAAGCCTTGAAAAAATAGATACCAGTAATCTCGATCCCCGTCTCAAAGAAGTATCAGTTGTTGTTGCTGTGGATGTAGATAATCCTTTATGTGGTCCTAATGGTGCTTCTTACGTTTATGGCCCTCAGAAGGGAGCTACTCCAGAAATGCTTCCAGTCCTTGATGAGTCTTTAAGGAGATTTGCCTTTATTCTGCAGAGGGACATCGGTGTCAACATCCTGAATGTTCCTGGAGCCGGAGCTGCAGGAGGTCTAGGTGGTGGATTAATGGCCTTTCTAGGTGCTCAGTTGAGGTCAGGTATTGAAGTCGTATTAGAAGTTGTGCGGTTTGAAGCGATCCTGCAAAAAGGAGCAGACCTGGTTGTTACTGGAGAGGGGCAACTTGATAGGCAGACTTCTTTCGGAAAAGTGCCAATAGGAGTTTCAAAAGTAGCAAAAAAATTTGGGATTCCTGTGCTGGCCATCGTGGGAGCAATTGGTGAAGGTGCTGAGGTTGTTTTCGAACAGGGGATTGACTCCTACTTCAGTGTGACTCCTCGTCCGATGACCCTCGAAGAGTCAATTGGGGAGGTGAGAATTCTTCTAAAAAGTGTTGCTGAGCGCTGTGCAAGAATGATCAAAGCCTTTCTGTAGGCTGTTTCTTCATGAGTTTTTTTAAACTTTGAGTGGAGGTGTAAAAGTGTCAGGGCCTTTACTGTTGGTGGTTGTCGTTGCGGTAATCATATTTTTGATTCTTCTCGTTTCCAAGTTTAGACTAAACGCTTTCCTGGCTTTGATTGTGACTTCGTTAATTCTCGGGCTTCTTAGCGGTATTAAACCTGTGGAATGCGTAAAACTGATTACTGAAGGTTTTGGGGGGTTAATGGCCTACATTGGTATTGTTATTGCTTTAGGTGTAATTATTGGCGAATTCCTCGAAGCTACAGGTGGTGCTGAAAAAATCGCTGAATCTGTTTTAAAACTAGTTGGCCGGGATCGCAGTGTGCTTGCCATGGGAATTACGGGAGCAATTGTTTCCATTCCAGTTTTCTGTGACTCAGGTTTCGTTATTTTAAATCCCATTATCAAAGCACTTTCCCGTGTAGGAAAAGTTCCTCTTTTCTGTTTGTCTACCGCTCTTATGGCAGGACTACTGGTTACTCATGTTTTTGTACCTCCAACGCCAGGTCCGATAGCTTCCGCTGGTATCCTTGGAGCTGACCTGGGGAAGGTAGTTTTTTACGGAATTCTCTGTTCAATCCCACCAGTAATTGTTTGCTCACTTTGGGCTAACTCTAAGTTTCTCCGCAATAAATTCCCCAGGCTTGCCGATGGGGATAAACAAGTAGCAGTAAGCCAGGAAGTACCACAAAAGACTAAATCCCCTTCTACTTTCCAGGCCTATTTACCGATTGTCGTGCCAATTTTACTGATTGTTATGCAGTCTTTCGGGAAACAAATGCTGCCAGAGGGAAGTTCCTTGCAAAATTTCCTCGCCTTTATTGGTCACCCTGTAATTGCTCTTTTAATTGGTACAGCTCTTGCGTTTACCCTCACCCCTGTCCTTAATGAAGAGATTCTGGATACCTGGGTCGGCAGGGCACTCGAAAAAGCCACAATTATCTTACTTGTGACCGCTGCTGCTGGTTCCTTTGGGAAAGTTCTTGGTGCAACAGGAATTGGGGAATACCTGGGCAACCTAATAGCAGGAAGTGGGGTGCCTGGGATTTTGCTTCCCTTCCTAATTGCTGCGTTTATCGTTACTGCCCAGGGTTCGGCTACAGTAGCTATTCTAACAACTTCGGCAATAATTAAACCTATGCTTCCTGCGCTGGGAATTTCTCCTGAACTTGCTGTGCTGGCAATTGGAGCTGGCGCAGTAACTGTTGTTCATGCTAATGGAAGTTACTTCTGGGTAGTTGTGAAATTTTCTGACATGACTATTTCAGAGGGTTACTGGAGTGTTACGCTAACCACTCTAATTATGGGAATAGTGGGCTTCTTGAGTGTTGCTATTCTTTCCCTGTTTGTTTAGGCCATCACTATTTGTGACTAACATACTTTTAAGGAGGAAATGGATTATGTGTGCTATGACTCCTAAAGAACGGTTTCTTCGAGCACTATATCGGGAAAGGGTTGACCGCATTCCTGTAGGCAATCCAACCTCAGTCGCTACTGTTGAATCAATGGAAGCCTGTGGTGCCTATTTCCCAGATGTTCATCTAGATCCAGAAAAAATGGCCAGACTAGCAGCGACAGGATACGAAATTCTGGGTTTTGATACTATTGCTCCTTATTTCAGCGTTCAGCAAGAAGCAGCGGCTTTTGGGCTTAAAGTTGACTGGGGTACAATTGACACTATGCCTGATGTGCTGGAGAACCCTTATGAAGACCCTGAAGAGATTGTTGTTCCTGATGACTTTTTGGATCGCCCACCGGTGCGTACAGTGATCGAGGCTCTAAGGATACTTAAGAAGGAATACGGTGACCATGTGTGCTTAGTAGGCAAGGTCATGGGGCCCTGGACGCTTTCCTATCATCTTCACGGGGTTCAGAATTTTTTGGTGAAGACGATCCTTGACCCTGATAAGGTGCGGCGCTTTCTTGATAAACTAAAAAGCGTTTCTGTAATGTTTGCTAACGCTCAATTTGACGCAGGTGCTGATGTTGTTACATTCGCTGACCACGCCACAGGAGATCTAGTTAGCGCGGCATGTTATCGCGATTTTTTGCTTCCCATCCACCAGGAAGTCACTCGTGAAATTAAGGGACCCACGATTCTTCATATCTGTGGCGACACCACCGATCGACTGGAATATATCGCTCAGGCAGGATTTACCTGTTTCCACTTCGATTCAAAGGT
>LGFL01000055.1 GCA_001508855.1 Thermoanaerobacterales bacterium 50_218
GTCTTCCCATGATCTACATGCCCTATCGTCCCTACATTAACATGCGGTTTCGTACGCTCAAACTTTTGCTTCGCCATCTGGATTCCTCCTTATCCTTGAAAATTTCTAAAGGCTCAAAGTGTTCCCCTGGTGCTTCCAGAGGATCTTTTCAGCAACTGCTGGCGGTACCTGTTCGTAATGGGAAAACTGCATTACAGAACTGCCCCGACCCTGGGTCAAGGAACGCAGGACCGTAGCGTACCCAAACATTTCTGCAAGAGGAACATACCCCTTAATCACCTGGAGTGTTCCCCGAAGCTCGGTAGCCTCGATGCGGCCACGTCTGGCGTTGAAGTCTCCAATGACATCCCCGAGATACTCCTCGGGAACAGTAATCTCGACCTTCATGATCGGCTCTAGCAGAACCGCCCTGCCTTTCTCAGCAGCAGCCCGGAACGCCTGGGAAGCCGCGATCTTGAAAGCAATTTCCGAGGAATCCACCTCATGGTAAGAGCCCCCAACGAGGAGGACTCGGACTCCTACTACCGGGTAACCAGCAAGGACCCCTGTTTCCATCGCTTCTTTGACTCCGGCCTCAATAGCTGGAATGAACTCTTTCGGGATAATCCCTCCAGTTGTTCGGTCCTCAAACTGGTACCCGTCCCGCGAAGAGAGAGGCTCGATCTCCAGAACAACGTGACCGTATTGGCCACGCCCTCCGGTCTGTCTGATGTACCTGCCCTCTCCGCGCGCCTTCCTGGTAATCGTCTCCTTATAGGCAACCTGAGGTTTACCAACATGAGCATCAACATTAAACTCGCGGCAGAGGCGGTCGATGATGATCTCCAGGTGAAGCTCACCCATACCGGCAATCAGGGTTTGACCAGTCTCACGGTCAGTGTATACACGGAAAGTGGGATCTTCTTCAGCAAGACGGTGGAGAGCCACTCCCATCTTGTCCTGGTCAGCTTTCGTTTTGGGTTCAATAGCCACAGAAATAACTGGATCGGGAAACTGCATCGGTTCCAAAACCAGTGGTTCCTCTTCAGTGCAGAGGGTATCTCCAGTAACTGTTGCTTTGAGACCTATAGCAGCAGCAATGTCACCAGCAGAAACCTCGTTAATGTCCTCGCGGTGGTTGGCGTGCATGCGAACCAGACGGCCGATCCTTTCCTTCTTCCCCTTGGTTGCATTGTAAACGACTGTTCCTGAGCGCAGGGTTCCGGAATACACCCGGAGGAAAACCAGTTTCCCTACATAGAAATCAGTCTGGACCTTGAACGCCAGTGCTGCCAATGGTTCCTGAGGATCTGGTTTCCTTTCCCGAACCTCTCCGGTTACCGGGTCATTACCCTTAACCGGAGGAACATCTGTTGGTGCAGGTAAGTAGTCGACAATTGCGTCCAAGAGCGGCTGTACCCCTTTATTTTTGAGAGAAGACCCACAGAGAACAGGAACAAACTGGCAACTAATTGTTCCTTTCCTGATGACTGCCTTAATCTCTTCCTCAGTGATCTCTTCTCCTTCGAGGTACTTGACCATGAAGTCCTCATCAAGTTCAGCAAGAGCCTCCAGCAACTGTTCGCGGCAGGTTTTCGCCTGTTCTACGAGTTCTTCCGGGATCTCGGTCTCCTCACTCACGGTACCCAGGTCATCGAGGTAAATGACAGCCTTCATTTTGATGAGGTCGACAACACCCTGGAACGAGTCCTCACAACCAATAGGAATTTGAACGGGAACAGCATTGGCGCCCAACCGCTGGCGGATCATTTGCGTTACTCTGAAAAAGTCGGCACCCACACGGTCCATCTTGTTCAAATACGCAATCCGCGGAATATGGTATTTATCCGCCTGCCTCCAGACTGTTTCTGACTGAGGCTCAACTCCGGCAACAGCACAGAAAACTGCCACCACTCCGTCGAGCACTCGCAGACAGCGCTCGACCTCGGCCGTAAAGTCCACGTGCCCTGGTGTGTCAATGAGGTTGATAATATAACCCCGCCATGGACAAGTTGTAGCAGCCGATGTAATCGTGATCCCGCGCTCCTGCTCCTGGGTCATCCAGTCCATCGTCGCTGAACCCTCATCTACCTCACCCATTCTGTAGACACGCCCTGTGTAAAACAGGATCCGCTCTGTTGTGGTTGTTTTTCCGGCATCAATGTGAGCCATAATCCCAATATTCCGGATCTTATCCAGAGAATTTGCCTTATCCATTGCTTTCCCCCCTTTCCGCAAAGCTGACACCATCTTCTACCACCGGTAATGGGCAAAGGCCTTATTTGCTTCAGCCATTCTGTGGGTGTCTTCTTTCTTCTTCACGGCACCACCTGTGTTATTGGCAGCATCGATGATCTCCGCTGCCAGCTTCTCTTTCATGCTCCTACCAGACCGCTCACGGGCAAACTCCACGAGCCACCTGATACCAAGGCTGAGCCTGCGGTCAGGGCGCACCTCTACAGGAACCTGGTAAGTGGCACCCCCTACTCTCCGGGGTCTGACTTCCAGAACAGGCATTACATTTTTGAGTGCTTCCTCAAAAACCTCCATTGGGTCACGCTTGGTTTTTTCCCTGATGATATCGAAAGCACCGTAGCAGATCTTCTCTGCTAGGCTCTTCTTCCCGTCCCACATCACCTTATTCACGAGCTTAGTGAAAACCTTGCTGTTGTAGACAGGATCTGGCGGAACATCACGCTTAGGAACTGGACCGCGACGTGGCAAACACATCCCTCCTCATCAAGATTTCGCAGTTTTCGGTCTCTTTGTTCCATACTTGGAACGACCGCGATTTCTTCCCTGCACTCCAGCAGCATCAAGTGCTCCCCTGATAATGTGGTAGCGAACCCCGGGTAAATCTTTTACCCTTCCTCCCCGCACGAGCACAACCGAGTGCTCCTGCAGATTATGACCGATACCGGGAATGTAGGCAGTTACTTCGACACCACTGGTAAGCCGTACCCTAGCAACTTTGCGCAGAGCCGAATTGGGCTTCTTCGGGGTCGTTGTATACACCCTGGTACATACTCCCCTCTTCTGAGGGCAACCTTTCAGGGCTGGTGCTGCTGACTTTGACTCCACCTTTTCCCGGCCCTTGCGGACCAACTGGTTGATCGTCGGCATCCCCACACCTCCTTTTCAGCCAAGCATCAACTGAGAATAGCGGCAGATGCTGCTCCCACCTTGATTCCACAAGCCTTCCCAAGCTCTGCCATCGAATCAACCATGACAACCTCGACACCTTTCTCGGAACACAACTGGAGTAGTGGAGAAGTAACGTGTTCCTCGGCATCCTTGGCAACGTAGACAAGCTGAGCGATCCCTTTTTCTACTGCTTTCTTGGTCTGCTTCGTTCCGACGACTCTTTTTTGAGCGTTTTTCAGCCTTTCCACTTCTTCTCTCCTCCCCTTCTCTTTAAAGAAGGTTTCCCCAAAAGGAGAACCCTGCAATTGAGGGTTCTTCCTCTTGAGAGAGAAGACGCAGAACACAATGATAATCTTAACATCAGGTAATTGCTTCTGTCAATTTATTTTTGAGGCACCGTCTTCGGTGGATTCACCGTCATTTTCGTAAACCTTCACATTGCGGTAGCGGGCCATTCCCGTCCCTGCAGGAATCAACTTCCCAATAATTACATTTTCTTTAAGACCAAGCAAAGAGTCAACCTTACCCTTGATTGCCGCGTCCGTCAGCACCCGAGTGGTTTCCTGGAATGATGCTGCAGAAAGGAAAGACTCGGTTGCCAGTGAGGCCTTGGTAATTCCCAAGATCACCGGTTTGACAGTTGCAGGTTCTCCTCCTTCAGCAAGGACACGTCTGTTTTCTTCCTCGAAGTCGAAAATTTCCACAAGCCCTCCAGGAAGCAGTTCTGTGTCACCTGGATCTTCCACTTTGACTCTTCGCAACATCTGCCTGATGACGATCTCGATGTGTTTGTCATTGATGTCAACTCCCTGCATCCGGTAGACCCGCTGCACTTCGCGGAGCAAGTACATTGCCACCGGGATAATCCCTTTGACCCGGAGCAGGTCATGGGGATTGATGGCTCCCTCGGTCAACTCTTCACCAGCCTTCACAAACTGGCCTTCTTTAACCTTGAGCCGCGAGCCCGGGGGGATCTGGTATGTGTGTTTTTCTTTTTCCCCAATGATCTCCACTTCACACTTGTCTTCGCCTTCATTGATCTCAACGGTACCGTCGATTTCAGCAATGATCGCCTGACCTTTCGGCTTCCGGGCCTCGAAGAGTTCCTCTACCCGCGGCAGACCCTGGGTGATGTCCTCACCAGCGACCCCTCCTGTGTGGAAGGTGCGCATCGTCAACTGTGTCCCAGGCTCGCCAATCGACTGAGCTGCCATGATCCCAACAGCTTCACCGACATCGACGAGAAATCCAGTAGCCAAATTACGCCCATAGCACTTCTGGCAGACCCCATACCTCGTCTTACAGGTCAGAACCGACCTGATCAACACTTTTTTGATCCCCGCGGCCTTAATCGCAGCAGCGTACTCCTCGGTAATTTCGGTATCCGCAGGAACGATCACTTCACCGGTTTCCGGATGCACCACATCCTCAAGGGTGTACCGCCCGATAATCCTTTCTTCAAGCGTTTCGATGACAGTTTCGCCATCTGTAAACTCCTCGACGTAAACCCCTTCTTTGGTGCCGCAGTCCTCTTCCCGGACGATCACATCCTGGGCCACATCAACGAGCCTGCGGGTGAGGTAACCAGAGTCCGCGGTGCGTAGAGCAGTATCAGCGAGGCCTTTTCTGGCACCGTGAGTAGAAATGAAGTACTCCAGAACAGTCAGACCCTCACGGAAGTTGGACTTGATCGGTAGATCAATGATCCGTCCCGAAGGATCGGCCATCAAGCCTCTCATACCAGCCAACTGGCGAATCTGCTGGATGTTCCCGCGGGCTCCAGAGATCGCCATCATGTAAACCGGATTTGCCGGGTCGAGAACCTTCATCAAGGCCTCGGTCACTTTTTCGGTGGCTTTTTGCCAGATCCCGGTTACTTTCTCGTAGCGCTCCTCCTGTGTAATCAGTCCGTTCATGTACTGCTCCTCGACAACCGCCACCTCAGCCTCGGCCTCGGCAAGGATCTTCTCTTTGTCAGGAGGTATGGTAATGTCTGTGATCCCGATCGTGATTCCCGCTTTCGTAGCATACTTGAAACCGAGTTCCTTAATTCCGTCAAGCAGGGTCGCAGTCCTGCTGTAACCAAGCTGTCGGTAGCTCTTGGCAATGATCTGCTCGAGGGTCTTCTTGGTGACGACTTCGTTAATGTAACCAAGTTCGTCAGGAATCACTTCATTAAAGATCAGCCTTCCCGGTGTTGTCTCCAGAAGTTGGCCATCTTTTCGCACCTTAATCTTGGCATGGAGGTCGATGACCCCGCTTTCATAGGCATAAATTGCCTCATGAGGTTCGCAGAAAATTTTTCCTTCCCCTCGAGCACCTTCCTTCTCCAGGGTCAGGTAATAACACCCCAAGACCATGTCCTGTGTGGGTGTGACCACGGGACTGCCATCCTTGGGGTTGAGAAGATTGTGGCTTGACAACATCAAGATCCGGGCCTCGGCCTGGGCTTCCGAGGACAAGGGAACGTGGACAGCCATCTGATCACCGTCGAAATCTGCGTTGTATCCAGTGCAGACAAGGGGATGGATCTGGATGGCGCGACCCTCAACGAGGACAGGCTCAAACGCCTGGATCCCAAGCCTGTGGAGAGTGGGAGCACGGTTCAAAAGCACCGGATGCTCCTTGATCACGTCCTCGAGAACGTCCCAAACTTCATTTCTCATCCGCTCCACCATGCGTTTGGCGCTTTTGATGTTGTGGGCATAGCCCTCACTAACCAGCCGCTTCATCACAAAGGGCTTGAACAGCTCGAGAGCCATCTCCTTCGGTAAACCGCACTGGTGGAACTTAAGTTCGGGACCAACGACGATTACGGAACGCCCGGAATAGTCTACCCGTTTCCCCAGCAAGTTCTGGCGGAAGCGTCCCTGCTTCCCTTTGAGCATATCGCTCAAAGACTTAAGCGGCCTGTTGCCCGGACCTGTTACTGGCCTTCCCCGTCTGCCGTTGTCGATTAAGGCATCAACAGCCTCCTGGAGCATCCGTTTCTCGTTGCGCACAATGATATCCGGGGCACCCAGGTCGAGGAGGCGCTTCAGTCTGTTGTTCCGGTTGATTACCCGCCTGTAGAGGTCATTGAGGTCAGAAGTGGCAAAACGGCCACCATCCAACTGCACCATCGGGCGCAGCTCAGGAGGAATTACTGGGATTACTTCAAGAATCATCCATTCAGGCCTGTTACCAGATTTTCTAAAGGCCTCAACAACCTCCAGCCTGCGGATCGCCCGCACTTTCCGCTGCCCCGAGGATTCCCGGATTTCGGCCCGCAGTTCCTTGCTCAACTGGTCGAGGTCAATCTCTTCCAGCAACTCCTTGATCGCCTCAGCCCCCATCCCGGCGCGGAAACGGTTGCCGTACTTTTCCCGGCACTCGCGGTACTCTGCTTCTGTCAGCAACTGCTTTTTCGTGAGTGGAGTATCCCCGGGGTCAATAACAATGTAAGAAACAAAGTAAAGCACCTTCTCCAACGCCCGCGGCGAAAGGTCAAGGAGCAACCCCATCCTGCTGGGGATCCCCTTGAAATACCAGATGTGAGAAACTGGGGCTGCCAGTTCAATGTGCCCCATGCGCTCCCTGCGCACTTTTGATCTGGTAACTTCAACCCCACAGCGGTCACAGATTATTCCTTTATAGCGAACACGCTTGTACTTTCCACAGTGACATTCCCAGTCCTTAGTAGGGCCAAAGATCCGCTCACAGAAAAGCCCATCCCGCTCTGGCTTCAAAGTCCGGTAATTAATGGTCTCCGGCTTCTTCACTTCCCCACTTGACCAGGCCCGGATCTGCTCCGGAGAAGCCAAACCAATAC
This sequence comes from Thermoanaerobacterales bacterium 50_218, assembly GCA_001508855.1. Classification (GTDB taxonomy): domain Bacteria; phylum Bacillota; class DSM-12270; order Thermacetogeniales; family Thermacetogeniaceae; genus 50-218. Next base: position 6,935 of record LGFL01000055.1, read on the forward strand.
GGATCCGCTCAAAGTTGCTGACATCGAGCATAACGCTCACTCCCTTCCCAACTTTCGAAGACCACCTTATTTTTCACCATCTATAGGGAAGTCTTCGAACAAGGACTGTGTCTTCTGCTCAACTCTCGCCTCTGAAGAAGAAGTGGGTTCAGAAAGATCGATCTTCGTGACTTCTTCACCGTAGGGTACCAGCTTTTCCTCTTCTTCGGTATCCTCTTCCTGTTCTTCACTGGCATCGCTTTCTTGAACAGCCAGGCTCTTCGCCTTCGAGCCACCCTTGGCGACACTCTTCACTCCAGTTATATCCAGATCAAGCTCCTTCGCAGTCTCACTGACATCTTCTTCACCTTCTTTGATCTCAATCTCCTCGTCTGTTTCTGAGAGAACACGGACATCGAGACACAGGCTCTGCAGTTCCTTAATCAGAACCTTGAAGGACTCGGGAACACCGGGTTCGGGAACATTTTCTCCCTTGACGATCGCTTCATAGGTCTTGACCCTTCCGACGACATCGTCTGACTTCACGGTAAGAATCTCTTGAAGGGTATAAGCGGCTCCATAAGCTTCCAAGGCCCATACCTCCATTTCTCCGAAACGCTGGCCACCGAACTGGGCCTTCCCACCGAGCGGCTGCTGGGTAACTAGAGAGTACGGACCCGTAGAGCGGGCGTGAATCTTGTCATCTACGAGGTGAGCCAGCTTCATCATGTAGAGGTAGCCAACAGTTACCTCGTGAGCAAACGGCTCTCCTGTTCGACCATCGTAAAGAACGGTTTTTCCATCAGGAGGTAAATTGGCCTTTTTCAAGGTTTCCACGATGTCTTCTTCCCGCGCCCCGTCATAAACCGGGCAAGCCACATAGATCCCCAACTCCTTGGCTGCCCAGCCAAGGTGACACTCGAGGATCTGCCCGATGTTCATCCTCGAAGGCACTCCAAGGGGGTTGAGAACGATCTCCACGGGTGTCCCGTCAGGCAGGAAAGGCATGTCTTCTTCAGGCAAAATCTTGGAAATGACTCCTTTGTTTCCATGCCTTCCAGCCATCTTGTCTCCGACAGAGATCTTCCTCTTCTGGGCGACATAAACCCGAACCAACTGGTTTACCCCAGGTGGGAGCTCATCTCCCTTATCACGGGAGAAGACCTTGACATCTACCACCCTGCCAGACTCACCATGAGGCACCCGAAGGGAAGTATCCCTCACTTCCCGCGCCTTTTCTCCAAAAATCGCCCTCAGGAGGCGTTCTTCCGCAGTCAGCTCAGTTTCTCCTTTTGGCGTGACTTTGCCCACGAGGATGTCGCCTGGCCTCACCTCTGCCCCAACCCTGATGATACCTCTTTCATCGAGGTCTTTGAGGACATCCTCGCCAACATTGGGGATATCCCTGGTGATCTCTTCGGGACCCAATTTGGTATCCCTGGCATCACACTCATATTCCTCGATATGGATCGAAGTAAAAATGTCGTCCTTGACCAGCTTTTCGCTGATCAGAATGGCGTCTTCGAAGTTGTAGCCTTCCCAGGGCATGAAAGCAACCAGAACATTGCGCCCCAGTGCCAACTCTCCACCTGAAGTGCAGGGGCCATCAGCAATAACTTCCCCTGCAGAAACCCGCTGTCCCTTGGTCACTATCGGTTTCTGGTTGATACATGTACCCTGGTTGGAACGGGCAAACTTGGTCAGGCGGTAAGTATCCAGAGTCCCGTCATCTCGCTTGATCACTATCTCCTCAGCCGTCACCCTCTGGACAACCCCATCATGCTCAGCAATGACCACTACTCCCGAGTCGCGCGCAACCCGCGATTCGATCCCCGTTCCCACCAGTGGAGGCTCGGTACGCAGCAGAGGCACTGCCTGACGCTGCATATTCGCCCCCATCAAGGCACGGTTGGCGTCATTATGTTCCAGAAAAGGGATTAGAGATGCCGCCACACTGACGACCTGTTTGGGAGAAACGTCCATGAAATCTACTTCACTCGGCGGCACGACAATGATTTCTTTTCCACGTCTGGCATTGACCCGCGGAGTCAAAAAACGGCCTTCTTCATCAATCGGTTCGTTCGCCTGGGCGATCACATACTGATCCTCTTCATCAGCAGAAAGGTAGACGATCTCGTTGGTTACGACTCCTCTCTCTTTGTCAACCTTGCGGTATGGAGTCTCGATAAAGCCGTACTCGTTGACCCGAGCGTAAGTGCTCAAAGACCCGATCAGACCGATATTCGGGCCCTCTGGAGTCTCAATTGGACACACCCGCCCGTAGTGAGAGTGGTGGACGTCGCGGACCTCAAAACCTGCCCGCTCCCTGCTCAAACCTCCTGGTCCAAGAGCACTCAGGCGCCTCTTGTGGGTCAGTTCTGACAACGGGTTAGTCTGATCCATAAACTGTGACAATTGGCTGCTTCCGAAAAACTCCTTAATCGCCGCGACAACAGGACGGATATTGATCAGTGTCTGGGGTTTAACGGCGTCAAGGTCCTGAATCGTCATCCGTTCCCTAACAACCCGCTCCATCCTCGCCAAACCGATCCGGAACTGGTTCTGAAGAAGCTCACCCACTGAACGCAGGCGCCTGTTGCCCAGGTGGTCAATATCGTCGATTTCTCCTTCTCCCTTGATTACCTTGAGCAGGTAAGCAACAACAGCTATAATATCCTCTTTTGTCAGGCACCTCACATCGAGGGGAATATCAAGGCCAAGTTTCTTGTTCAGCTTATAGCGCCCGACATGGCCGAGGTCGTAGCGGCGCGGTTCGAAGAAAAGGTTCTCCAGAAGGGCGCGGGCGCTCTCCATTGTTGGGGGTTCACCAGGACGTTGTCTCTTGTAGATCTCTACAAGAGCTTCTTCCTGAGACTGAGTGGTGTCACGCTCAAGAGTAGCTTTAATGCACTCATCGTCTCCGAAAAGCTCGATAATACTAGAATTGGTGGCATAACCCAAGGCGCGCAGCAAAACAGTTGCCGGGAGTTTGCGCGTGCGGTCGACCCGGACATAAATCACACCGTGGACATCGGTTTCCAGTTCCAGCCAGGCACCCCTGTTGGGGATCACAGTCGCCCCAAAAGTCTTCTTCCCAGCAGCATCGACATCCTGATGGTAATAGACCCCCGGCGAACGGACCAACTGGCTGACGATGACCCGCTCAGCTCCATTGATCACAAAAGTTCCCTTCGGAGTCATCAGGGGGAAGTCCCCCATGAAGACCTCGTGCTCAACAATTTCGCCAGTTTCCCTATTGGTCAAGCGCGCCGTTACCCGGAGCGGAGCAGCGTAGGTAACATCACGCTCTTTACACTCTTCCACCGAGTACTTGGGTTCACCAAGCGTATAATCTATAAACTCAAGGGCCAGGTTACCTGTAAAGTCCTGGATTGGAGATACCTCACGGAATAGTTCCCGCAAGCCTTCTTTCAAAAACCACTCATAAGACTTTTTCTGGATTTCGATTAAATAAGGCATTTCCAGCACTTCGGAAATGCGCCCAAAACTCCATCTTGTGCGTCGTCCTGAGGGAACCGGCTTGGGAAAAGCCACGAGTTCACACCTCACCTTTATAGTGAAAACTGGTAACTAAAACAGCCAATCAAAGCTTACTGACCTAATAGACATTCTCAAATGTTAGCATAGAAAACAAACGTTGTCAAGAAAAATATTGGCTATTTGTGATCCGTCTGTGATATTGTCAGGGTAAAATCCGTCTGAGAAAATGTCAGTATGGGTAGGGAGATGATCACTTTGTCACAGACGG
>LGFL01000056.1 GCA_001508855.1 Thermoanaerobacterales bacterium 50_218
CGGCGCAAGGTAAATGCAGGTGCTTTTGAGGAACGAGGCACGCTACTTTCCTCCGCCGGCTGCATCAGGTAAAGCGCCTTTTCGGTGGCAACGAGAAATTCCTCCTCCTCAGGGTGGGCGCTAAGATAAGTGACTCGTTCTGGGAACCGCCTGCGGAAAACCTCTTTCTGCGTCTGGTAATCGACGAGGATGACTTCCTGCCGTTCTGCTCCGCAATAGGCCACATGTTTTCCCGCCCAGGCGAAAAACCGCCGCGGGAAAAGGACGTACTCTTGCCTTGCCTCCCCTCCGGAGGGCGTGAACTTAAATAGCATCACTTCTTTGCCCCGGCTGTGGCGCAGCCGCCCGGTCCAGACTTCCTTGTCTTGCTCCTGAGCAACCGATACGTAGCCAAGCAACGACGAGTAATCGTTTGCTTCTTTCAAAGCACCTAAAGTGCCGTTGCAGCCGGTGAGACCCCCGAGCATCATTATGACGAAAGAGGGGGCAAGAGCCAAGAACAAGATGGATATTATTCTTCTTGTCATTTCATTATCCCTTCCTCTCCCAGGGCATAAATTACGAGGAAGGGGAGACCCTTGTTCCCCTTCCCCAACCTACGGCAGGCGAAGATTTTGAGCGCCACAAGTTCCGGGTCGCACAGGATGTAGAGGTAGTTATCTTGTGGGCCGGCGCACAGGCCGCTCTTTCAAATTCAAAATTGGCGGGGGTGATCCCCCGCCAATTTCTCTAAGCACCTCAATTAGCCCAAATCTATATTCTACGGTAAAGATATAACGACTTAACCACTTTTAATGCATCCTCTTTAGGAAGGTTCACTGTATTTAGGCCGTACAAGTACCAATTCCCCTCGATCTGTTCCATCCAGGCAATGGTGACCGAGCGGCGTGCCCGGTCTTCAGCTACGTAGGCTTTGCGACCAGCAACATTTATAGTTTCAGCGGGTGGTATCCCGATGTCTCCTTTTACCCCGAAAAATAGCTCTATGAAGCAGCCTTTGGATGACCGGTAAGTGACTCGCGCCTCTGTTCCTACGACCTCGCTGGTGACAGAAGTAACTCCGGGCGGGAGGTACCGCGGCCGGTAGATCTTAAGGCGATAAGTACGCTGGAGATCGGCATAGATCTTATCTTCATAACTAAGTAGATTGCCTGACCGGTTTAGATGTAGTGACCGATCCCTGCACCCAGTTATACATCCAACCACTGAAGCAGCCAATACAACTATCAGGGCTCGTGTTACAAACCTCATCTCTACCAGTCTGCCGGTCTGTCCCATACAAACCTCACCGCATCGGCCACCACGTTACCGTTTGCTGTGTAGTTTGCTCCAGGATCACGAGCCACAAGATCAACGCTGCCACTGTTGACATTGAAGCCCGCTTCAAAAGGAAGCGCCCCAGAAGTAGTTAACTGGCTCCACTGGTTGACGTAACTCGAATCCCTTTGATTTCGGTAGCGAACCAGCGTGCCGTTCCGATAACGGACGACATATTTTGCATTATCGGCATTATTTTCCGCGGGAGCCCATTTAACCCATACGTGATAGTACCCCCTGGCTGTTATAACTGGGGTCCACCGGGCAAAGACCCTATTTGTTTGACCTGGGCCGTAAATATACTGGTAGTTGTCACCGATATACCCTGGATTTGCCGTGCTTGAATTCCAGACATTCCGCCAGCCAGTGGCCTCGTTCCAATAAGCTGCAGAAGGGTTATCAATCTTAATTACACCACCAGTATCATCGCGGAGAGCCCTCCGCTTAATCCGATATTGGGAAAGGTCTTCTGCCGGGCGAATCCAGTATCTAATGCCATAGGTTGAGTTGTATGCTTCATACGCCCACGGACGCGCCGTGTACCCTGAGTCTTTATCGTAAATAAAGGTGTGCCCGTTGCCGGTACTAAAATTGTGGCGAACATAAATGTCGCCACGTTCCGGAGATGTTACTTGCGACCAGTAAGAACTGGTTCCCCATAAGTCCGCAGTGGTATAGCGAGTGCCGCTGATCTCGAACGGGTAGTAAAAAGTGCTAGGAACCTCCCAAGCCTTAATAACCAGCCCCGAACAATCGGCCCCCTTGCCATTTGTTCTGCTAGAGTCGGTATCTCCAAAGGGGTACCAACTTTCACCGCCCCAGTAGTAGTTTCCGTTTACGGCGCTATGAGCCCTGGCTGCAATTTCGTGTCTGTCCATATAAGGAGCACCTATTGCAGCAGGCACAAATAGAAATACCAAGAGAAGAGAAGTTAGCGGCAAAAGATACCCTTTCTCGCAGACTGTTCTCAAGTCTTTAATCATTCACCGCCACCTCCAGGCATTGTCCAACGGACAACTTTTAAGCCCTCATTGCTTGTTTGCATCTGGTAGATGGAGCCCTCTTCCGTTATCACAAAAGGACGCCGACTTGGTGTAAAAAGCCCGGTAGGCACATCGATTTGAAAAGCTTTGCCGCTGGAGATGTTTACTTTCACGACCGAAAATCGTGACTTGAGCACGTCCGGCGGAGATTCCTTCAGCATCTGGTAAATCAAATAGACATTACCGTCAGCATCAAGCCAAAAACTATCTAAAAAGGCAGGCTCATTTGACTGGATGGAAATAGCTCGCTTCTTACCGGTGTTATCCAAAATAGAGACGCCTTGATTCTCCTCCTGCGAGACACAAAGGTAGTGGGCATTTTCTTTAGCAAACCTGCCCGGCCGGGATACCTTTCCCTGCTCTGAAGGAGATAATATCCGACCCTCAGAAGCTACCAGATAAGCACGGCCAGTTAAGTCGTCTTCGATAAAAATATCTTTTCCCACGGCAAATACCTCTCGGGGTGCACTAAGAGATGGAGATAAGTTCTCCTTCTGCAGAAGTTTCCCGTCACGATAAAGGGCAATCTCCCGCTGGACCCAAAGGTCGCAGACGTAAACATCCCCGGCAGCATCGACCGCCACTGCTTCGGCCGTTCGTTGCTCTATTGGTATTACATCCCGGAGGTTGCCATCAGGTCCAAAAACTTGAATGCGGGAGTTGACCTGATCCAAAATATATATCTCACCTGTACCGCCCGCTGCAAAACTCATTGGCCCTTCTAGAGCACCCTCACCTGAAGGTACGATCAAACCAAACTCCCCGGGTTTATTTCCCCAAGTGCCTCTAACCAAGATGTTTTCCTTGCCGGTGTATTGTTCAGAGTCTACAACGTTTAGCTCGATCTTTTCAATTTGGGATTGTTCGGGCGTCACGAGTTGTTCGAGAGCGTAACTCGTAGCAGTGATAACTAATAGGATGCCACTAACGGCCGTTATTAACATTGCAGATATACGCCACCATAAGGTTTGTCTTAGCACTGTTTCTCTCCTTTCTGGGTTAAAATATTCGGTTAAAGATTAATTTGCCCCTGTCAGAGAATCTGTCGGGTTTTCTTCAGTAAAAAACTTGAATTTTTTCTGCAGCTTTTCACCCCGGTCAACTCCGGATTTTGGCGGAAATTCCCTTCCTGCTACGAACCGACTCTTTCAAGACCTTGCTCTATTATCCACCACCTCCTGACAAAAACTGCCTGTTCCCGCCTTTGACCACAGCATAACCCGCTCAAGGTCTGGAGTAAATACTGCAAAAACAGTATTTTTCTACAGTAAAAACAGTAGATTAGCATCCTCTGGTATACCTGCCCTGAAGAAGAAGGACCAAAGGAAGTTACCGAAAGCGAATCAACGGCCGAGTTTGGCAAGTAATTCGCGCAAATTGCTGACTCCAAGCTTCCGGTAAATATTCCAACGGTGGGTTTTGGCCGTACCGATGCTTATGTAAAGCCTTTTAGCGATCTCTGCATCGTCCAGCCACTCAAGCATGAGCTCTAAAACTTCCCGTTCCCGCGGCGTGAGTTTTTCCGCCACCCCCGGCGGCAGTGAAAATGGTACAGGAGCAGCACCGCTTGGCAATCTCCTGCCCCCGCTCCCGGTTTGGGCGAAGAAGGCAAGAAAACTTCACCTCTCCCTGGTACGAGACCGGCTAACGGGTGAGTTTTGGCGCGTCCCGGTTCAAACGTACACGTTGAGGTTTAGTTGGGTTCCATGCCATGACGCAGAACCAAGCCTTTCGGTTCCATGAAACTGTGCTTGGTACTGGAGAAAGAGGCAGGGCAGAAACCCGCTAATACACGTCGTGCGCCGCTTCTCCCCGTGGATCTGAAAATCCCCTTTATTTACATGACGGTTGGAACCGGGCGTTTGGATTTTCCGGAGGGAGAATTTTCCCCTTAATGTTGCTGGTGCATCAAAACGGCCGGCTCGTTAAAGCGAAAAAAAATTACCCGCGTGAAATCCAACCGGGCCTCAGTTGCAGTCATGAATTATAAAAGGGGTTTATTTGCAGAGACTGGAAGGATCGACCTGGAAGGACGTGTCCGGAGGGTATCGCCGGACCGCTTATGACAGCATTGACGTCACCCACGCCGCCAATGTGACCGCTGCGCCGGGGTATTACTACCGCACCCGGGCGGGCACCAGGTGATTCACAACGGTGTTGTTGAAACCAAGCAATCCACCTCGGCGTCGCTGTATTCTGTAAATCCGCACCGCAAGGCCCTTACCCCCAGTACCTTTTTGTTTCGCCCGGTGGCAGCACCGGGCTTTCTATTTTGCCCGTTTCGCGTTTAGAATACGTCCACCTAAGAGCGGCTGGACGGCAAAACCTGCAACGCATCTCCGGCGGCACTTTATTTCTGGGGAACGTGGCGCTGGACTACAAGCAGCTTTTGCTCTATCTCGCCGATTTTCTTTTTTAGTCCTTCAAAGCTTTTCTGATAGGCCTTCCACTCGAGGTAGTCATCCCATAACACAAAATCTTCGACCTCTTGCTTCACCTTTTTCTCGAAGTCTTGGAAAGCACAGCCGTACTTCTGCTCAAAAAGCTTGATATGTTCTTTTACAAGCACCATTTCCGAAATATATGTATGGGCGGCGCTCTCCCCCGCCGTCAGGGCTAATAGTAGCTGGCATACATATCAGTAGTGCCTTTCCGGAGTAACGCTAGCAGCCTGTGTGAGATTTTCTCAAAAAATTTTCCTTGCCAGGCATGATTTTGGCCTTCGACGTCGAATAAGTAAGTTATGAAGAAATTCAAACCTTATCAACCCAACCAAACCATCCTTTTCCCGCCGTCCCCGCAGGACTGGTTGCCCGAAGATCACGTGGCCTACGTTATTGACGAGGTGGTGGAGCAACTCGACCTTTCGGCCATCTACAATGATTACCGTGATTCTCGTGGGCAACCGCCCTACCAGCCGAAGATGATGGTCAAGGTGCTGATCTACGCCGTGATCAAGGGCATCCACTCATCGCGCAAGATCGAAACTGCCCTTTACGAGGACGTGGGCTTCCGGTTTCTCGCGGGGAACCAGCAACCCGACCACTGGACCATCGCCGCCTTCCGGCGGCGGCACCACCGGGCGCTGGGCGACCTTTTTGTGCAAACCGTAAAGCTCGCCCAGAGAGCCGGCCTGGTGAAGCTCGGGCACGTATCCCTCGACGGCACGAAGATCAAAGCCTACGCCTCCAAACACAGCGCCATGAGCTACGGACGGATGAAGCAGGAGGAAGAGCGGCTGCGCCGGGAAATAGACGCGATCCTCGACCTGATGGAGAAAACCGACCGGGCGGAGGACAAGAAATACGGCCACCGCCGGGGCGATGAGCTCCCCGCCGAGCTAGCCACACGGCAGAAGCGCCTGGAGGCCATCCGGCGCGCCAGGGAGGAACTCGAGGCCGAGGCCCGCGCGCGGGCAGCAAAAGAACAGGCCAGGCGCCGGGAAGAAGCCGCGAAACAGGGCAAGTCCTGCCGCTCAAAAGGCGATCCGGCCAAGGCCGTGCCCCGGGACCGGGACCAGAGGAACTTCACCGACCCTGAATCCCGGATTATGAAAAACGCCGACAAGGCCTTCATTCAGGCTTACAACGCCCAGGCGTGTGTGGACGCCGAGACCGGCATCATCGTGGCCGCGGACCTTTCCAACCAGGCCGCGGATGCTCCCCTGTTGCCGGCCTCAATTGAACAGGTCGAGGAAAACACCGGGCGCACGCCTAAAGAGGTTTCTGCCGATGCCGGCTACTACAGCGCGGACAACCTCGCATACCTCGCCGCCAGAGGGATCGAGGCCTACATCCCGCCGGGCAAGATCAAACACAACGAATGGCGGGAGTTAAAACCACCCCGGGGGCGGATGCCGCAAGACATCTCGCTGCGGGACCTGATGTGGCGTAAGCTGCGAACGAAACACGGCCGGGAGCGTTACAAGCTGCGACAGACCTCGGTGGAGCCGGCATTTGGCATCATCAAAGAGGTATTTGGTCTCCGGCAGTTCCTGCTCCGGGGGTTAGACAAGGTGCGCTTGATATGGCGGTTCACCTGCGGTGTACACAACCTGATGAAGCTCTTCCGGGCCGGGTTCAGGGTCAAGTTGGCGTGAAAGACGGGTAAGAAGCAGACCGGCTTCCGTCCTGTCCTGGTCACCAGCCTTGTCTTTCTAGCGAGAGCGCCGGTATGGAGTTTTCAGAGAGCAATTCTAACACAGGCTGCTAGGCGATTCGGGGCAGAATATGCCGGGGGTTTTGTTAGCTCAGGCGGCATTACCTGCTGCGCGGCAGCAGGCGTACGCGGCTTCTAACCACGATGCTGAGCAGAGATAGATGCTGTAGTCACCTTTTTCGGGTGGAAAGTGCGCCACCAACCACACCTCCGCCGAGACAAAGGGAAGCAAGTATTGCAAGTATTTATATCTTAATATCCAGCTGATACCGGGTAAATTGCGGGGGCTTAAGCTTATTCTCTGCCGTTTTGATCAGTAATTCGCCAATCGGCTCCTGCTTCCTACCGGATTTATTCAAAATCTTTCTCCCACGGCGGGCGTTTAAACCGAGAATCGTAAATTAAAAGCGGGTACTTTCTGAGGGTTACTTTCAATCTCGTCACTGCCCTTTCCTGGACAAGCCGGGCACCTTCCACCGAACCCTTCTCCCGCAACGCCCGCTGAATTTCGTCTGGCGAAACAACTTCCTTCCCAGCGAATAGCATCAGCGTATACGCTTTATCGTCCATAAGGTGGCGTAACCGCACCCGCGCCACCCCGCGGATTGCCCCGTCCCCAATTTGCGCCATGGCCTTGAGTTCTCTCCGCCGTTTTGCCGCCACCTCCTTCCAGTCAGGGTTAACGCCTCTGTCCTCCGCCGCCATGGCGGTCAGAGCGGTAACGGTCAGGGCGTTGAAGCCGTCTTGCAGGTCCTTTGGGGTCACGGGGCGAACCCCGGCGGGTTTCTTTTTCTGGTAGCAGGCTAACTCCTGGGCCATAACCACCACGTCTCCGTAAGTGATTTCAAAATCCCCTAATCTCGCCACAATCCGCTGTCCCGCGGGTGATTTTTTGACCGCATAAGCCTTTTCCATTACCTGTTCGACTGCCTCACAGACGCGAGCGCTGTTTGCTCTGGCAAGCAGGTGCCAGGCACAAAGCAGGACCGCTACGACAGCCGCCGCCACGACTAAAAAACGCAGCCGATTCTTCCGGTCCATATCCCTTATGCAACTTCCTTTCTCCGCATTATTTGCTCGCTCGCCAGCAGTAGCCTTTCAGAACCACGACGGCGGCAGCCAGCAAATAAACTCCCAACATCGCCAGCAGGTAGGTAAACGGCAACAGATAGATTTTAAATACGCCGCCTTCAACCGTTCTCGTGAAGGGCGGTGCGGTAACCCACATGACCCAGAGGTGGGGCTGTCCGTTAGCTACCCAGCTAAACCGATCGCAGGCGGAAGCTAACAGTGACTGGCAGGTGCTCCACGGGGCCACCTTCGCCGCGAAGAGCTGCAGCGGGCTGTTTCCGGCAATTAAGGTCACCGTCTCCACCGTAACCCAAAGAATCCCTGCTACCGCACCTAAGAGCGCTGAGTTGGTGGCCAACGTAACGGCCGCGGCGAAAAATGCCCACAGCAGGGCGATGCCGGTGTAAACAGCGATATTCCGCATGGAAGTAGCGCTGAACAAAGCGCCTACTTCTCGTCCCGGCACGTCCGGCAAAAACAGCGTTGCAATGACTGCGCCGAGAACGGTAAGTGTAAGGACGGCTGTAACGTAAAGCACCAGGGCCAGCGCCTTCCCTAAAATCACGGTCATTAAGCGTTCCCGAAGCACGGCAACCTGCTTGATGACGCCGGTGCTCAGGTCGTCCCCGAACCAGGCGGCGCCGGTATAAGCGAAAAGCGCGATGCCCCACCCGGCAAGCAGGCTGGCGCCGGCTACGGTCGGCAGGTTTTCCCAGCGAAACCAGTGCAGCAGCGTGGTCAGATCGGCTCCCCAGCCAGGCGGTGGCGGCACCCCCGGAGGGAGGGCTAAAGTCTTGTTGTGTAAGGCGACTGCATGATTATATGCTCGGATCATCTTCGGGATCACCACGAACAAAGCCACCATCGGAACGACGTAAAAGAAAGGTTTACGCGTCACGCGGAGGTATTCTGCTTTAATTATCCGCAGTACAGCCTGCACCATTGTCCTCTCCTCTCTCGGTGGCGTCATCAATCAATGCCTGCAACTCCGGAAGCAGCACCTGGCTGCTCTGCGGGGAAACGCCGTATTCGGCGAGGCGCTGCTGGAAGGCAAGCGCCGCTTCCTTTGCTACCGTTACGGTTATCCAGGAACCCTTCTCATTGATCTCCAAGACCCCCGGCAACTGCAGCAGTTGCCGGGAAGTGTCGGGAGAAAGGTAAAAGATGACGCGCGACGCCTGCCGCGCCAGCGTCTTCAGTTCGCCGGAAAAAATAAGTCGTCCCTCCCGCAGCAAGACGAGATGGTCCGCTAAAAGGGTAACCCTTTCCGGCTGGTGGCTGGAGAAGATAAGCATTTTGTTTTGCGTCCGGTAGGAGGCAAACTCCTCCTCCAGCAGCCGCTGCCCCTCTAAATCGAGACCGTTGAAAGGTTCGTCCAAAATAAGGATCCTGGGATCGCCTAAAAAAGCACAGGCTAGGCCAAGGCGCTTCCTCATTCCTAAGGAAAAGTCTTTTATCTTTTTTGCTCTGGGAACGCCCCACTTTTCCAGCAAGATCCTGATCTCGCCCCGGCTGACAGGGTTCTCACGCAAGTTGTTGAAGTACCAAGCCTGCTCTTCGCCCGTGAGGTAAGGGTAAAATGGCGGTTCCTCCGCCAAAAACCCCAATTCGGCCCGAACCTTTGCCGGAGGAAGTCCGTTAAAAGTCACATTACCGTTGGTGGGAGGAACGCGGCCGGTAAGAATGCTGAAAAGGGTACTCTTCCCGGCCCCGTTATGCCCCACAACAGCGGTAACACCAGGCTCAAGATCAAAGGTTACCTGCTTCAAGGCCTCAACCATGCCGAACCTTTTTGTGACCTGCATCAGCTTAAGCAAGATGTTTTCTTATCCCCTTTCGGTCTGCCGGATATTTAAGAGGCAAGCAGGGGGAGCCCATAAAAAGGCCCCCCTCCGCCGCCCCTCTTAGTAGACGTATACCAAAGATGTCGGATTTAGGATCACAGCCTTGGTGCCATCAGTTAAAATCGCATAACCACTCAGCATTGTAGTGTACCAGCCGCTGCTGGCATACTTATGGAGGGATTGGCCACTCCAAGTGCGGGAGAACGGAAAAGCCGTACCGGAGGTTGATTGGCCGTCACCCCAAGAAACGATCCAAGAAACAAAAGCCATCGGCGGATAACTAGAATAGATGGTGGCACCGTATCCAGCTTGTGCCTGTAGATATGCAACACGAGTGGTGTAAATCCAGGTGTAGATTGTCAATGAAAACTGATCCCTTTTTCACACTGAAAACTGATCCCTCGAATGAATGATCTCTTTCCAGAATTGGTATTAGAT
>LGFL01000007.1 GCA_001508855.1 Thermoanaerobacterales bacterium 50_218
CGTGGCGAAAACAACAAGGAGGTAGTTGCCGAGCAACTGCAGACACTCTGCTAATTTCTGCGTCCCTAGGGGTTGCATCATCGCCGCCGCCAGCCTGTAGACAACCGCCACAGAGAGGATTTTCAGAACCGGGAAGCTACACAGCAAGAGAATGGTAAGAGCGCCAACAATCCCAATCGCATTTTTTAGAAACAAGGAACAGCCGGCAACTGCATCAACAGCGTCCGCCATGATTTTTCCGACAACAGGAACAAAAGCCCCAGTAAGAAACTTAGCAGTCCTCAAACCGATGCCATCAGTGACCGCCCCGGCAACACCCTGAATGCCAAGAATACCGATGAAAAGCGTCAAAAAGAGACCGAGCAAGAGCACACTGCTGTCCCGGAAAAGGTCAGCCAAACGGGAGACCTGAAAGTGATCGGATAACTGACTGACAATTCCCAGAACAGCGGCGAAAAAGATCAATGGAAAAACAATATTTCCCGTCAGTGCCCCTAGGAAGTTCAAAGAAGCCAGGATCAGGGGGTGGAGGAGAGTTACCGAGGTGACATTACCAAGGGCAGTCATCAAGGTAAGCAGAACAGGCAACAGGGCATGCATGAAACCAACCATATTGCTGATCGCCTCTTTCCCTGACTGCACAGCAAGGGAAAAGGAACTGAGAGCAAGGGTAAGCAGGGCAAGGAGGCCAATCCCGTGAGCCAGCTTGGCGACCGTGGTCTCCTCAAAAGCGGACTGCAAATGCTGGAGGATCCCTAAAATTGCCCCCAACACCAGTAGCTTTCCCAAAAGAGATGTATGGGTGAATAACTCCCGGAAAAAGCAACCAAGCAACGTCTTGAAGATGTCTTCCATTTTCACGTTGAGTTCACCGCTCCGGATAGCCTCGAAGATCCTCTTCAGACTGAATTTCGGCACCTGCTCCTGGAGGTCTCTATCGATCTGTTCCAAGTAGCCTTCGAGTTGTTCGAGGTCAAGGCTGTTCAACTGCTGCGATAAAATTGGCGAAAATTCTTCTGGTAGCTCAGAAGCAGCAGTGGCACTTACGGGGTTGAGAAGTAAATTGAGGAAAACAGCAAAAACGAGGAAATAGCGCAAAGGCGGCACCTCTTTTGCTTTTTAAGGAAGCAGACGAACTACTGCTTCCAGAATCCCTGTAAGGATTGGGAGTGCTAGTAGGACAATCAGCACCTTTCCCGCAAGCTCGATCTTGCTGGCGATCGCCCCTTCACCTGCGTCACGACAAATTTGGGCACCGAATTCAGCAACATAAGCGATACCCAAAACCTTCAGTAAAGTTGTCAGGTAAAAATCCTCTATTTGGGCTTTCCTACTGAGATCCCGGAAAACGCTAATCACGACCCCGACCTTGTCCAGAATCAGCAGAAAAACGAGGATTCCGAAGCCCAGAGCCAGCAGGACGGCGAACTCCGGTCTTTGTCCCCGGATGAGCACTGCCAGGACGGTAATCACCAGGCCAATTCCGACGACTTGCAAAACTTCCATACTTGTGCCCCCTGATCAAAAAAGGTGGAATACTGAGCGCACCATACTGTAGAGTTCACCAATTAACTGCACCACCATAATCAAAACAACGACAACCCCGGCGAGCGTCAGCATCTGTGCCTGCTCCTCTTTATCAGCCTGCTTGAGAATGATGTGAAGAACGGAAATCAAAATCCCCAATCCAGCGATCTTAAATACCAGGTCAACATTCATCCTGAAACCACCTTCCTTTTGACTATAACAGCAAAAGAACCATACTGATGCCTATAAGAAAGCCCCCATACCTCCAGAGCTTCCCATTCTTTTCTTTCTCTTTCTCTGCTTCACTCTCGGCTTTTTGTAAATAGTGAATGGTAAGGACGATATTTTTGTGCTGCTCACTCCTGTCCGAAGCACCAAGCACCTCTCCAAAGGTCTTCAGGATCATCAGATCACCACTCCTGAGCACAGTTCTTCCTGCTTGATCCCCTAAGGCCTTGTTCCAGGCCTCACCTGCAGTGTAGCCGCAGGACTTTTCCAGCAACTTCCCTGCTTTCTGAAAAACCACTCCAACTGCAGGCTCAACTGCCTGTCCTACTTTTTTGAGCGCTACAGGCAAGGGAGTTGCCCCATAGACGATTTCTGTATCAAGCATTTGCAAGGCGGACTGAAAACTCCGCAACTGTTGGGGCCGCCGGCTATAGGTTGAAGCCACCCAGAGGCCACCCCAGCCCGCGACTCCGATGATCAACAAAGCACCGATCAGCCTGAACACTTTCTGGACACCTCGTTCCCTTGAGAATCCCAAATCCCCTCGATTGTTCCTGGTCCCTTTCTCCTGCTCAGGAGAACATACCTCTGGAAAATCCCCCTCGAGATGATTTGCCTGATGTAGGGACGTTCTTCAAGCTCCTCAAGGCAAGCTGCATGAACTGTGGTGAGGATGCCCACACCGGTATTCACCATTTCTCCGAGAGCCTCCACATCCTCAGGTCGGCCAATTTCGTCAGTTGCGATTACCTGTGGTGACATCGAGCGCAGAAGCATGATCATCCCTTGAGCCTTCGGACAGTGGTCGAGGACATCGACTCGTGGGCCCAGGTCATGCTGAGGAACACCCTGGTAACAAGCAGCGAGTTCGCTGCGCTCATCAACCACCCCAACATTGATCCCCGGAAATTTCAGCGAAGGGACCCCGTAACTGAGATACCTGATCAGATCCCGAAGGATGGTTGTTTTCCCAGCACGGGGTGGGGAAATGATCAGAGTATGGTAGATTCCCTTTTCCCGAAAATTCAGGACATAAGGTAGAAGGGGCTTTGCCGCACCCGGGACGGCGCGAGCAATCCTGAAATTAAGGCTTCCGATTTCTTTTAAGGTTCTCACTGCCCCTTTCTCGAGAACAGCTTTTCCCGCCAGGCCAACGCGGTGGCCCCCAGGGAGAGTGAGGTAACCCTGTCGGAACTCTTCTTCAAAAGCATAAACCGAGCCCTGGCAGATCAACTGCACCGTTTTCCAGATATCCTCAGCAGTTACCTTGTAACCAGCAACTGGCGAGGAGACCAGATTTCCAAAAGGGTCAAGAAAAAAGTCATCTTCACCGAGACGCAAGAGCAATGGCTGGTTGTGACGAAGTCTGATCTCCTCCAAGTCTGAGACCCTGGAAAAGGAAAGCTTGCCCAGGATTCCCCTCAAAGAAGGAGCCAAGTAGACAAAAACCTCGTTGTTCAGCCTTTTTCCCAGACGGTCCTGGGGTGCCAAAGAAACGATTTGTTGCACTTCTCACCCTCCCTGCTATTAATAGATATTTGTCCAGATCCAGGGTTATGAAAAAATAAAATAAAAAGGTTCCTCACCTGTTTGTGCTGCCAAGGTGAGGAACCCACTAAAAGCCGGGTCTCAAGCAAGTCTGGCGAAAATAGAAGCTGCAAGTCACAATCAAAGCCAGACTCTAGAGATCCTCGTCACCTGGTGCAGAATCACCAGATTTTTCTTTCTTCCTCTCAGGTAGGGGCATCGAACCATCATTGACGAAAACAACTTGATTGCAGTTGGGACAGGTGACTTCAATCACATCTTCGTCATCAAGGATGTCTTCCTCAAAACAAATAATGTCATGGCACTTCGGACACTCGACTTCTATGTACTTTACTTGTTGATCTCCTGGAGCTTCACTGAAAAACTCCTCTTCATCCCCTTCCTCAAAGTCTTCAAAATCTTCCTCGAACTCCTCCAGATACATTTCCAGATCCTCAACAGCTACCTGAAGGTTTTCCAGTTCATCGACAAAGTCAGCGAGGACGCTAATGACCTCTCTGATGATCTTGTCCTTCTGATCACCTTCAGCCAGCTTCAGTCCTTCTGCCAGACCCTGTAGGTAGGCAATCCTCTCTCGCAAATCACTCATTTTTTACCCTCCTAAAGTTTGCTAGCTCACACGCGCTCAAGGTACTCTCCTGTTCTCGTGTCAACCCTGATCACATCACCTGCCTCGACAAAAAGAGGAACCTGCACAACCAGTCCTGTTTCCAGTGTAGCAGGCTTTGTGCCACCGGCCGCTGTGTCCCCACGAACACCTGGTTCGGTATCCACTACTTTCAGCTCCACGAAGTTGGGAAGCTCAACTCCGATGATTTGCCCCTCATGGGTAAGCAGGTAGATGTTCATATTCTCCTTCAGAAACTTGACATTTTCCCCGAGTTGTTCCTCACTGAGGCTGATCTGGTCGTAGGTTTCGTTGTCCATGAACACGAAGGAGTTACCGTCTCGATAAAGGTACTGCATCTCCCTGCGGTCAAGGTGAGCCCTGGGGACTTTTTCCCCTGCCCGGAAAGTTCGATCGATGACCGCCCCTGTCCGCAAGTTTTTCAGCTTGGAGCGCACAAAGGCAGCGCCTTTCCCAGGCTTGACGTGCTGAAAATCGATGACTTCGTAGATCTCCCCATCAACCTCGATTGTCAACCCAGTCCGAAAGTCATTAGTGGAAATCATTTTCCCCTACCAGCCTTTCGCTCCTTCCTAAATAATTTTTTATCTATGTTAAGAAGGTCAAACGATTAACAGATCCTTGGTTACGGGTGTCAGGACCTCACACCCCGTTTCGGTTACTACCACGGTATCTTCAATACGAACACCTCCCCAACCTGGTAGATAAAGACCTGGTTCTACAGTGACCACCATCCCGGGCTCGAGGACCACCTCCTGGCCTGGCGCCAGGCGGGGTTCTTCGTGAACAGAAAGCCCGACACCGTGACCAAGGGCATGGGTAAAAAATTCTCCATAGCCCGCCTCCTGGAGAAAACTCCTTGCTGCACCATCTACTTCCGAGGCGGTAACTCCTGGTCTGATCACTTCAAGAGCACGCCCCTGGGCCTCACGAACAAGCTCATAGATCTCCCGCTGACGACGGTCAACTCTCCTCAAGCAAACTGTCCTGGTGAAATCAGCAGCATAGCCCTGGTATCGCGCCCCTAGGTCAAGCACAACCATCTGACCGCGCCTGAGTTTCTGGTCTGTAGCAACCCCGTGAGGTAGAGCACCCCTCTCCCCAGCAGCAACAATGGTTTCAAAGGCTGGTGGCCCTCCCCGGTTTTTCCTCATAAAAAACTCCAGGATTGCCGCAACTTCTTGTTCACTCTGACCCTCCTCAAGCACCCCGAGGAGGTACCAGAAGGCAGCACAGGTGATCACTGCAGCTTCCTGAATCAGCCTGATTTCTTCTTGATCTTTGACCATGCGCAACCCTTCTACAAGACCGGAGAGGGGACGCAACTTTACCTTCGCAAGGTTTTTCTCAAACTGCTCGAACATGTAGTAAGTCAGGTGGTCCTTTTCAAAGCCCAATTCCCGGATCTGCAGGTCGCTACAAGTTTCCCTAAATGCTTCCAAAAATTCACCTTTATAAATCAAAATTCTGCAATCAGGTGCTTCTTGACATGCCTGCTGTTCATATCTCCCATCTGTCAGCAGAACTGCCTCTTGGGGAGTAATCAAGAGAAACCCGGAGCTCCCGGTAAAGCCGCTCAAATATCTGCGGTTCTCCGGTTTAGAGACCAGAAAGGCTTCGAGCCCCTCTTTTGCAAGAATTTCCCGGAACCGCTCCAGCCTCTGCTGTTGCAGGTCCTTCACCTTTGTTTTGCCCCTTCTTTAAGGAGTTCACAGGCCGCGGTGAGGGCAAGAGAGTAACTGAGGGGACCGAAACCACTGATCTGGCCCTGAACCACAGGTGCGATTACCGAACGGTGGCGCCACTCTTCACGGGCGTAGATATTGCTCAGGTGAACCTCGATCACAAGCAAAGAAACGGCACTAAGAGCGTCCCGCAGGGCATAGCTGTAGTGGGTGAGAGCACCGGGATTGATGATGATCGCATCAAAGCGATCTCTTGCCTGGTGAATCTTGTCTATAAGTTCACCTTCATGGTTTGACTGGAAAAACTCCACACTGGCACCAAGCTCTTCTGCCTGTTCTGTCAACTGCTTGTTGATTTCTTCGAGGGTGACTGCTCCATAAACATTTGTTTCTCTTTCTCCCAGCAAGTTCAGATTGGGCCCATGAAGCACCAAAATCCGGAACAAAACTCTTCCCCCTCTACAAATAACAATGTGTCACAGCAATTAACTGTTCGAACAGACCCGATGCAGTTTCTTTACTCCTCTGATTGGGTACTGCTGCTCAACTTTACCTAACATTTATCTTCGCGAGCTGTCATGATCTACCCGCTGAGAGTGAGGCCAGTGACCCTAATCACAGGTGCTCCTCTCCCTCCGAAAAACCGCACCTCGCTTCCGACTGCATCAACCATCTCCAAAAGCCTGACGATGTTGCCAGCTATTACCATCCCCCGCACTGGTTTAGTTAATTCTCCGCCTTCAATCCAGATTCCTGCAGCCCCAACAGAAAAGTCGCCAGAAATCGGATTTGCTGTATGCATTCCCATTACCTCGGTGAGGTAAAGGCCGCGCTCGGTGTTTCGAATAATCTCTTCGTTCTTTATTTTTCCAGGCGCTAAATAGAAATTGCTGCTTCCCACCTCAGGTGTTGACTTGTAAGAAGCCCGTAAGGCATTTCCGGTAGAGGCCACCCCATCCCTTGCCGCAGTGTAAGTATTGTGGAGAAAGCCCCGCAGGTAGCCGTCTTTAATTAGAAGCTTGCGCTGTCCGGGAACCCCTTCCCCATCGAAAGGTGTGCTTAAAATACCTCCTTCGAGAAGGGAATCATCGACAATGGTGACACCACTGGCAGCCACCTTTTCTCCCACTTTTCCGACAAAAAGCGACCTGCCTTTCTGGACAGCCTCGGCAGTGAGGGCCGTTGCCAGAAGCCCCAAGAAGCTGGTGACCACATAGGGATCGAAAACAATAGGAACCTTCATTGTCTCTTTCGGGCGTGCCCCCAGCATTCTTACTGCCTTTAAAGCGGCCTCTTTGCCAATCGCCTCGGGGTCGAAATCGTGATACCTCCTCGTGAGCTGGAAAGAAAAGCCGGTCTGCTGCTCGCCCTCAGATTCGGCAACCAGAACAGCACTGCCACCGCAGAAAGCCCCCTGATGAGAAGCAAGAACTCCGCGAGAATTAGCAATGGCTACCTGATACCAGCTATCCTCATAACTGACGCGGTCAGTAAGGCGAACACGAGGATCAAAAGAACGGCCAGCCCTTTCTATCGCTCGCGTCTTTTCAATTTTTTCTTCGAGTGGTACCTTTCTCAGTGCAGGGTCGAGGAGGTCAAGTTCTGGATAGCTGGAAGGAGCCTCAGGTAAGGTGTTGAAGCTGTCTTCGCTGGCCACCTGGAGGTTGGCGAGAGCAGCGTCTATCGTTTCTTTGACAGCATTCCAACTGAGGTCCGAGGTGTAAGCAAAGCCGAGGCACCCACCTTTGATCACCCGGATTCCCAGGCCTTCTTCACTAGCTATCTTGAGAGTCTCCACCTCTCCGTTGCGGACCTCGATAGTCAGATCTTCACTTCGCCCGTAATAGGCCTCGGCCATTTCCGCGCCCCTTCTCACAGCTTCGGCGACAACAGCAGACACCAGTTCTCTTCCATCAAGCTTTTTCCCGCCATTCAATCCTGGTCACCTTCTTTTTCCAGAATTCCACCGACAATCAGCTCAGGAATGCGGATCGTCGGCTGGGCATCAGATACGGGAACACCCTGCCCGTCTTTGCCACACGTTCCAATTGCAAAGCCAAGGTCATTGCCGACCATGTCGATCCGGCGCAGCACCTCAGGCCCGTTGCCGGTAATCGTCGCTCCCCTTACCGGTGCCTTCACTTCTCCATCCTCGATCAGGTAGCCTTCAGTAACTTCGAAAACGAAGTCACCATTGACAGTGTTCACCTGACCACCTCCCATTTTTTCGACGAACAGCCCCTTCTTGGTCTCCTTGATGATCTCCTCGGGAGAAGCATCACCAGGAGCAAGAAAGGTGTTCGACATTCTGGGAATCGGCTGGTGCTGATAAGATTCCCGGCGCCCATTCCCGGTGGGCCTCACTCCATCCTTGCGGGCAGTCAGGTGATCGTAGAGGTAGCCCTGCAGAACTCCGTTTTCGATGAGCACAGTCCGTTGCGCTGGATTCCCTTCATCATCGCACCGGAAGGAACCATACTTCCCTGGTAAGGTGGCGTCATCAATCACAGTGACCAACTCTGAAGCCACTTTCTCTCCCTTTTTCCCGGCATAAACGGAAAGCTTCCTCTGCACGAGGTCAGCCTCCAGACCGTGGCCACAGGCCTCGTGGATCATCGTTCCACCAGCCTCACCGGAAAGAACAACAGGCATCCTCCCCGCCGGGGCATGCCTTGCCTTGAGCATCAAAATAGCGCGGTTGGCAGCCTTGCGCCCCAACTCCCAAGGGGTTTCCTCTTCATAAAGCTCAAGGCCTTGTGTCCCTCCTGCTGCCTCGAATCCCGTCTGGATCACGCCACCATCTGCTGCCACGACATTGACGGCAAGCCTGGTGCGGATGCGCTCATCCTCCACAAATGTCCCTTCAGTGTTGGCAATCACCACCTTCTGAACCACATCACCATAGCCGACAGTGACCTGCCGGACAAGTTTGGCATCTACAGATCGTGCTGCTTCATCAGCAACCTGAACGAGAGCCACCTTATCGCTAATGGGGACCTCGTCGGGACGCTTCTCTACAGGGAAGGGAACAGGCAATTTTTGGGAATTAATAACCACACTGGCATCAGGGTTTTCACAAACTGCCCCACTCACCCTTTTTGCAAGTTTTAGCAGGTTTTCCTTGCTCAGGTCATTAGTGTAACCGTAAGCAGTATTTTCCCCCTTCAAAACCCTGATTCCGGCTCCCTCTTCGCGCCCGGCAATCACCCGCTCGATCTTCTTGTCCTCACACCCAATTCTGGTAACCCTCTTTTCCTCAAGAAAGATTTCCGCAAAATCTCCACCCTTTTGGGCGACCTGCAGAATCTCCTCAAGATCGGCTTTCGAAAACATCATTCTTTCCCCCATTTATAAGCATTTTGTCCTGCCATCTTCACCATCAACCATCATCATACCTTTATTCTTTTCTATTGTCTACCACCACTACCATCACTATACCCGCAGAAAGCGAATTCAAAATTTTGGCGCGCCTCCCCCTGGCAAAGTCATTACAGCACCCAAAATTCACTCCGGGAAGCAGGATTTGTTTTTTAAAAAAAGAATCTTTGGAGATGAAACCAAGTCTTGGGTAAGATAAGAGTAGAAACAATCAACTCTTGGAAGTGGAATTGGGATCTTCACTTTTTTCAGTGGTGAAAAGAGGAAGGAAGTATGGTGAGGCTTTCCGAGCACCTTTACTATCAAAAAGGGGAAAATAAAGAAATCGTTGTTGCAGCGCCCCACCATGGCTGTGTGCCTGGCTGCGACTACTTTACCAAAGAAATCGCCACAATGATCGCCGACCACCTGAGAGCAACCTTAGTTTTCGCCGAAAGGTTAAAACCACTGGTAGACCTCAACAAAGACCCCTCTCGCGCCTCCACTCCGCACTTTCGTCAGCTTTGTTTAACATACCAACAGATTGCCCTCGCGGAAGAAGTAGAGCTTTTCCTGGAAATCCACGGCCACGTCCGCGGTCACTACGACCTGGAAATCTCCTGCGGATTCGAGTTCGACCCCCACCATCCCCTGGATAAAGAATTCGCAGAGAATTTTTCAGCATTTCGAAACAACCTCAGAAGAGAAATCGCCAATAGGTGGGAGGAGGGGTTGCCCCTTCCTCCACCATCTATTGGAGTATTTCCTTTCGATCAAGATGTAGTGATGAAGGCCAGAAAGACCTACCTCTTCCAGAAAATCAGGAAGCTCCAACTGCAGGGAAGGAAAATTTTCGGGATCCACATCGAGGTATTCCGCGACTACAAGACAGGAGACCCCACATCTCCGGTTTTTACTTGCCAGGAGGTAATGGTAAAAGCCCTGGCAGATAGCATCGTCCGATCCTTTTGGCGGTAACATGTTCCTTGCCGCTATGGCGAGAAAATCTCCCAGCTTTCAGGTGGCTGGTCACTGACACGCACCCTCCCGGTAATTGCAGCCACAATTACGTACTTGAACTTACCGGAGACCCGGTCCTGAAGAGTAACGGTTCCACCACCAGGGAAAGGTGCCCCTGTTTTGGAAAAAGAGAGTTCCTGACTGCTTCCAAACTTTGCCTCCACCAGGTTCACGCTTGCGGGAAGCTGCACAGATTTCAATATGATTGGTAACGGATGGGCTGTCTTCTTCAGGTGATACTTGTCGACAGAGGGATAAAACTTGAGCGAAGTTATGCTTTCGTCAGGTTCTTCACCGAGATTACGCTGCTGGAGTTCGCGGATATCGGCAGCAATACTCTGAGCATTAGACTCCAGACGGAATGCAGCGAGGGCACGGTTCATTTGGGGAACCGCAATCCCCATCAGCAGAACCCCGAAAACAAGAAGTACAACTGATACTTCGAGGAGGCTAAACCCCCTGGAAAGAAGATTTTCGCTATACTGGAATTTGACCTGAAGCCGTACCTCGACAATCTTCAATTTTTTCACTCCTTAATGAAACCATAAACAAGTAAGTCGAAAAGGCTATCCTCGAAAAAGGATCTCTTCAGGGCAATCACCATCCAAAAGCTGACCTCCGGCAGTTCCCTTGAATTCTGCATAACTACAGCCAGAGGCATCGAAAATACCAATCGATGACCTGCTGGCCCCAGAACAGAGAAACAAAACTACCGAGAGCGATAAAAGGACCGAGGGGAAGAGGGTCCTTCCGCCCCTTGATCCTCAACATCAGTAGAATAAGACCAGCAAAACCACCCAAACAACAGCCCAAAAAAATGCTCAAGGGACCCAAAGGCCAGCCAAGAAAAAGCCCCACAACTGCCCCCAGCTTGATGTCTCCACCACCCAGGCCACCCCTGCTGAGGACTGCCACCAGAAACAAAAAACCTCCTGCAACAACGGCTCCCAGGAGCGCGACCCCGACTCCCAGGTCGCCAGGCAGAAGAGTGAAGATGATTCCTGCGACAAGTCCAGCCAACACCAGCTTGTCAGGGATCAGGTAGTGCTCAACATCGATGAAAGCAGCCGCGATGAGGAGCCCTGAAAGAAAAAAATATTTAAGAAGAAGAAAAAGATCGTCTCCAAAGTAAAGGAAAACAAGGAAAAATATGGCTGCTGTCACCACTTCTACCAGAGGGTAACGCCAGGAGATCTTCGCCCCACAGTAGCGGCAGCGACCCCGAAGAATGAGGTAACTGAGCACAGGAACCAGGTCGCACCAGGAAAGGATGTTCCCGCAGTGAGGGCAAAAAGAGCGTCCTGTGACAACAGTTTGACCACGAGGCAGCCGGTAGATGACCACATTCAGGAAACTGCCCACACACAACCCGAGTATAGTAATTAAGAAAACACCAAAAGTAAACAACATTTATCCTCACCATAAACCAAAAATGCCTGTTTCCCTAGATCAACTTGCCACAAAGTATATCGCCTACAGAGAAAGTGGCAAGTTGAAACACATTAAGCTACGTTTTGACAAGGCAAAAATAGTCAGGCAAGAAGAAATACAGGATGTCTCTCAACCGCTTCCAGAAACTTTTCGACGAGAACGGGATCAAGGTGACTGCCGCTGTAGCTTTTCAACTCCTCCAAAGCCTCCTGCAAGCTCTGAACATTCCCATCTCTGTAGAGATGGTCAAAAAGATCAGCAACAGCTATGATCCGAGCTATCAGAGGGATGTCTTCCCCCCGCAAGCCCGCGGGATAACCGTTCCCGTCAAACCTCTCGTGGTGGTAAAGAACCCCCAACCATACCTTGTAGACGAGTTCCTTCGGTTCCATCTGATATACCAGTTGAGCACCTGCAGTCGGGTGCTTTTGCTGGTCATCTTCCATGAGCTTGCCAAGGTCATGGAGCAAGGAGGCATAAGCAAGGGCGCGTCGATCATCTTCACTAAGTCCTAGTTGATCGGCGATTAAGAGCGAATAGGAGCAAACCCTTTCCCCATGGCCTTTATCTGCCTGGCTGTGCGTCTCGGCAAGATGTGCTATTGTTTTGAGGAGGCTTACGAGGAACCTTTCTTGATAATCACAAAGTTGACAATTGTAGATAATTGTCGCAACCAGTTCTACCAGTTGCTGGCACGTTCGCAAATCCTCTTTGTTAAAAACTTCATTACCTCGCTTGTTGACCAGTTGAAGAACACCGATTGCCGTTTCTCCAGCAACAATAGGCAGAACGATCATCGAGCGAGTGATGAAACCGTTCGAAGAGTCAAACCACTGAGTCCAGCGGCTCTCCCTGGTAACATCTTCGACCAGAACCGGCTCCTTGGTCTCCACAACCTGTCCAGGAATCCCTTCACCCCTTTGCAAACAAAGTCCTTTGAGGTCATCAGCGCGGGGACCTCGAACCACAAGAGGCAGCAAAACGTCTTTCTGGCCATCGAGAAGCCAGAAGGTCGTTGCTTCCGCATTGACCATCTTCATCGCTTCATCAACAACGATTTCCGCGACCTTCTGGAAATCACGAACCGAATTCAATTTCCTGCAAAGAGATAGCAGCCTTTGTGGTTCCAAAAAAACCCCATTTTCCACCATAAGTCCTCCTCCCCAACTATTTGAGGACAAGCATGGTTTCATCATGAGGCGCACTTTTAACACCTGATTTATCCTCTGATTTACCTCCCGAATTATTTCCTGATGCATTCTCTTCTGAATCCGCAGGAGGCAGCTTCAGGTGACCGCTAAGTTCTGGAAGAGGAGCTACTGCTCCTGCAGGGTAGAAGAGGTTATACTTGCCAAGATTCCACCTGGCGAGTTCTTCTAAGCAAAGCCTTCCTTCCGGTGTTTTTGTGGAGTAAACGACAAATTCCCAGTTGGTCTTGACCATACCGGGAGATTCAGGTGAATCCATTGCCTCAATCTTTAGGCTTCTGATCTCTGAAAAATTGCTCAGGTTCTCCAAGTCACTGCAGAAAGCGAGGATGTCTTCAAAAGAACCCTCGGCAGCAATCTTAAATGGAAGCTCGAGAGTGTGTTCGTTCTCCTTGATCTCTCCTGGCTCCAGACTGGTTACTTCCACATTTCTGGCAGCAGACCATAAGCCGACGAGAATCACCACCGAACCATCCCTGATCTCGCTTTCGAAGAGCCCCTCAACACGCTCGACTTCCTTCTTTACTTCTGCGAGCTTCTTGTTTTCTTTTCCCAAGGAAGTCACCAGGGCCTTTGCCTTCTGCAACTCCGATTCTTTTTTTGCCAGTTCTTCCCTGAGTTGGGCGTAAGCTCTGGCCTGTGGTAATAACAAAAATCGAAAAAAAACGAAACCTGTTGCTACTGCTAAAAAAATTGCTAGAAATAATCTTCCTCTAGGGCTCAATCTTTCGAGCAATCTTTAGGTGACCTCCTTCAACCTGGCAACTAACTCAAACTTTATTCCTGCTTCCTCCTCAACTGCTTTTTTCAACTTTATCTCCTCAAAATGGCCTGAATCATAAAGCTTGGACATGTAAACCCCAATCGAGGCCAGGGTTCTGGAAAAACCTTTAAAACTCACGGTATTTGGCCCCTGGCTTGATGAACCAGCACTTTCTTCTGATGTAGTCTTACCTGAAGCTTTATCAGATTTGCCTGTAGACTTGTCTGAAGATTTTGAAGATTCATCTGAAGACTGAGTACCAACCTCCAAATCCGTCAGCCACAGGTCAACAGGTGTAACCATGGCAAGGTCGAAAAGGAGGTCATAGTAGCTTCTCTTCTTTTCCATGATCGAAGTGTATTCGTTTAAAGCCGACTCCAGGTTTTTTCTTTCATTAATTACCTTTTTAGCCCTGGCAACTGTTGGCTCCAAGACTCTCAACTGTTCTTTGGTAGCCGCAAGTTCCTCTTTTAGGGCAAAAAAACTGCCCAAAAAAATACCGTAGGCGCCAAGAAGAGATACAACTGCTACGGTAACCCCGGCAACAAGCAGTAGTCTGCGGACATCGATGATGCCCTCCCTTTGGAGCTTGGGTGGCAGCAGGTTGACCTTATACATCAGGAGACCACCTCCCGCAGGGCCAACCCAATGGCAACCGAAAAACACGGGTCAAATTCTACACCATCAGAAAAAGCAACATCAGGAATCCCAATCTCCACCGGAAGCCCGAGAACTTCCTGCAGATAACTGTCCAAACCTTTCATGTTGCTGGTGCCGCCGCTCAACACCAGCTTCTCTACCGAAAGTTTTTCCTGGGCCGAAAAATACTCCAGCGACCTCTGCAACTCCTTCGTCAATTCCAGCAGGCCGTCCCGAAAAACGTCTGCCGTTTGGAGCACACCAGGACTCTCGGCTTCCACTGAAGGAGAAAGGTCAGCCTCCTCCTTCATCTGCTGAGCCTTATCGAATTCTAGACCGTATGTTTCCATCAGATACTCTGTGAGCGAATCACCACCAACGGGCAACAGGCGCAAGAACCTGATCAAACCATCCCTGACGACAACAAAATGGGAGGTCCGCGCTCCTATGTCAAGGAGGGCAAAAGTGCCCGCCTCGGGTTTTCTGCCAAAAAGGCGCCACAAGGCAAAGGCCTGGAAATCAACCGCAGTCACCAACATCCCGGCGCGGGAAAAAATGCCGTAATACTGGTAAACAGTGGCCGCAGGAACTGCCAGCAGGAGAACATTTTCCATGTTTTGCGTGTTCTCACGGTTATTATTGCCTACAGGACCAAGGCAGACGTATCTGATCAGCAACTGGTCGGTAGGTGTGGGAACAAACTTTTCTACCTCAAACTTGACCGCCGCTTCCAGTTCTTTTTCACTCATCCTGGGAAAGCGAACTACCCGGCTGACCAGCTTTTCCCCACCAATGCAGGTAATCACTTCCTTGAGGGGAGGGTTAACCACCTCTTTGAGTGCCTCAACCAGGGCCTGCTCATCAAGTTGTTCGGTCCAGACACCCTGGGGACTAGGATGCTTCCTCAAAGCAACAACTGTGGGTTCACCATCAATAATCTTCACCTCAGCAGCTTTGATATAGGAAGCTCCTATGTCAATGCCGAGAAAGTGTCTTTTCTTAGGCAAAATTTTCTGCAACAGCCTTTTCACCTAGAAAGCCTCCTTGATGAGGACTTATTCCCTCCAGCTGGTTATCCTAATGAAACAAGTGGTCCAGTTAAGGTTTTGGACATATTGGCCGACCATAATATCATCATAAGTAAACTCAACCTCACACCCTTGTGATTGTATATTTGCAACAACCATCCCGCCAGTAATAAACACCTTGTTTGCTACATCCGCGCTACCTCTTGAATAAAGCAAGGCTTCTATCTCTAAGTTCGCCTTCTTAGTGACAAAACCGCCGGTGGAAAGTATTGCCAAGCAGTGGTCTTGATCATTGTCTTGCCGCCTCAGGTCTTCATCGAACATTACGTTCCCATCAACCACAAAAATAGCGCTCCCTGAATATTCACCTGAAAACGTGGCATCACCGTCAACATAATAAATACCGCTGAGATCGCTTAAATTGCTACTGTTGAAAGTAACAGGGCCTTGATAAACGTAATCCGCGTTTTGTGCATACCAGCGCACCTTTTCGTCACTCAAAAGATCCGGATATTGAGGTATGAGAGACAAGCAATCGAGGTCTGACTGTACTTCCCACTTATTGGGATTATTATTTCGCCACTCTTCATCTAATTGATTAATGTCCTTTACGTAAATCTTTCCGTTGATCTTCACGTTCTCACCTATCTCAACCCGACCTGACTGGACATAAAGGTTATTGAGTGTTGCTCCAGTACCAAGCAACACAGAAGATTCCTCTCCAACATTATACCCCGCACAGTACACATCACCTTCTATGAAGACAACCTCGTTCCCCTGCATATCCTCAAGAGTTACCTTCGTTAGAGCATAAACATTCCCATACACATACGATCCTGCTGAAAGCTCCATTTCGCCATCACTTGCAATTGTCTCGCTTACAATTTTGGCACCGTGGGCCAATTTCAAGCCAGCAAGAAACATCGTCCACATACCTTGAAAAATGTCCTGTGAGTAGACATACTCGATCTCAGCTACGACTGTTAATGTTTTCGCAATTCCCGCAAATTCTCCTGTCGATTCTATCTCCAGTGTAACAACATTGTTTTCCTCGTTTATCTTTGTGACATATATCTTTTCAAAGGTACCACCTGCATAAGAACTTTCGCCTCCTAAATCATCGTGAAGGAAGTCACGCGAAACATCCAACCCCAGGTCTTCTACCCAGCCAGGATTACTTTTCGCCTTCGCCAGAACCTTTTCAACTCCTGCTTCAGCGATGTAATACGCCTTTGTGAGATAAACCTCACGGGTGGAATTTCTCTTGACGGCAGTGCTGATGGCAAGTGCAGTCTCGCCCACCACGAAGATCAAAGCAGTAAACAGGAGAACAATGATTAAAGCTTGCCCTTTCTGATTTGCACACACAAAAATCCTCCCTTATAAAATAGGAACTAGGTAGCACGGAGATGCACCTTGGTGCTTAACTCGATAACCCCACTGTTCCCCTTTTCACCTCTTACAGTGATGGCAACGGTGTTGCTCTCGGAGTCGTAGCGAAAATTTAAATCGGTAACATTGCTGGCAACCGGCTGCCACTCACCCCCAACCTTTTCTTCTATTTCTTGTTGCTCCTCATCAAACCTGTAACCACTGCTTTCGGTTTCCGAAAGGCTAAACTCTAGCCAGGGTCCATCAGTCTGATCTTCAAGCTCTTCTCCATTCTCGCCACAAACAGTAACACTGACAGCCTGCCTAATGTTCCGAGACATCTTGTCAAGAGCAATCCGCAGGCTCTCCTGAACCTCTATCTGCTGCTGTTCTCTGTAGTAGCTGCGGTAGCCAGTGACATATATCAGAGCAACAGCACTAATGACTATTGCGAATATTGTTAAGGCCATTATGGCTTCTACAAATGTAAATCCGCTCTCATCTAACCTCTCGATATTCACGATTTCACCGCCTAAGTTTTTCGGTCGTCAGTGACACTTCTTTCTGGCGGCCGCGGTCCTCGTAGTAAACAACAACAGTAACTGTTTTGAGATCTAGGGTTTCATCTTCAGTGACATGAATCCTGAACTCGTAATCGTAGTCATTCCCTTTAAAGATGACATAAGTTGTATCATTCGCTATCGGTTTTGTCCTCCATAAAGGCCCAACAGTAGCCACTCGAGACTCACCATCATAATCTACAACTTCCCTCACCTGGCCGGCCCCTGTCCCACCCGTAGTGGCGATTAAGTAGCCATTGTAAAAATCATCTTCACTACTTGCCCTACTCTCAAGTCTTATCCAATCATCACCAGCATCTTGAGTTGTTCCCAATTGACTGTCAGGGATGCTTTTGATTTCCTCAAGAATTTCTCGCGCCTGATTGAGGGCAGCAACCTCGTGACGCGCCTGAGCAGTAAAAATGTTTCCAGTAAGGAATAATCCCATCAGGGCAACAGTGATCACAGCAAGAATCAATATCACTACTGCAACCTCAATCAAGCTAAATCCAGCCCTGCTTTTCCCACCCACCGGATAACACCACTTTTTTACTTTTCAATGGTTTTCGACGATTTGACGGATTCTCCTTCCTCGAAGCGACTCTTTGTCGGTCAAGACTAACCCCCACCATTTTTGCAACCCAGTCCCAAGATGAAGAATTCTAAGAAATATTTTGCAGGAAAAAGGAAACCGATGACGAATAAAGAGTCAAAAACTTTCCCAAAGCAAAACTAAACTCGTCGGAAATTTTCCAAAGAATCATTATGATTCCCAATTGCTCACGCAAAAGCAAAAAAAGCGGTTGTCAATGATCCTTCCAGAACCGCTACCTAGAATTTAATTCACAGAGGAGCACTGGACATGAACCTTACACACTTCGCAGAGGCAACGAAAGCACTGCTGAAAAAACTCTTCAATAAAGAAACACTGAGCATCAGGCACTTAATTCTCTGGTTCATGGTTGCTGTTTATCCGCTAGTGATTGTCCCTCACCCATTTTACATTGTCTTTCCCGCAGGAACAGCCCCACCAAGCTATATTTGCGGTCCTCGCTACGTCATCCTCGGTGTTGTTTCAATTATTGCCCTGATCATCCTGATCAAAGACAGAGCAGAAATAAACCACCCGGCTTTTGTCCCTCTGATGTTTTTCATCATTTTTTTGTTAATTTCTTCCTTTCTGGCCCCGATTCCGATGACCGCCTGGATCGGCAGCCCCTTCCGGTTTACCGGAGCTAGCACCTACTTCTTTTGCATCATCTTGTTCATCCTCGCCCAGACAACAGGAAAAACAGAAAGGCTTTTCCGTCCACTTGTAATAACCGCCACAATTGTCTCTTTTCTCGCCCTACTCCAATACTTCGGGATCGATCTTGTTCCCCCTGGTATTGGCTACTCAGAACCAAAGACAGGAAGTGGGACTCTAGGAAATCCGGACTTTTTAGGCACATATACAGTATTCATTCTCCCAGCCGCAGTCTCTCTTTTTCTACGCTCGAAAAAACCATCTTGGCTTTTCTGCGCTGGCATGGTTTATACGGGGCTTCTAGTGAGCCTCTGCCGTGGTGCCTGGCTCGCTGGCGTCATTGGTTGTCTCGTTTTGGCCATGTCCGCGTGGAA
The DNA here is from genome assembly GCA_001508855.1 of Thermoanaerobacterales bacterium 50_218. Lineage (GTDB taxonomy): Bacteria > Bacillota > DSM-12270 > Thermacetogeniales > Thermacetogeniaceae > 50-218. The sequence continues at coordinate 18,614 of LGFL01000007.1, forward strand.
AAGGCAGGAAGACCGCAGACCTTTCCTCCTACTGACAGCAGTTTTTCTGATGATCACCATTGCCCTTCTCCCAGTCCAGGACTGGCACCTCCTGAAAAGAATTTGCTCCTTATCTGATGAACTCACCAGTGGGGTCCACCTGGAGCACGAAGCAGGTTCCTACAGGTTGTATATTTGGAAGAACTGCCTCAAGCTGATCCGAATTTTCTGGGCCTTCGGCATTGGCCCCGATCACCTCATCTATGCTAAACTGATGCTTCCCAACAACACCATAGCCGACAAAGCCCACAACATTTACCTGGAGATTGCCGTTACGATGGGCATCTTTGCCCTGATTTCTTACCTCGCCTTCCTGAGCTTTTTCTTGAGAAAATGGAAAAACGAAACAGGCTTTGTTCTCTTCGTGATGATCCTTGTCTACCTCATCCAGGGGTTCTTCAACATCGATGTGGTGATGGTCATGCCCCTCTTCTGGATAATCCTTGGGATATCCCTTTCTCTACCCTGAAAATACGATTCGGTTATCCTTGGCTTGTTCCTGGTACTCGCCTGCAAGGATAACTTTTTGTTTTAGCTGTTCAAACTCGAGTGAGAGAAGTTCTGTCATTAACAAAAGAGGGAAGGAAATGTAATTCCTTCCCCTTCCATCTCCATCACTCAGCAAAGACCCTGTAAACAAACGCTAGACTAATGATATACGTTCGTGGTAGACGTTGTGATTGGTGGGTTAGACCTTCCTTTTGTTCCTGTGGCAACAACATAAGTATTATCACCAACTGGTTCTGAAGTGTATATTATATATCCTTTATACTTATTATTCTCAATAGCTTCTGTTGCAACATAAGTATATTGTCTGGTCTCGTCGCCGCCAATAACGGCAGTAGATAACCCTGCAGCACTTATATCGGTATCACTAGTAGCTGGATAGCTATGGTGTTCGGCGTAGTAACTGTCAACTGCTGCCTGCATAATAGAAATCTCTGCCTTAGCCTTCGTAACCCTGGCTTTGTCAATGTAACTTGTGTAGAACTTGATGCCAGTCCCCATGAGAACGGCGATGATGATCAGGACGACCATCATCTCGATCATGGTAAAGCCCTTTTCATTGCCCAGGTATCTTTTGAGGTCGAGCATTCCTTTTATTACCCTCCCCATCGCTATTAAATTTAGTTTCAACTTGTTAGGAGAACTACCAACTCTATTGCAAGATCTTCCAAATTGTTGGACTTCAACTCCTCTTCTCTACACGCCTCCTTCCTCACGAATTTTTCGGTATTAATACCCCGACATCCGCAAGGATGATCATCGAAATTTGGTACCCTTTTTAGGGGATTCCAGCTCCAGCCTGCATCGCCCCGGCCATGCTGAAAAGGGGCAGGTAGATGGAAAGAGCGATAAAAGCCACCATCAGGCCAACCCCGGCAATCAAAAAGGGTTCCACGAGGCTGGAAAGCCTGCCAATCATCGCCTCGACTTCTTGTTCGTAAAACATCGCCGCCCTGTCAAGCAGGTCGTCGACTGCCCCGGATTCCTCCCCAACGGCGAGCATGTGAACTGCCATTGGTGGGAAAATCTTGCTCTGCAAGAAAATTGGAGCCATTCTCTCCCCTTCTCTGATGTTTGCCCTGGCGGCAGCAATTTCTCGAGCAGCAATTGTGTTTCCGGTAACATTTTCTACCGTCTCCAGCGACTGAATCAAGGGAACACCACTGCGCAGGAGAGTCGCCAGGGTGCGGGCAAACCTGGCCACAACAGTTTTCTTTACAAGGGGCCCGAAGACAGGCAGTTGTAATACCAGCTTATCAACAAATTTCTTCCCTCTCTCGGTCGCCGCCAGCCGCCTCAAGCCGAAGAACAGAGCGAACAGGCCGAAGATGATCAGATACCAGTATTTAGAAAGAAGATGACTGACCGCAATCAAGATCCTCGTGGGAAGAGGCAGTGTTGCCCCCATCTGGGTGAAAATATCGACGAAGATGGGGACCACCAGGACGAGTAGTGCAGTCACTGCCAGAAAGGCCATCCCTGCCACCAGCAGGGGGTAGGTCATCGCTGATTTGATTTTCTCCCGCAGTTCGTTTTCCCTTTCAAAGTGAGTAGCAAGTCGGCCAAGGGCGGCGTCAAGAGTTCCGCTGATTTCCCCTGCGACCAGCATATTCAAAAAGATCTCTGGAAAATGCTCCCGGTGACTGCGAAACGCCTCACTCAAGCTTTTCCCTTTTTCAACATCAGTGACGACCTCTTGCAAGATCTTCCGCAACTGCTTGTTTTCCGTCTGCTGCGCAAGGATGTTCAGGCACTGGAGCAAGGGAATCCCTGCCTCACTCATGGTGGCAAACTGGCGGCAGAACACCGCCAGGTCTTTGACCTTGATCTTGAATCCGAGCAACTTGCTGAAATCAAGTGACAAACTGCGAACAGGCTTGATTTCCACGACGAAAAAGTTCTTTTCCCTGAGGAGACTAATTGCTGCTCCCTGATCCTCAGCCTCAACCCTTCCAGAAACAAGGTTGCCTGAGAGGTTCCTCGCTTTGTAGGCATAGAGTTGAGGCATCTGGTTATTCCTCCTTCCTCTCCTCCAACAATTTCCTCTGGTTTTGCTGCCTTGTTTTAGTGTCTAACCTCCAATCGACCTGAGCAGGCTTTCGGGGTCATTCGCCCTGTTTAATACCTCTTCTTTACTGATCAAGCCTTTCTGGTAAAGTGTCCTCAAAGACATGTCAAGGGTTTGCATCCCGTACCTGGCACCTGTCTGCAGTTGGGCAGGGATCTGGTAGGTCTTTCCTTCCCGAATCAGGTTCCTGATCGCTGGGGTAGCTACCAGGATTTCGAGAGCAACAACCCGGCCCGGTCTGTCGATTCTGGGAATTAGTTGTTGAGAAACAATTCCTTCGATGGTATTCGCCAGTTGGACACGAATCTGCTCTTGCTGAGCTGGAGGAAAGACATCGATGATCCTGTTGATCGTTTCCGCAGCACTCGAAGTGTGCAATGTCGCCAGGACTAAGTGGCCAGTTTCCGCAGCGGTAATGGCAATTGAGATCGTCTCTAAGTCGCGCATCTCGCCGACAAGGATCACATCAGGATCTTCCCGGAGGGCGGCCCGCAGAGCAGTAGCAAAGGACTGGCTATCCTGGCCAATTTCCCTCTGGTTGACGATTGAAAGGTTGTGCTTGTGCAAGTATTCGATCGGGTCCTCGAGAGTAATGATGTGCACCCTCTTTTCCCTGTTGATGAAATCGATCATCGCCGCAAGGGTGGTCGACTTTCCGCTTCCTGTAGGCCCAGTTATCAAAACAAGACCGTGAGGCCGCATCGCCAGGTAGCCCAGAACATCAGGTAAACCAAGTTCCTTAAAAGAAGGGATGCGGGTACTGAGCAGGCGCATGACGACCGCGGTGCTGTTCCGCTGTTTGAAAACATTCACCCTGACCCTGGTTACACCGGGAACGGAGTAGGAAAAATCGAGTTCTCCTTTCTCTTGGAACTTCTCGTACTGCAACTGGTTCATCAGTTCGTGGGCAATGGCATCAGTGTCATTTGGAGATAAGTTTTTGATTTCGTTCTCACTGATCTCCTCAACTTTTTCTTTCAATTCCGGATCATCCAGAGGAAAAAGCACTCCATTTATCCTGAAGACGGGTGGTCTGCCGACAGTAATGTGGATGTCTGAGGCCTTCAACCTGGCGGCAGCGGTGATCACCCTGTCGACAAACTTCTGATCTTTCACGTTTTCTCCTCCCTGAAAGCAACACGCATGATCTCTTTGATCGTGGTCAACCCTTGCAAAGCCTTTTGAATCCCATCATCTTTAAGAGGGATCATCCCTTCGCGGAGCGCCTCTTCCCTCAACTCTTCTGCGGATGCCCTTCTTAAAATCAGACGCCTGAGTTCGGGTGTTATCGTGAGAACCTCATGGATGGCGAGGCGACCGCGGTAACCGGTGTAATTGCACTGTTCGCAACCCCTCCCAGCAAAAAGCGTCACCTTCGCTTCTTCGAGTCCTGCAAAAGCAGCCTCGGCCTCATCAGGTTGATAAGGTTGTTTACACTTCGGGCAAATCCTGCGTACCAGGCGCTGAGACACCACACCAATAACCGAAGATGCCACCATAAAAGGCTCGATCCCCATGTCAACAAGCCTGGTGACCGTCCCTGGAGCATCGTTGGTGTGGAGAGTGGAAAGCACCAGATGGCCGGTAGTGGCGGCGCGCACAGCGATCTCGGCGGTTTCCAGGTCTCTGATCTCACCGATCATGATCACGTCAGGGTCCTGGCGCAAGAATGACCTCAGGTAAGTGGCGAAGGTTGCTCCTGCCTTGACATTGACCTGAGTCTGGTTGATGCCTTCGAGAACGTATTCCACCGGGTCTTCGACAGTGATGATGTTTTTCTCGATGCTGTTAATGGCATTGAGAGCGGTATACAGAGTGGTGGTTTTACCGCTACCGGTGGGACCGGTAACCAGAACCATCCCATAAGAACTCCTAAGGAAGTTCTTGAACTGTTCGAGGTTGTATTCTGAAAAACCCAGCTTCTCCAGGGTGAAATTTTTGATGCTTCCTTTGTCGAGGATGCGGATAACCACCTTTTCGCCGAAGATGGTAGGCATCGTGGAAACCCGAAGATCGAACTCTCGGTCTGCCAACTTCCAGGGTATTCTCCCATCTTGCGGAACACGGCGCTCGGCAATATCCAGGTTGGCCATTACTTTAATCCGGGAAACGATGGCATAGATCATTTTTCTGGGTAGATTCATCACTTCCCTGAGCATCCCATCTACGCGGTAGCGCACCCTGATGCCCTGCTCAAAAGGCTCGATGTGGACATCACTGGCTTCTTCGTCGATGGCTTTAATGATCAAAGAATTTACCAGGCGGATAACCGGGGCTTCGTCAATAATAACCTCTTCGACAGCTTCCTCTTCTCCGGGAAGCTCCGGTTCTCCCCCCAGTTCCTGGATTGCCTTTTCCACCTCAGGAATGCCGAAGTACTTTTCGATGAGGCTATTGACTTCCCTTTCGGTCGCTTTCAAAGGCTCGATATCGAGACCTGTGAGGAGCCTCAAGTCATCAATGGCAACGACGTTCAAGGGATCGACCATTGCCACGAAAAGGCGTTTGCCCTCTTTCTTGATCGGGAATAACTTGTATTTCCGGATCACCTGCTCTGGAACAATCCTCAGAAGTTGGGGATCTACTTCTTCTCTCGGACCCAACTCCTCGATCTCCAGCACCTTGTTCAGTTCCTCTTCTGAAATCATCCCCAGTTTGACAAGAACCCGACCCAGAAGCTCACCTGTCTTCGATTGCACCCGCAGAGCTTCATTCAATTGTTCCCTAGTAATTAGGCCCCTTTCAATAAGTCTTTCCCCGAGCAGTTTTCTCTTTGGAACAGCCATAATTTTACCTCTCAGAAAGAAAATAGCTTTTGAGTTTATTCGCCAGGTTTCTCCAGTTTTCCTGCAAGAACTCTTCCGAAAATAAGATTTTGATCTTTTTAGGACAGCATCTCTAGAGCAGCCATGATCTCCTCGGGTTTGATGTCAGAAAAGATCTCAACCCGACCCAGGGCAAGGGGAAGAACAAAGCGGATCCTCCCTCTTTGCACCTTTTTGTCCTTTTTCATGATCTCCAGGAGTTCTTCACCGAATGCGGGAACTTGTGTAGGGAGACCAACTCGCTCCAAAAGGGAAACCAGGCGTCTTTTAAGCTCTGGTGCCAGCAGACCTCTCCTCACGGCAATCGTAGCCGCGACAACCATACCGAGCGCAACGGCCTCCCCGTGTCTGTAGACCCGATAATCTGTGATCGCCTCGATGGCGTGACCAACAGTGTGCCCAAAGTTGAGAATCGCCCGCAATCCCGCTTCCTTTTCGTCTTTTTCCACAATTTCCGCTTTAATTGCACAGGAATTTCGCACAATTTTTGTCAGCACCTTCTGGTCAAGGTCAAAGATCTCTTCCAAGTTCTTCTCCAGAAAACAAAAAAATCCTTGATCCCAGATCACACCGTACTTGATCACTTCGGCCATTCCAGCCCGCAGTTCTCTCCGGGGAAGGGTCCTCAATGTGGCGACATCAGTGAAAACGAGCCGGGGCTGGTAAAAGCAGCCAATCATGTTTTTCCCTTTCGGGTGGTTAACACCGACTTTTCCTCCAACAGAGCTGTCAACCTGAGCCAGGAGAGTTGTCGGAACCTGAACGAAAGGAACGCCCCTCATGTAGGTCGCAGCAAAAAAACCGGCAAGATCACCGATGACCCCGCCCCCGAGAGCAACCACCGCGCTCTGGCGCTCGAGGCCATTCTCAAGAGCGTAGTCATACAATTTACTAGCAGTCTCGAGTGACTTGTACTCTTCTCCATCTGGCAATTCCTTGTAAAGAACTTCGAAACCAGCCCCTTTGAGGGACGATACCACCTGTTCACCGTAGAGAGGACCCACAACTTCATTGGTAATCACAAAAATTCTGGGAGAAAACGAAAAAGGAAGCAAGACCCTACCAAGCTCTCCCAAGATCTCCGAGCCGATAAGGATCTCGTAACTGCGCTCCCCAAGGTTAACCTTCAAGCTTTCCACGATCCTTCACCTTCTCGATTTCCCAACCCTGCTCTTCGAGGAGGGAAACAATTTGTTCAACAACTTTCTCAAGGCCTAAACAAGAAGTATCGATCCTGAGGTCGCAATTCTGGTAGAAGGGAGCACGAAATTTCAAAAGCTCCTTAATCCTTCCCACTGGTTCTCTAGAACAAGATAAAAGCGGGCGCTCCTCACTTGCAAGCACCCTTTCCGCAATCACCTCAGGACTGGCTTCCAAAAGGATGATCACTCCTCTTTCCCGGAGCTTCCTGATGTTTTCCGGATTTAAGACCACACCTCCACCCGTTGCGATCACGCAGTTTTCCCGCCCGGCGACTTCTTCAACTACCTTGCTTTCCTCGGCACGAAAGTAATTTTCTCCATACCTGGCGAAAATCTCCGGGATCTTTAAACCAGTTCTCCTTTCGATCTCTTCGTCTGTATCAACGAAATCCATCTGCAGGCGTCTGGCCAGATAACGCCCTACTGCAGATTTTCCTGTTCCCATGAACCCAGTTAACACAATGTTTCTTTTCTTCAAGGTCTCACCAGCCACTCAAAACCTCCGCACATCATCAAGATATTCCTTCCAGCGATGACAGAGTTCCTCAAAGGTGTCCCCACCGAACTTCTCGAGCACAGCAGACGCAAGGACCCAAGCGACCATCGCCTCTCCAACGACAGCAGCAGCAGGAACAACGCAAACATCACTTCTCTCAAAAGCTGCATCTACAGGCTCCCTGGTCACGATATCGACACTGGGAAGAGGGCAGCGAAGAGTAGGGATCGGCTTGACCACGGCTCGAAGAACAAGAGGCTCTCCATTGCTGATACCACCTTCCAGACCCCCTGCATTGTTGGTGGTGCGGTAGAAACCCTTCTCTGGGGAGTAATAAATTGGGTCATGATACTCCGAACCAGGGACCGCGGCTCCCCGGAAGCCCAGGCCGATCTCCACACCTTTGACAGCGGGAATGCTCATGAGGCCCGCAGCAAGTAGAGCGTCAAGCCTTCGGTCCCAGTGGACATGAGAGCCGAGACCAGGGGGGATTCCAAGACATACCACCTCAAAGATGCCGCCGAGGGTGTCACCATTTTCCTTTGCTTCTTTGATAGCTGCAACCATCTCTTGCGAAGCGACGGGATCAGCACAACCAACAACGGACTCTTGGGCCCTAGTGGCCACTTCCTGGTAATTCCCACCTTTCAACCTGGCTTTCACATTGCCGATCTGAACCACATGGCTGAAAATCCTACAGTCAAGGTGCTCAAGCAGAGCCCTGGCAACGGCACCGGCAGCAACCCGGGCTGCCGTCTCCCTGGCACTTGCTCGTTCCAGGACATTGCGGAAATCGGTAAACCTGTATTTGATTCCTCCTGGGAGGTCAGCGTGGCCGGGGCGCGGTCTGGTAAGCTTTTGTTCTTCTTCCTTCCGGGGATCGATCCCTTCGACTTCTGGAGACATCACTTCCTTCCAGTTGACCCAGTCCAGGTTCCTGATAAGCAGGGCAAGAGGAGAACCGAGAGTCAAGCCTTTGCGAACACCTGAAAGAATCTCTACCCTGTCTTTTTCGATCTGCATCCTCTGCCCGCGGCCGAAGGAAGACTGGCGACGCGCCAACTGGTGATCGATGACTTTTTTACTGAGAGGCATCCCCGCGGGTAAGCCCTCGATCACCACGACAAGTGCGGGCCCATGTGATTCCCCTGCTGTCAAGAAGCGAAGCATTGTTCCCCTTCCTTTTATTCAAAATGTTTTAAAAACCAGGTTTCAGCGTGACGCTTGCCTGGACAATTGTTCTTCCAGGACAGAGCGCATCAAAGAGACAGGTGCCTTTTTCCCGGTCCAGAGTTCAAAAGCAAGGGCACCCTGGTAGACGAGCATTCCAAGTCCGCTCAAAACCCGGCACCCTCGTTCAGCAGCACCGGAAAGCAGGCGCGTCCGCGGGGGATTGTAAACGAGGTCACACACCAGGACTTCCGGAGGCAGTAGCAAGGGATCGATCAAAGGCTCCTCATCGTGGTGAGGATACATGCCCACTGGTGAGGCGTGAACGAGGAGTTGAGCTTGCTCAAGCGCGTTCCTGACAAGTTCTGCTTCAAGCCCTGCACCGATTGTCTGACATCCCGTTTTCTCGGCAACATCCTGAGCCAGCAACTGGGCACGGGCAGGGGTTCTGTTGAAAATCCAGAGGAAACCAATCCCCCTCAAAGCAAGGGCAAAGGCCACCGCCCTTGCTGCTCCCCCGGCACCCAAAAGCACCACTTTTTTTCCTTCAGGGTCAAACCCAGCCTCTTCCTGAAGGGATCTGATGAAACCAGCGCCATCAGTGTTATAGCCGACCAGCAAACCGTCCCTGTTGACAACCGTGTTGACGGCGCCGATTAACTCTGCTTCTTTGTCCACCTGGTCAAGATGAGCGAGGACTTTCTCCTTGTGAGGGATGGTGATGTTAACACCGCCCATCCCCAGGGCGCGGATCGATGCTACTGCTACTGAAAGATCCTCCCTTTTTACCTGAAAAGGCACGTAACAGCAGGGAAAGTCATAAAAGGCAAAAGCAGTGTTCTGCATGAGCGGGGAAAGGGAATGACCCACCGGATCGCCGAACAGCCCGTAGACCCTTGTCTTTCCGGTAATTACCATTAATTCAGGCCCCTCTTTTCAAAGTTAACTATCGCCTCGGTTTTGTCTCTCAATAACCAGCCTTTCAATTATTCGCACCAAGCGCGTTCCAATGAACTCCTTCTTGCTGATCGGAGGGACAAGAATCGTGTACATTCCCAACCTGTTTCCCCCCAGAACATCAGTAAAAACCTGGTCCCCAATCACTGCTGTTTCCTCGGGGCGGGTTTTCATGATTTCGAGAGCACGCCGGAAGCTCTTGCGCCTCGGCTTTTGGGCGCGGGCCACGAAAGGCAAACCGAGCTTCCCGGCAACTTCCTCCACACGACGCGGAGAGTTGTTGGAAACGAGACAGACCTGGAAACCTGCCTCTCGCAATTTCACCAACCAGTCCACTGCTTCTTGAGAAAGCTCGGGGTTCTGCCACTCGGTGAGGGTGTTGTCAAGGTCGACAATCACCCCGCGAATCCGGCTCTTTTGCAAATCTTCAAAGGGGATTTCGAATACAGACTGGTAAATTTTCTTGGGTTGCAGTAAGTTGAAGAACATTTCTCCAAATGATCATCCCTTGTAACCGCGAAGTCTCCGAATTCTCTCATCAACTTGAGAGATTTCCTTCTCCAATTCTTGTTTCCACTCCTCCAACTGCATCTTGTATTCTTCCAGCATTTCGATTTCTTCCTCAACAGTTGGAAAAGAACCATGCCTTCCCCAGAAAGGAGACATCCCCCAGCCAAAAGCAAACCCAAAAGGCCCACCAAACTTCCACCAGAATCCTCTACCAGTCACGCTCCTCCCTCCCCAACCCTGGGTTCAGATTTCTGGTTAGAGTGAAAACGGAAGCTCCCAAACTGGATCTCTCGGATTTCCTGAGTTTCTCTAAAAGGTGATAAGATGATGATTTTCTCCTGGCGGAAATCGATCCCCTTAATCACACCAAGGGAACGTGCGACTCCCCTTCCATCGATAAGCCCTACCAGAAGGCCCTCGAAGTAGGTCGGCTGGTACTGAGCAATCCGGCTTCTCCCTAAGCCCAACCCGGTGCGCAACCAGACTAGTTCTTCTTCATTCAACTGCTCTTCTGCTACCAGCCAACTCTGTTCAGGACTGAATTCCATCCAGAGTATTTCTTTTCCTAGAGAACGGGAAATTTTCTCCTTCCAGTCCTTGTTTAGCGGTTGGCCGCTTCCCAGAAAAGTGCGCGAGAAAACGATACTCTGAAAAGAAAACTCACGGAGGCTGCTTCCCTCAAAAAACCGATACCAGTTCTCCGCCCTCCGGCGCGCCCTCAAAGGAGCAGTTTTCGGTGTTACTGCCGGGGAAACCGGTAGCAGGTGAACATAGCACTTTCCTTCCCAGAGGCGGGCGAGACTCTCCAACTCTTTTCGGCGCTGAAAGAAAACCACATGGTCGGGCCTCAAAAGATCAAGCTTATACTCTTTTAAGACCCTCCCCAGACTACCCTGAACCAGCCCTGTTGTGTCCACCACAACTCGTCCTTTACCCTGGCACTCGAGGGCACTCAAGGCATATTCCACCATCTTTTTAGTTCCAACCACACAAGGGAGGAGATTCCCCCGAGGGCTGATGGCGCCGACAAAGTAGAAGTGAGTCATCGGGATCTCACTTAGTTCCTCTACAGGCTGGTCAGGGAAGCCGACACCGATGGTTCCCGGAGGGCCAATGCTCGATTGTCCGACATCAGCATCAACTACTGCACACTTCAACCCTGAATCCAGCAGGTAGTTCACCAAAAATGCGGCGAAGGTGGTTTTTCCACTATCAGCACCACCGACAATCACCGCAACCTGGCCTTGTTCCGCAATTTTTGCAGCCACAGAAAACCATTCCTGAGGATAACAGACCTCACCCAATCTGCCAGCCTCTCCTTCGCGTTTCTAACAACAATCTTAGCAGAATTTCTGAAGTGGTCAAGCAAAAACCTGAAAAAGTTGCAATTGAAGCAGCCAAGTAAGATCTATTCAGAACTACCTTTCGTGGGACAACTCATTAAACAATTTTTTGATTGCTTTCTTTTCGATTCTCGACACATAGCTCCGGGAAATTCCCAGCACCTTGGCAATCTCCCGTTGCGTGCGCTGCAGCCCGCTGAAGAGCCCGTATCTCATTTCGAGAACCTTGCGCTCTCTTTTACTCAATTTCTTGAACTTTTCCAGGAGATTCTGTTCTTCAAACCGGTTCTCAACCACATCAGAAACCTCTTGTGCATCTGTTCCCAGAACATCCATTAAGATCACTTCGTTAAACTCCTTACGTTATCGACATTTTCCCTCCTCCAAACGTGAAAATTATGAAATCATCTGTTTTCATCCCTGTGAATTGTAGCAGTTTACGATAGCCCTGTACAACATTTTCATCCGTTTCCGGCGTTCTTCTTCGGAGATTTCCGGACGATAAACCCGAATCGAAGTGTCGCCAATCTTCATTTCAGCGACCAACCTTTGGCCATCTTTCTGGCCATCTTGTTCTCCTGGGCTTGGCTTCACCATCGAACCACCTGTTAATGATCTATTCACTCAGGCATCAAGGACAACCTTCAGAGCATATTTTTACATGTAGATAAAGACGATATCGGAGCGGATCTACCTTGGCAGAGATACCATTTGACCTCCAGAAGGTGGCAATCTACTTGAGAAAATCGCGGGCCGAGCTCGAAGCCGAAGCCCGCGGTGAAGGAGAAACTCTAGCCAAACACAAAAAAGCCCTTCTTGAACTAGCTGCCAGGAATAGACTAAATGTTGTCGCAATACGAGAGGAAATAGCCAGTGGTGAACGCATAGATGACCGCCCGGAAATGCAGCGCCTTTTGAGGGAAGTAGAAGCAGGGGAATATGACGCTGTCCTGTGTATGGACCTTGACAGACTCGGGCGTGGGGACATGATCGATCAAGGGAGGATCCTGGCAGCCTTTAAGAGTTCCTCCACCCTGATCATCACTCCCAGGAAGGTCTACAACCTCGATGATGAGCTTGACGAAGAGTGGAGTGAAATTGAGGCCTTTTTCGCCCGTCGAGAGTTGAAGATCATCAACAAGAGGCTCCAGCGGGGGCGGGTCATGGCCGCTAAAGAGGGGAAATTCATCGGCGCTCACACACCATTTGGCTACGACAAGGGCCCAGACAACATTTTAGTGCCGAACAAAGACGCTGAGATTGTCCGCCTTATTTTCAACTGGTATGTTTACGGAGAAAACGGTGAGCAAATGGGAAGCACCAAGATCGCTCACCGCTTGAACCAAATAGGAATCAAGAGTCCGATTCGGAGTATCGCCTGGGATGCTTCTTCAGTTCTCTCTATTCTCAAAAACGAGGTCTACATAGGACGGATCCAGTGGAAAAAGTCATTCCGCGACAAGAGCAAAAGAGTTGGGCGTCTGAGACCACGTGAAGAGTGGATTGACATACAAGGCAAGCACGAACCAATAGTGGATGAAGCCCTGTTCTGGACTGCCCAGGAACTTATGAAAAAAAGAAGGAAGGTGCCGACAAAAAAGGGTCCCAAAAATCCCCTTGCTGGGCTTATTGTTTGCGGCAAGTGTGGCAGAAAGATGGTGTTGCAGCAGGGAAAAGTGAACATGATCAAGTGTGTCAATCCCTACTGTAGCAACAAATCATCTTCATTCCACTTTGTCGAAGAGCGACTGCTCAGCGCAATCAGAGAAGAACTCTCGAAATTAGAAATCAAAATAGAAATACTTGAGCAAGAAGCCGCTGCTGCAGCCGCAGGACCGCCGGTTCCTTCCACTCTTCTTCCGGAACTGGAAAACCAGCTTGCTGAACTCAAAAAACAAAAGTCCCGCATCCAGGACCTTCTCGAACAGGGAATTTATGACATTCCTACCTATCTTGAGCGCGACAAAATAATTTCCGAAAGAATCAAGACAGTCGAGCAGGCGATAGCCCAGACAAAGCAGAAAATCGCCGAATACAAAGAGAAGCAAAAAGCCTCCAAAAAACTCTTCCCCACCATTCGGCACGTTCTTGATGCATATCATGCAACTGATGATGTGGTCAAGAAAAACATGCTACTAAAATCAATAATCAAGAATGCGGTCTACACCAAAGAAAAGACCGCCAGGCTCGATAACTTCTTCTTAGATGTCTACCTTTTACTTTGATGGTTTCTTGCTTCAGCACTCGCAACGCCGACGTATCTCTGAGTAGAGCTTTTGCGGTTGTATCCCTGCAATGGCGAACCATGCCCGTTCAGGTCCACCCTCGGCGGCGCGGCGAAAAAAATCTTGGGCGTCTTTTTGCAAAGCAGAACTGAAAGGCTTCAAGGCATCGAGAGCAGCACGCACCAACACAGCCAGAGCAAGCCTCCGGTAAACAGACTGGGTGTCTGGGGTCTCCACGCCCGAACACCTCCTGGGTGCTTTTGCAAATCAACTATCATTTTGACTTTCTTCTAAAATATATTAAACCCCCATAGACCTCTTCCCTTCAAGTCCTTTCGGAGAATATCCGGTCACCAGGAAATTGTGAGATATGGTGTAGATAGCCCGCGGAGGTAAACTCGTTACCATCCTTATCCACCCCAATAGGTTCGTAGAGAGAAACCTCAACCCTCGACTTTTTCGAAGCACGCAAACTCATCAGAATTTCGTTTTCAATACAACGGGCAGCATATGTGGCTAGTTTCGTCCCTTTGTTCTGATTATAAGTATTAATTGCCTTAATCAGGCCAATCGTCCCGATGGAAATCAAATCTTCCTGCTCTTCTGGTGTGAGGTCGAACTTCTTGATGATATGAGCAACAAGACGCAAATTGTGCTCAATGAGGATGTTTCGCGCTTCTTCATCCCCCTCCTCGAGGCGCTGGAGATAATAAGCTTCCTCATCTTCAGAAAGAGGTTGAGGAAAGGCGTTGTTGCAGATAAATCCAAAAACAAAGAAAAGAGTGGATAATAGAGAGAAGTAATCTGGAAATCCAAACATGTTTTCTACCCCTACCATGCCTGTAGGTATAATCAGGAAAAAACAAGCTGTTACCAAGAACAGCTTTAGAACCAATACCGATCACTCCAGTTCTACACAATTTAAAAAAGAACAACAACATCGTGGCATTGAACCACTTACAGTTCTAGTCCTGGAAGAAATACTGGGAAAATAAACCTGGAAGAATAAATCTGGGTATATGAATTTTACGGAGATAGCTACCTTAAATCATATGGAACTCAAGCAAAAAAAGTGCATGTCTTTCGCTGGATCGCCTTCTGCGTCCGCCCTTCCTCTAAAGATCTTCAGCTATCTTCCGTCAATGGCAGAAAAAGCTTCTGCTCAGCAAGGGCGTGTTTTTAAGGAAGCCAAGTAACACCTGGGTTTCCTGAGGAAAGTAGGAAGGAAGGAAACACAGCAGACACGCAAGCAGAATCGTGTAGTGACTTCACCTTGGATTCAAGTAGTTCGCTACGCAAAAAATTCCCTATGGGACTCAGAGCAATCCGCCGTGTCCGCTCTTGAACTGCATCAGGAGCCAATTGGCAGCCTTTGTAGATCTGAAGGTAAGCAAGGCGACCCCATAAAATCAGAAAACCACAGAAAAAACAGCAAAAAAGGAAAGAAAGCCGCCGCTTCTGTAAGCGATTCAAAAAGAAACCCCCCATCAACAGCAGGTCTTCAGCACATAGCCTGCCACGAGGGGAGGGAAAATATTCCCTCTATTTAAGGTAGATTTTAGCAGCGGTCTCGTGTTCCTCAAGCGTGTGACTGAAGTAGTGAGACCCGTCACCACGGGAGACAAAATAGAGATAATCAACATCGGCAGGGTAGAGAACCGCTTTAATTGAAGCAAGACCAGGATTGGCGATCGGTCCAGGTGGGAGACCATCGTGGAGATAAGTATTGTAGGGAGAATCTACCTGAAGGTCTTTATAACTCAATCTCTCCTTTTGCTCACCAAGAGCATAGAGAACTGTAGCACAGGACTCCAGGCGCATACCTCGGTGCAACCTATTCAAGAATACCGCGGCGATCAGTGGTCTTTCCTCATCCAGCTTCGCTTCCCTCTCTACCAGGGAGGCAAGAGTGACCACTTCCCTAACAGTAAAACCCAGCTCCTGGGCACGTTTTTCCAATTCCGGGGTAAAGGCCTCAGCAAAACGCTTCAACATCATGTCGACAATTTCCTCTTCTGAAGACCCGGCACGAAACCTATAGGTGGCAGGAAAAAGGAAACCCTCCAGTCTCTTAGGACCAGCAGGAACACCCTCGAGGAAAGGGTAAGAAAAATCCCCAGAAGCGACCACTTCCTGGAAGCGCTTCTTATCAACGATCCCCTTCCTTGCAAGGAGTTCGCAGATCTGGGCAACAGTGTATCCTTCTGGGATTGTCACCCGGTGATAAACCACCTTACCGGAAGCGATCACCTTGATGATTTCAGGGAGGCTCATCTTATTGCTCAGTTGATATTCCCCGGCCTGAAGCTCCTTTTCTGTTCCTGTAAAACGGGTGTAAAAAACGAAAAAATCACTATTTTTAATAAGTCCCGACCTTTGAAGGATCTCACCTATTTGCCTGGTTGAAGCACCTTCGGGGATCTTGACCAAAACCACTCTTTCAGCTCCAGAATTACCTGCCGCTGGAGCAAGCTGCACCCCGAGGTAATACTTCGCCCCCAGAACTAAACCTCCCACAAGGAAGATGATCACCAAAATCCCCAGTAAGCGGTAATTGTGAAAGGGTCTCAGGCTCTTCCCCGGGAATAACATCATTACTAATCCAGCGTCCTTCCTCAATAGCAGATAAACTAAGGAATATCCAGCAGATCTGCTCATAGTCATTAAAAATGCTTCACCGCGGCACGGCTGACATGGAAAATGTTGCCGATCCTGTGTTATTTACTTTTCAAGAGACATCCTGATCAGGTCACCTGTCTGAACTCCTAGATTTGCGGCTGCCGAACCGTTCTTTAGAGAAATCTCCAGTGTTCCTGCTGAGCCAGTGATCGCAAAGAGCATCCCTTCAGGAGCTTCCGCATAAGTCCGGAAACAAGGTAAAACCTCCTTGATGACCGTTGTCCCGGAGCGGGTGACTTCGACTTCGTAACAGGAAGCTTCTGGCAAAGGTGGAAGGTTGGTAATGATATTCCCAAACCTGTCGATGGTCACGATCTCTCCCCACCTGCCCTGGCGATAAAAAACGAGAGGTACCCTCATAGCAGCAGGGGTGCCAAGTTCCTCTAGAGACGCTCCCTGTGCCAGCCTGGCAGCCGCAGGAGCAAAAACATCTCTACCGTGGAAGGTAGGGCTTGCTTCCGGAGCGACCGGTAGGGCAACAGATTTAAGGCACTTATCATCCGCTACCGCAGGGTAGAGGAGACCATTGTCCGGTCCCACGAAAAAGTAGTGAGAGGTCCGCACTGCCAGACAGGCGCGCTCACTTCCTACACCTGGATCGACAACAGAAAGGAAAATGGACTCTGGGGGAAAGTAGCGGTAAGACTGGAGAAGCAACCACGCGCCCTCTCTGATGTTCTGAGGAGCCACTTCATGAGTCAGGTCGACAATCCTTGCCCGGGGATGGATCCGGTAAATAACACCTTTCATAACCCCTGCATAGATTCCACTTCCGAAGTCGGTCAAGAGAACGATCAACCGGTTCATTGATTCACCCCGACCTGATCTTGAAGCTCTCCTTCCTGCTGCTCAGAAATCTCAGACCCCTCTTCTTCCCCCTCGTTTTCAGGTGGCAGAAGGGGTGAAAGAGGCTTCTCCTCAGGCAAAGGAGGAACGGGCGTTTCTGGAACAGGCATTGTCCCGACGCGCACAATTTTGTCGAGAGGGTGGTAGAAATCACTGGAAACCAGTTGCTTTTCTAGCCTACCACTTTTTTTCAGGTAGCGGTAAACCCGAACCTTGTAACCCTTACAACCCTCCTGCTCAACCACCGTTTTCCCCTGATAGAGGTTGGGATCCTCTTTGGTGACTGTTTTCGGTTCTAGAATTTGGTCGACGACAACCTTCAACTGGACATCTTTCTTTTCTTCTGTGTTCCCAAAAATCTTTACTGTCAGTGCCCCTCCCCGAACCCTGGTCCGGATCAGCAGGTAACCACTTGTGTTGTTCCTGAACTTCAGGTCCTTCCAACCGTAGGCAACAGTGGCATCTCTTCCTAGAGGAACATACCACACAGGCAAGGAATGGTTGCTTCTCTCCACAATCTCCAGACCTGCAAGCAAAGCAGCGTTGTAAAGTGTTGAAGAAACTTGACAGACCCCACCACCAACTCCAGGAACGAATTCGTCACGGAAAACGATCAGGGCTTCTTTGTAACCTGCCTCCTTGCTCCTGGGACCAACGACATGGTTAAAGGAAAAAACTTCACCTGGTTTGACAAACTGGTTGTCAAGGGCATCAGCAGCCACGTGGATGTTGTAGGTTCTGTTGACATTGTTGACATCAAAGTAGGTAGTGTAAGATGAGAGCAATCCCCGGATCTTCATTCCTTCGATGTAGTCAGTGGTTATGTGTGGCTGCTGTTCTCTCAGTTGCAGGACTACTCTGGAAACAGAGGAACTCCGGAGACCTTCTAGTAATCTCAATGATGCTTCGAGATCGAGCACCTTTCCGGGTTTCCCCGGAATCACGACAACCTCGTCCTTCTCAGTGATCCGGAGACAGGCATCTTCAGGCGGAACGATGAAATTTTGAGCGAGTTTCTCGAGCACAGAACTTGCTTTTCCCCTGTCCAGAGAAGAAGCGAGGGGTAAACTCACTCCCCCACGAAGAATCTTCCCCAGTTCCCAAAGGCGCTTCCAAAAAGGCCCTCTTCGACCCATTTGATACGCCTGCTCAACTATTTCCTCAATCCGAAGTTGATAGCCTAGATCCTTCCGCTTTATTTTCCACACCTGTTCCCCCAGAACAACGGTCACGGAAGAAGACAAAAACTCCTCTTGTAATGGCAATAAATGCTCAATTGCCTGTTCCCTGGTAAAGCCTCCAACGCTGATGTTTCCGACCTTGACCCCTGGGAAAATTTTGTCCTGCCAAGAGCAAACCCAGGCACTGACCCCGATACCAAGGCTCAACAACAAGGAAACCAGGAAGATTAATTTGTGGGAAGTCCCGAAAGACTCCTCACACCTCATCCTCGTCCTCTAGCATCTCCTGCCAAGTGTCAGCCACCTGTTCCCACTCTTCGTCATCTTCAATTTCGCAGAGGATTTCATTGCCACTTTCGTCTACATCAAATCTTAAAATAATTGCCTCCTCCTCATCAACAGGCTGGAGAATGGCGTACTCCTTCCCTGCCACTTTAACGACATCGATGAGATTGAATTCATGCTCCTGACCTTCTTCATCTGTCAGGATCACAGTAGATTCACCATTGTTGTTAAGATTCACTACATCCACCTCCGAATTTTATTTTTCAACTAAAAATCATTATTTCCCAATACTGCCATCTTATTCATGAGCTTCTTCCTCCTTCACTGCTCTTCTCCCTGCGAAGGTAGCCTTCCAAAATCAAGCAGGCGGCTACTTTATCGATAACCTTTTTTCTCTTGCTTCTGCTGAGGTCACCTTCGAGGAGGATCCTCTCGGCAGCAACAGTAGAAAGGCGTTCATCCCAAAAGGAAACAGGAACCCCTAGATACTCCTCAATTTTTTTTCCAAAGGAGACGACTTCTTTACCTTGCTCACCAAGCTTCCCATCCATGTGCAGGGGAAGGCCAACAACGATCCTTTGCACCCGGTACTTTTTCACGAGGCCGCTAATTGCCTTCAGGTCCTCATGTAAGCCCCGGCGTCGGATCGTTCCCACGCTTTGGGCCGTCATGCCAAGAGGGTCACTTATAGCGACACCTATCGTTTTTGTTCCCACATCGAGTCCCAACACACGCTTCTCCATAGGAATCAGAACACCCTAATGTAAAAGTGGGGACAGGCCGCGGCGCAGTAGCCGCACAAAACACAGAGTTCTTCCCTGACCTGGACCTTCCCCTGAGGACCTACAAAAAGCGCCTCTTGGGGACAGGCCTGAACACATTCCCCACAACCCTCACACCAGTCCTCAATGTGAAGCCTGCGCCTTTTCCTGGAAACGAGCCTTCTTATCTTCTCAGGAACCGGCAAACCAGAGGCCACCAGAACGTTATATTCAACTTCTTCACGGGATTTCATTCCCACGGCGACAGCAGCAGCCGCCTGCTGGCTGAAGGCAAACTTCAGCGCAGTGTCCGCCTTACTGATCAGGTTCCCTCCGCCCAGCGGTTTCATCAAGTAAACCCCCTTTCCGGCAGCACTTGCCCTCACAATTGCCGCAACCATATCTTCGACACTCCCGTCCCTGATCCCCAACCCTGTGTAATTCAGCAGAGGGTGAATCACCTCGATTTCCGGGACAGCAGTCGCTGCTTTGACACCAGCCACATGATGGGTAGAAATGCCTACAGCCTTGATGATGCCTTTTGACTTCGCCTCAATGAGGTATTCCAGTGCTCCCCGGTGGCCTTTCAAGGTCAACTCTGATTCCTGCTCATGGAGGAGAAAAATGTCGATGACGTCTCTATCGAGTTCTCGACGTGCTTTTTCCACACTCCGCTTCATTTCTTCGAAAGACACAGCATAAGACTTTGAAGCGATCACCAGATCTTTCCCCTTAACCTGGTGGAGAAGTTCTCGCAAATAAGGATAGGTACCGTAGAGTTCGGCAGTGTCAAAAAAATTAACCCCCCTCTCGACAGCGTATCTCATGATCGAAACACCCTCAGGAAGGGGCAGGTGTGCCTGAAGGGGGCCAATCGTCAAAACACCAAAGCACAGCCTGGAAACCCTGATTCCTGTTTTGCCGAGCAAACGGTATTCCACTGGAAATCTCCTCTTTTACTCTTCACCAAGGTAACTTTTGATCAGTTCTTCCAGGATTTCGTCTCGTTCCAGTTTCCTGATCAAGTTGCGGGCATTTTTGTAACTGGTAATGTATGCTGGGTCACCTGCAAGCAAATACCCAACCAGCTGGCTGACAGGATTGTATCCCTTTTCCTTCAAAGCTTGATACACTGACTCCAAAATTTCCCTCGTGAGAGACTTCTTCTCACCCTTCAAACGGAAGGTCATTGTTTTGTCCAAATCATTGCCGGGCATCGGAGCCACCCCCGCCTCTTTCGCTTTTCTCAACTATTGATTCTGCAAAAAGGCAAACATTCCCTCCCAAGACGCAGAAAGATCTACCTCTTTTCGAGATGGTGGCGGACGATCTCCCGGCCCTTTCGCAAAGCCTCCTCAAGAAGTGAGGGGTTTTTTCCCCCCGCCTGGGCCATCTCTGGCCTTCCACCTCCGCCACCTCCGGCTACTTTGGCCACCTCACTGATAATCTTACCCGCGTGGAGGCCCGCAGCAACCAGATCTCTAGTGACAAAACTGACAAAACCCACCTTTCCGTTGAAGGGACTCCCCAGGATAATCACCCCTGAGCCCAACTTCTCTTTCAACAAATCCCCAAGAGAGCGAAGGCTCTCCATATCAGGAACCTCGACCCTTGCCACCAGAAGCTTGATCCCCCCGACCTCCACCACCTTCGCCAGAAGAGAACCCACCTCAGTGCGGAGAAGCTTGCCGCGCAGCTCAGCAATCTCTTTCTCCTGCTTCTGCAACTGCTTCTGCAACTGCAGCACCCTGTCCAGCAAACGGTCGGGAGTAGTTTTCAAAACATCGGAAATC
Organism: Thermoanaerobacterales bacterium 50_218; assembly: GCA_001508855.1. Classification (GTDB taxonomy): domain Bacteria; phylum Bacillota; class DSM-12270; order Thermacetogeniales; family Thermacetogeniaceae; genus 50-218. The sequence goes on from LGFL01000007.1 coordinate 39,501, forward strand.
TTGTTGAGCAACTCACTTTGCTGGTTCCAGTAACCAAGCAGGGCTTCACCTGTTACTGCTTCGATCCTGCGGACTCCCGTCCCGATCCCGGTTTCTGTGAGGATTTTCAAAAAGCCGATTTCGCTCGTGTGCTGCACATGGGTGCCCCCGCAAAGCTCTTTACTAAAGTCTCCGATCTCGACGACCCGCACCTGGTCGCCGTACTTTTCTCCGAAAAGGGCGAGAGCACCACCAGCGATCGCCTTTTCGCGCTCGAGGACATAAGTCCTAACCACAAGGTTTTCTAAAATCTTTTGGTTGACGAGGTCTTCGACCTGCTGCAATTCTTCCCTGGTAAGAGGGGCAAAATGGGAAAAATCGAAGCGGAGACGGTCTGGAGCCACAAGTGAGCCCATTTGCTGCACATGTTCTCCTAAAACAGTGCGCAGGGCTTGGTGCAGGAGGTGAGTAGCAGTATGGCTGCGTGCCGTCGCCAGGCGGAGCCTTTCATTGACCTGGGCGAGAACAAGGTCACCTTTACGGATGATTCCCCGGTTCACCCGTCCCTGGTGGATGATCAGCCCCTCCTCTATCTGTTGGGTATCTTCGACAAGAACTTCTCCTTCAGGACCGCTTATGGTACCCTTATCACCAACTTGTCCTCCTCCCTCGGGATAGAAGGGAGTGACATCAAGCAAAATCTGCACAACTTCACCCTCGGTGACTTCTTCCACTTCTCTTTCACCCTTAACGAGAGCGCGCACCTCTGACCTCGTGGCAAGGCATGAATATCCTTGAAAATCGGTAACCTCTTCCCTGAACGACGACCACACAGGAGAAAGGGTAAAAGCGTTCACCTCCAGCCTGGCGGCACGAGCCCGCTCCCGCTGCTTTTCCATTTCTTCGTTAAAACCTGCCAAATCGACTTCCAGACCATGTTCTGCCAGAATCTCATTCGTTAGCTCCAGCGGGAAACCAAAAGTATCGTAGAGACGAAAAGCCACTTCGCCAGGCAACACCCTCTCCTTTTTTTCTTTCAGTTGTTCCAGATGCTCCTGGAGGATCTGCAACCCCTGTTCCAGAGTTTCACTGAAGCGCGATTCTTCCAAAGAAACGATCTTCTGAATGTATTCCTCTCTTTCCTTTAACTCCTTGTAGGGGTCCTGGTAGAGCTCGATCACCTTCCTGGTGACCCTGTTCAAAAATTGCCCTTCGATGCCCAAGAGCCTGCCGTAGCGAACCGCCCTCCGCAGGATCCTGCGCAAGACATAGCCTCTTCCTTCATTTGCAGGAAGGACACCGTCAGCAATCAGAAAAGTGACCGCACGGCTGTGGTCAGCAATGACCTTCAAGGCCACATCACTGTCTTGGTCATCTCCGTAACCGACACCAGCAAACGAAGAAACCTCTTTGATTAACGGAAACAGGAGGTCGGTCTCGAAGTTGGACTCAACTCCTTGTACCACTGAAGCTATCCTCTCCAGCCCCATACCGGTATCAATGTTCTTTTGAGGCAATGGTGACAAGTTCCCGCTTTCATCTCTGTTGAATTCCATGAACACCAGGTTCCAAATTTCAAGGAACCTGTCACAATCACAGGCAACCCCACAATTTGGCGAACCACAGCCTCGTTCTGGCCCAAGATCGATGTGAATTTCCGAACAGGGACCACACGGACCTACAGGACCAGCAGCCCAAAAATTCGTTTCCTCATCAAGAGGAACCACCCGTTCCTGGGGCACTCCGATTTCCTTCGTCCAAATTTCTTTCGCCTCGCGGTCATCCTTGTAAACGGTGATCCACAAATCTCTTGGAGATAATCCCAGTTCCTTCGTCAGGTACTCCCAGGCCCAGGCGATGGCCTCCCTTTTGAAGTAGTCACCAAAAGAAAAATTTCCTAGCATCTCGAAAAAGGTATGATGGCGAGCTGTTTTTCCCACAGACTCGAGGTCCGGTGTTCGTAGACACTTCTGAGCTGTAGTAATCCGCGTCTTCGGTGGTTTGGCTTTACCGAGAAAAAAGGGTTTAAAGGGAACCATTCCAGCCACGGTCAACAAGAGAGTGGGATCGTCCTTAGGAATGAGAGAGGCGCTTGGAAGAATCAAATGGTCACGCTGGGCAAAAAAATCGAGAAATTTCTTGCGTAGTTCGGCACCACTTAGCAAGATTTTACACTCCCCGGCTCGAACCAGCGATTTTTTGCCCATTCATTATACTGAAGATTTCAAAACTTGTCAATCAAGCCGAACAATGGAGATTAAACGAGTTTTGACCAGAAAAACCTGACCACAAGCCGAATAATCCCGGCGAAGGGCACTGCTAGAATGACTCCCAAGGGGCCAAAAAGGTAGCCACCAGCGAGCAACACGAAAACCACCACCAGTGGGTGAAGCCCGATCCGCTCCCCCATTAGTCGGGGGACGAGGACACTGCTCTCGATTTGCTGGGCAAGCAGATAGATCCCCAGCATCAAGACGCCTTTGAGCCTGCTTTCAGCAAGGGCGAAGCCAACCACGGGAACAGCAGCAACAACTGGTCCAAAAATCGGAATCAGGTCGGCGACTGCGGTAAACAGCCCAATGAGGATGGAAAAAGGCAAACCAAT
>LGFL01000057.1 GCA_001508855.1 Thermoanaerobacterales bacterium 50_218
AAGGTGGGACTTACGTGAAGATGGCGGAGGTAGTTGATGGAGAGAGCATAGACCGGTATTTTGCGGTGTATGAGTTTTTGGAGGGTGAAGACAAGTATACGTGGGATAATCCTACGTGTACTGATGAAGAGTATGTGAGCATGGCGGAGATTTTGGCGACATTTCATAATGCGTCTAGGGGTTTTGATCCTAGGGGTTTAGAGCGAGTAGAGCCGAAGATAATGGAGCTTCTTCCCACGCTTCCGAGGTTGTACAAGGAGTTTGCTAAGAGGGAATGCAATACCAAATTTCACAAGTATTATCTTAAGAATGTTGGTGAGATTTTGGAGGTAATAGAGAGGACGCGGATACCTGAGGAAGCGTTGAAGGAGATGCCGTTAAATCCCATTCATTGTGATTTTCATCCTGGGAACTTGAAGTTTAAGGACAACAGGGCAGTGGGGTTGTTTGATTTTGACTGGTCGAAGATTGATTTGCGGTTATTTGATGTTTGTTTGGCGTTAGCGTATTCCTGTTGTTCTTGGGAAGACCAGCTAGATGGTAGTTTACTGCTTGACAAGTGTGCGATTTTTCTTGAGGCGTATCAGAGGAAGTTGAAGGAGTTGGGAGGGCTTCCTCCTTTGAATGAAGTAGAGGTTAAGTATTTCCCGACGATGATGGCAGCGGCGAACTTGTATTTGGTGAACTGGGATGTGACTGCGTATTACGAGGGTACAGATCTTAATGATTACGAGTATTTGGCGTATTTGCAGCATAATGTTCGTTTAATGCGTTGGATAGAGGAACACAAGAAAGAAATAGGAGAAATGGCAAGAAAAGCATGCTCTGCGCAAAAATGCTTGGTGTGAGGGGAGAGTTGAAGATGAAGTTGCCCATGAGGTTTAGAATACTTCATTTGATATCTGAAAAAGAGAACATGGGTGTTGATGAGGTGATGGAGGCTCTACGACCAGAATATGGTGGGGAACGACAGTGGAAAAGGGGTGTGATTTATGATCATCTTCGTGCATTGAAGGCGGTTGGGATGATAGAAACGACAGATGTTTCTCTGGATGAAAAGGGAAATCTTGTGGAGAAGTTCAAAATAACAGATTATGGGAAGTCTCGCCTTAGATACTTACCAGAAGGTTGGTCAAACTGAGTATGTATTAAGCAAGCAGGGGGGAACCCTTATGATTAAGCAATTTGCAAATTTGCTAACGCAAGATGAAGTAGTTAATGTTCACGAAGCATCCTTGGAGATATTGGAAAATGTCGGTTTGTTAGTTCGCAATGAAAAGGCGCGTCAAATTTTCAAGAGGCATGGGTGTCAAGTTGACAGTCAGACCGCTATTGTAAAAATCCCGCGCCGGATTGTTGAAGAATGCCGCAAAAGTTTTGTTCCACGCTACACTTTTACTGCACGTGATCCAAAGTATGACAAGGTTCTTCCTGATGACAGCCCGGTGATTGTTACTGCAAGTTCTGCGCCAAACATTATTGACCCAAAGACAGGTGAGGAGCGGCGGGCAACTTCAACAGATATCGCTAATATTGCTCATTTGATCAACGAATTGCCAGGCTATGATGTATTTTCTATTTCTACTTTAGCTGAAGATGCTCCAGAAGGGCAGTTTAGTCTCTCTCGTTTTTATCCAGCCCTTAAGAACTGTTTAAAACCTGTCCGGAGTAATACTCCAAATATGCATGACTTGAAGCAAGTTTTGGAACTGGGAGCCTTAATAGCAGGGAGTGAAGAAGCATATCGCGAACGTCCATTTATCAACCATCATTACTGTCCTGTAGTTTCACCTTTAACCATGGATGTTGAATCTACTGAGGCTGTAATTTACTTGGTCGAGCAAGGATTACCTGTATATGGAACAATAGTTCCTAATGCTGGTATGACTGCCCCAATGAGTCTTCTGGGAACCCTTGTTCTTGGCAATGCGGAGTTTCTTGCTCTTGCAACTCTAATCCAGTTGATACGACCTGGAGCGCCACTAATTTATGCTGTATTGTCTACAGTTGCTGATATGCGGTCAGGTGCCTATGCTCCTGGTGCTATTGAGACGGCAATTTTGCAGGTGGCTCACACTCAAATGGCTCGGTTCTATAATGTTCCATCCGGAGGTTACATTGGTCTTACTAATGCTCATGTGAATGATGCTCAGTCAGGATACGAGACAGGTATGTTAACTACAGCGGCTTTGCTTGCAGGTGCTGACCTGTTCAATATGGGTGGTCTCTTAAGCAGTCTCATGGCATTTGATTATGCGAAAGCAGTTATTGATAATGAGATTGCTCTGATGCTGAAGCAGCTTAAGTGCGGTATTCCATTTAGTAAAGAAGAAATGTGTATTGACCTCATCGCCGAGGTTGGACCTGGTGGAACATACATGGATAAAGTGCATACATTAAAGAATATGCGTAAAGTAGCTCTGTTTCCGAAAGTGGCTACTAGAGAAACTCGAGGTCGCTGGGAAGAGGATGGGCGCAAAGATGCTCACCAGCGGGCTCTTCAAGAAGCGATTAATATTCTTAAAAAAGAAAATCCTGCTGTTTTTCCTCCTGAACTCGATTCGAAGATTCGTGCTCATTTTCCAGGGCTTGTTCCTGGGGAGGCGGTCTTTAACGATTGATTCCAAAAATAGCCAAAAAGGGTTTCATGAAATGGCATGAAATAGAAAGAAAAGAAAGGAGTAAGCAGTAATGGGAGTGCAAAGCATTTTTGATGCAGTAATCTCGTTAGATTCTGATAAAGTTGTCGAGTTGGTAAAAGAGGAAATCGGAAAAGGTACCGATGTGTCTTCGATATTGGAGCAAGGTTTGATAGCCGCAATGGATGAGGTGGGTAAGCGCTTTAGTGAGGGTCAATTTTTTGTGCCAGAAATGCTCCTGGCTGCTCAGGCGATGAAGGCAGGTATTGATGTTTTAAGACCTTATCTTATCAGGTCTGATTCAAAAAGCAAAAAAGGTACTGTTGTGATAGGGACAGTTAAAGGAGATTTGCACGATATTGGAAAGAATTTGGTAGCTATGATGCTAGAGGGAGCGGGTTTTGAAGTTCATGACCTTGGTGTTGATGTAGATACGGACACATTTGTAAATGCGGCAAAAGAAAAGAATGCTGATATTGTAGCTATGTCAGCACTCTTAACTACTACTATGCCCACAATGGAGGAAGTTATCAAGGCGATTAAGGAAAATCAATTGAAGTGTAAGACGATGGTAGGGGGAGCACCGGTAACCCAAGCATTTGCTAGCAGAATTGGAGCTGATGGGTATAGTGAGGATGCACCAGGTGCAGTTGAAAAGGCGAGGGAGCTTTTGGGGTTGTAAAGCTACAATCTCTTTTTATAGGTGAGGAGGTTAAGCGATGCTTATTGTCGGTGAGTTGATTAACGCAAGTCGGAAACCAATTGCTGAAGCAATTGAGGCTCAAAATGCCGAGGCCATTAAGAATATTGCCAAGGAGCAATGGGAAGCTGGGGCCCATTATATTGATGTTAACGCAGGGATCTTTGTAGAAAAAGAAGCAGATTACTTGCAGTGGTTGGTGAAAAAGGTCCAGGAAGTTGTAGATTTACCTTGTTGTATCGATAGTCCTAACCCTAAAGCTATAGAAAAAGCATTGGAAGTACATCGAGGCATAGCAATGATCAATTCTGTTTCACTTGAAAAAGGACGTTTTGAAGCTGTTGCCTCATTAGTTGCGGGAAGTGATTTGAAAGTCGTTGCCCTTTGTATGAGTGATGAAGGAATGCCGGAAACTGCTGTTGAAAGAGTCAAAATTGCGGATAAACTGATAAACAAACTGGTTAACAAAGGTGTTTTGATTGATAATATATATGTTGATCCGTTAGTACAACCTGTAGCCACAAATCACAACTTTGGTGTTGAATTTCTTAGTGCAGTAGAGCAGATTATGAACAATTTTCCGGGTGTTCATACTATTTGTGGGATGTCAAATATTTCTTATGGTTTGCCTGTCAGGAAGATTTTGAATCGAACCTTTGCTATTATGGCCGTTGCAAAAGGTTTGGACAGTTTGATCATTAACCCACTAGATCGGGAACTTGTAGCATACCTTATTGCTGCGGAAACACTGAGTGGAAGGGATAGCTACTGCATGAACTATCTTAAGGCGTATAGAGAGAAAAAGCTAAATCTTTAATCCCCCCTCTCCCTCAAAACTTAGTATTTTCCCCTCTTCTTAAAAGAGGGGGCATTTTTGTTCAGAGTTGATTTGGTTTTTTTTCTACAATTTTTGGAAAAATTTAAACTCAAATTTTGTTATAGTATTTGTTATAATAATTGATGGTAGCCGACCCCCTTTCGTATGATGTTGTGGACTTAATGCTTTAGGAAACATTCCTAAACTTAAGATTAACGTATCGCGAAATGGGGTCGGCTTTCATTATAACTGAGGAGGCTGATAATGACCAGCATGATACCTCATAATTTAACTTCGCCACCTAGCACATAAAAAATCCCGTTGCATCAACGGTTTCAGGACATACGGTACCCACGTTCCACTACATTTTCATCCAACTAACACTTTAAGAAGATGGCATAACTTCAAGAACCTTGCTGGGCGGTCTCAAGCCCACTGCGTTGAAGACATCATAAGCTTTACCTTGGAGGTCAGTCCTTTTAAGAATAGGTCTTCCCTCCAACGGTGATCTCAACAGCTAATCAAGCGCTCAAGATTTGTCATGAGGTTCTGGTAAGGTTCTTCACATCCGGCCTCTTTTAGTCTTTTGTGCAGGGCAACTTCCAGAACGAAGGCCAGGAAGCAGACTTTTGATTTAGGCCACGTATCCGCTGTTCGTTCCAATGGTAGATCGGCCTGAGTTCAAGCCCGGATTTGAGTTCCCGAAAGGTCCTCTCTACCTGCCAGAGCCCTGATGACAGGCAAATTTGAGGTTGTCTTTGACCTAATGGTAGCGACCAGCTCTGCTCAGGATATCTTTCATGGATTTGAGTTTGCGCATTCTTACTCCAACGATGTATTTGAATCCGGCTGGAGCAATTTCCTCTAAAACTTTTTTGCTGACCACGCCCCGGTTGACAACCAGGATCACTTTGCGGATCTTGAACCTTCTCTTTAGGTCCACAAGCGCTGGCCTGGAGGTTTCTACATCAGCGGTGCTGCCGGGAAAAACCTGATTGAATCAACAGGTATCCCGTCACGAGTCATCAGGACGCAGGTGATCACCTGTAATCTTTCCGGACAGTGGTCTGACGATAACCGTATTCGGCAAGGTTCTCTGCACCTTTTCCTTCGAAGTAGGTGGAAGTGGTGTCCCAGAACACTAGGTCAAGTTCCAGGTTGAAAAGATTTTTTACTCTCTCGAAGAGCTGAACTTCAATCCTGTCCTTGTGTTCCGCCAGGAAATCGAGCGACCTGTAGAAGTGGTGCAGTTCCAGTTGTTCAAACTGCGGACGGTATACTCCTGTACCCACTGCTTTTGAGAGTATTTGGCCAATCCTTCGATGAGCTTGTCGAGCTCACCCTCTTTAAGTTTTTCCAGACATCTCAGATTGGCCACGATTTCGTGGCGCACTTTGCCGTTAGGGTTTGTTGCCAAACTCTGTTCCGACCACCAGGAAATCCGGTATTCAATGGAGAATTAAGGTAAAGACCTAGGAAATTTGCCAACCTGGTGGTGACTTCGAAAAGATGATGGGATACAAGTCAACAGAGCGCAAACTGTTCTACATGTTCAATTTAGATGAACGTGTTCCCCAGGATCACATCCTGAGGCAGATAAACGAAGTGGTAGACTTCAGTTTCATCTACGACCTAGTTCGTCCTTATTACAGCCACACAGGAGCACCTTCAATCGACCCGGTTGTAGTTTTCAAGATGGCTTTATTGGGTTACCTCTACGGGATAACAAGCGAACGCAAATTAGCGGAGGAGTGCCGGCTCAATTTAGCCTTCATGTGGTTTCTGGGGTATGACATAGACGAGATATCTCCAAATCACAGTATTCTCTCCAAGGCAAGGAAGCGCTTCGGACGCGCAACATACGAGCAGTTTTTCAAGGAAATAGTCAAGCTTTGCGAAGAAGCGGGCCTTATAGAAGGCAACAAAGTGTTCTTAGATGCCACTTTGCTCAAGGCCAACGCATCTTTTGACTCTCTTGAAGAGCGCAAGGAGGCTTGTGAGCTCAAGTATAGCCCAGAAGAATACCTGGACAGGGTCTGGGCCGAGAACCAGGAGGAACAGGAAGAAGATAAACAACACAGCCAAAACGAGGCGGATGAAGGCCACAGCAATTCCGACAGCACCGGTTTTCAGGGAACAGCAGTTGAACCAAACAAAAAAACAGACAAAGAAAGCAAAGGCAAAAAGGTAAAAACAAACGAGCGTTTGGTCAGCAGGACTGATCCTGATGCTGCCTTGATCACCCACAACAACTCTAAAGGTGTCCTTCTTGCCCACAAGGTACATGTTGCCGTTGACGGCGGGCCAGCCCGGAGTAGATGCGCGGTCGAAGTGACTCCAGGGAGCTTTGCTGAAGCTCATGTAGCCCCGACTTTAATTGGCAAGCACACCTGGAACACTGGCTGTCTCCCCGAAGAAGCAGTTGCCGACAAAGGCTACGGCAGAAAGCACTTCTACTCATTTCTCAAGCAAGCGGGAATCCTACCCAGCATCCCTTACCCAAAGCCTTGGAGGAAAAAGCGCAAAGAGAAGTTTGATGCTGACTTTGTCTACGACGAGAAAGAGGACGCTTACATCTGTCCTCGAGGCAAGAAGATGTACCGCATGGAAACTTACGAAAACGGTTCTGTCCTCTACCGGGTGCACAGGTCTGCCTGTAAAGGTTGCCCCTATAAAGGAGTTCTCTGAGAAGAACAAAGCGGCCCTCAATTGTTCGAAAGACAAAGGCAGAACTGATGGAGTGGGTTGACCAACATCTAGCGACAGAAAAGGCTAAAGAAAGTATTAAAAAGAGAGCGCCTTGGGTTGAGACTGTGTTTGCTTAAGATGGCAACAAGTGCATGGTTTGAGTCGAGCGACATTACGGGGAAGGGACAAGGTTCAGATTCAAGCTCTGTTGGCAATGGCGGTGCACAACATCAAGCAGTTGGTGAAGTCGGTTAAGAGAAGGCCCCGAAGTATGGGAAGCCAACGCTTTTTGCTCTCTTTTGCTATCAGATTCATGTTTGAGTTTGGTCTTCTGGCGTTTAATTTCTAGGCCTTTGGCAACAGACCCGTTAACCTGGTTGTCTCCAACGGGCGGAACTGTCAAACTTGAGTCTAACTCACTCCCATTGACGTGTTTTGACTTGGCTTCCCGAAATGAATAGTTTTCTGCGTTTGGTGTAGGGGGAAGGATAAAAATCTCTGCTTAGAAATTATCAAAACTAAGTTCTAAAAGAGGGGTATCATTGATGGTAATTCACGATGTAAAACGCCATACAAACCAGTCTGCGGTTGTTTTTGAGAAGGAATTGTTACAAAGGTTATTGGATTCCTTCTCCGTTGCTACTAAGATGAGGGTTGTGTTTACTGATACAAGTGGTAATGTCCTGCTTTCTTCCACGGGAACTGATTGTGCTTTTTGTTCTTTAGTTAAGTCGTCACCTTTAGGTTGTGAGCGCTGCAGAAGCTCTTATGCCAGAGGTGGAAAGCAGGCGACAAAGTGGAATGAGCCATACTTTTTCAGATGTCATGCTGGTTTGGTGGTTTGGGCCTGTCCAATTATTTCTGGTGGTGTGCATGTGGGTAATTTCATCTGTGGACAGGTGCTTATGTGGGAGCCAGAAAAATTTCTGGAGATGGAAATACTTGAGATGACTAAAGATCTGATGCTTGACCAAGGAGAATTGATTGCGGCCCTGAGGGAGCTAGATATTGTATCCCCAGTGCAGGTGCAGGCAGCGGCTGATCTTCTATTTGTGATTACTAACTATCTGGCACAGAGTGGGATGGGAGTGTTGAGTTACCGCCGAAAATTGCGAGAGGTTAGTTCGTGGTTGTGGGCTGAGAATCACAAGACTAAGAGGAACGAAAAAGGACCAGATGAGGATTGGGATTTCTTAAAATTGGAGAACTGCATTGTGAAAGAGGTGTGGGAAGGAAACATTGACGGAGCGCGCGAGCTGTTAGAAAAGCTGGCTTTAAACTTCTTTGTCAAGAGTAAAGGCCAGCTTGATGTGCTCAAAGGCCTGAGCATTGAATTTGTGAGTTTTCTCACTCGTCTCGCTGTAGAGTGTGGCATCAAGTTTGAGGAGTCTATGCGGCTGAGTATGCTGAATTTCAAAGATTTAGAGAAAGCAAACAGTGTGGAAAAAGTATTTTTATGGATGTTTGCTGTTGGTGATTCTTATCTCAAGCTTCTTATGGAAAACCAAGTAAATAATGGCAAATCGTCCTTGGTCAAAAAGGCGGTGGCTTATATTCAGAAAAATTATGCGTTGCCGGATCTCTCGCTAAAGCAGGTCGCCAGGGCAGTATATTCCAGCCCTGCTTATTTGAGTCGTCTTTTTAAGCGAGAAATGAATTGTACCTTGACAGAGTTTATTAACAAGGTTCGCGTGGAGCAGGCTAAGGTCGCCCTTAGTGATCCCTCGAAAAGTGTAGCCGAGGTGGCACACGAAGTTGGCTACCGCGATCGCAGTTACTTTTCTCGTATCTTTAAAGAAGTTACTGGAATGAGTCCTAACGAATACAGGAAGAGAGAGGTAGTTGAGAGTTTGCAAGTATAAAGAAAGGCTACTTGGATTTCCTTTTGACAAGGCTTTTAGCCACGATTACAGCTTCCCTAGCATCTTTGGCATAAGCGTCAGCGCCAATTAGTGTCGCGAATTCTTCTGTGACTGGCCCTCCTCCTATGAGAACCTTCACTGTGTGCCGCAGATTATGTTTTTGAAGTTCTTCAATCACTACAGCCATTTCTCCCATTGTGGTCGTGAGTAGTGCAGAAAGTGCAAGGAGATCAGGTTTGTGTTCTTTTGTGGCTTTGATAAATTGAGATGCAGTCACATCTACACCGAGATCGATTACTTCAAACCCGGTGCAAGTAAGAAAAAGTGCAACCAGGTTTTTTCCGATGTCGTGAATATCGCCTTCTACGGTGCCAATAATAACCTTTCTGTTATATGTTTTGTTGTGTGAAGTGTTATTGATCAATGGCTTTAGGGTGTAGAGTCCTGCCTTGATGGCGTGGGCAGCAAAGAGGACTTCAGGAATGTTGAATTCTGAGCCCTGGAACCTTTCAGCAATTTGGTTGGTAGCTGGAATGATAGCTTCTTCAAGAATTTCTGTAACACTCATCTGGAGACCGAGGCCGGCTTCAACGGCTGTGAGAGTTTTTTCAGCATCTCCTTTTAAAATTGCTGTTGTAATATCTCGCAGGATTTGGGCACGATTTTGCTTCAATTGGACTCACCACTCGTTTCTGGGATTATTCCTATGATAAATTATAACAGAGATGAGACTTTTCTGAACGATGTAATTATTAACCTGAATCCGTGAAACTTTAAGCTCGAGTTTGACAGTTCTTCCCATTACAGGATCCCGAATTGGAGAAGCTTCAAACATTGTGCTACGTTGAGTGATATTTAGACTTCCTGCTGATGAAACGATGTGCTAAAATAAAGGTGCTATGTATGTCAGGACCAAAGTCTTTAAAAACAAAGACGGCACAACCAGAACATATCTCTACATTGTTCGGGGCAAACGGGTTGACGGCAAAGTGCGCCAGGAAATAGTGGCTAACCTGGGCCGGCTGGAGGAACTTCAGGAGGGAAAGCTGGACAAACTTATTGA
>LGFL01000058.1 GCA_001508855.1 Thermoanaerobacterales bacterium 50_218
TCAATCAATCAATCAATCAATCAATCAATCAATCAATCAATCAATCAATCAATCAATCAATCAATCAATCAATCAATCAATCAATCAATTTTCCTTTGCCAACAAATTCGAAGTTGCCTTCGAAAGAGCTTTATTTTGCTGTTCGAAGGACATCTTAAGGACATTTTCCCAGGAAAGAACTCGTAGGAAGATGTCCTTTTATTTTTCCTATATGGTTTTTCCGCGTGACTCCTAGCGGGGTCACTTTTTCCATATAAGGGGTTGTTTGCTAAGAAGAGGAATCAGGTGGAACGTGACACATGGGGTTATCCGAGGGAATGATGGAACTGGTTAAGATATTGACTTCTCAGGCCAGCCAGTTTAACTGCACTGGGAGAAAGAATGCCGGGGATTTAGAACAGTTGTACTCCACCTGGCTGGGAGTCTTGCTAGGTATGGAAGAAGAGGAGGCAAGAAAAAAAGAACTGCGAAGGGCAGCAGGCGATTTTCTAGCAGTTTTTACCGGAAATTGCTCTCCGCAAGTCCTCGACCGTCGCATAGGCTTTGGTAGGTGGCTGCACACTACAGAGGTTTCACTCGAACAACTGGTGGCTACTTACGGACGGCTTTTTGGCTACCTGGTGGATGATCTGGCATCTGATGTTTCGATTCCAGACGAAGACCTGCAGGTCTTGAAGTGCGCTGGCATGTTGCTCTTTCTCGATCTTGGTTTTCTGCTCCACGGATACGAAGGAGAAGTGGCCCGCCGAATGCAGTTGATTTCAGAGACAGACCCCCTCACTGGGTTGTGGAGCCGCCGCAAGTTCGAAGAAGAGCTTGAGCAGGCCCTGGAGTTTGCGCGGCGTGGGAAACGTCAGCTTTCCCTGCTCTGGATAGATGTTGATGATTTCAAGTTGATCAACGACATTTACGGTTACTGCGTAGGAGACGCTGTTCTCAAGGTGCTGGCGAGTTATCTTCAGGACTTGCTTTCTGAGGCTGCTGTTGTTGCCCGCATCGGTGGCAACGAGTTTGGAGTTCTCCTGGTAGGTGTAGGGCCAAACGAAGCGCTGGAGAGAGCTCAGGTATTGCGCAGAGGCATTGCCGGCCTGAGGATTTCTCCCTTAGGGGAAGAGGTTTCTGTTACGGCGAGCATTGGGGTGGCCTCGTATCCACACCATGGGGAGTCAGTGAATGACCTGATGTGTGCTGCTGAAGTTGCCCAGATAATGGCCAAGAGGGCGGGGAAGAACCGGGTTCACCTCCTGGACACATCTGGTAAGGAGACAGTGCTCACTGGTCTCCGCGAGAAAGTTTTCCTTTTGCGGAAGGCTTTGAGTTCACCGGGTTCAGAGGTAATTCTTGTTCCTTTTTACCAGCCGGTTGTAGACCTTGAGACGGGTGAGCACATCGGTTATGAGGTACTGGCGCGTTTGCAGAGAAAGAGAAGAGGCGAAATCATTCCTGCGGGGTATTTCATAAAAGCTGCTGAGCAGTACGGGCTGATGATGGATGTCAGTCGCAGGGTTTTGGAGCAGGCGATGCAGGAGAAGCAGCAGGCCGACTGGGCTGAGGACAAGCTTTTCTTTATCAATTTTTCCATGCGCGAGGTTGAGAACGGAGAGACCGCGCGGTTCATTGCTGATCTCTTGGACCGCTACCACATCAGGCCTGAGGAGGTTGTTGCTGAGATTACGGAGCGGGAAGGCATTCAGGACCTTCGTGCTGTTCAGGCTTTTGCCAGAGAAATGGCTGATTTAGGTGTGCGCGTAGCGGTTGACGATTTTGGGAGCGGTTTTTCCTCGTTTGTGTACCTCCGTTACTTCGACTGTTATTTTGCCAAGATTGAGGGCTCTTTGGTTCGTGAGATAACCAGGAGCAGCCGCTGCAGGCTGATTGTCGAAAACATGGTGAAGCTTTTGCAGAGCCTTTCCATTGAAGTGATAGCTGAGTGTGTGGAGAATCGGGAGACTGTCGAGGTTTTGCGCCGTGCTGGTGTCCGCTGCGGGCAGGGCTACTATTTGGGGAGTCCCTCGCGGGTTCCGGCTGGTAGAGAGTAGTTTTGAGTTTCGCGAGTTTGTTTAAGGCCAAAAGTAGTGCCTCAGCGGCACTGATGACAACAAGTAAAAAAATCATGCTTTCGAGGAGGGATCTTTAAATGGCTGATGAGAAGACCTTGGCGCTTCCGCCTTCTCGTGCGGGAAACGGCAAGGCAGAGGCGAAGGGGCAGGAATCTTCCTTCAAGGAGCGAGTAGACAAGAAGAAGCTAGAGGCGCAGCGCAAAAAGGCGCGCACATATGCGAAGCAGCAGCAGATAGCGGAGCGGCTTGCTGCGGCTACTGAGGAGCTTTCGTCTGGGGTACAGGAGGCCTCGAGCGCGTGTGAAGAGTTGAAGTCGGCGGTAGAACAGATTGCTTCTGGAGCTGAGGAGGCGAGCGGAGCTTGTGAGGAGTCGTTGGCTGCGATCACCCAAATATTAGGCAACATTCAGCGTGCGGCGGAAGCTGCGAGGGCTTCGCTTGAGCGTGGGGAGGCCATTCAGAAGCTGGTTAATGCGAACACAGAAGAGATAGAGGAACTGATTCGGGGAGTCAACACAGCTGCAGACAAGAATGCGGAGTCGGCGCGTTTGGTAGGGGAGCTGGAGAGACAGGCGGAGAACATTGGGGAGATCGTGCGCACAGTAGTCAACATAGCGGATCAGACGAATCTTTTGGCATTGAATGCGGCGATCGAGGCGGCGCGTGCTGGTGAGCACGGCAAAGGTTTTGCTGTAGTAGCAGATGAAGTAAGGACTTTAGCTGAGACTTCGGAGAAGGCCGCGAACGACATTAGGGAGCTGGTGAGGGCGATTCAGGAAGAGGTGCGGGTGATAGCTGAGGAGATCAACAAAGCTGCTGAGGCTGCCCGTCAGGAGGTAGAGAAGGGCAAAGCGATCAGCGAGGACTTAGGCAGGATTGCGGCGGACATGGCTGAGGTGGTGAGCGGTTCTCAAGAGATCGACAAACTCTCGCAGGAGTCGGTGGAAGCGGCCGAATCTTTCCGTGATGGTTCTGCTCGGATTGCCAAGACGGCAGAGGAGCAGGCTCAGGCTTCGCAGGAAGTTTTGGGTTCGGTGGAGCAGCAGACGAAGGCATTAGATGAGATTTCCACGAGTGCTGCTGAGCTTGCGGAGATGGCTGAACTGCTGCGTTCTTCCACAGATGTTCAGAAATCTGCGGAGAGTTTGGCTGCTGCTGCAGAGGAGCTATCTGCTGCGATAGCCGAGATGAACCAATCTGCTCAGGAGATCATGAACGCTTTGCAGCAGGTATCCGAGGGAGCCCAGCAGCAGGCGAAAGCAGCTGAAGCCTCGGCGACGGCGGCGGGCCAGATAGACAAAGGGGTCAACGTGATTCTTGATCGGGCGAAGGTTTCCCTTGAGCGGGTTCAAGCACTTTCCGATCTTCTTGCCAGGAACAAGGCCAATGTAGACGAACTCATAGCTGGGATAAACGCTGCGCTTCGCGCAAATATTGAGAATGTTCAGAAGATCCGTGCATTGGAGAAGAAGGCGCGGGATATCGACAAGATCGTGGACACGATTGTTAACGTAGGGATCCAGACGAACATGCTGGCGGTGAGCGGTGCAATTGAAGCTGCACGTGCTGGGGAATACGGGAAAGGCTTTGCTGTGGTTGCCTCCGACATTCGGAATTTGGCGCAGGACAGTGCCAAGAATGCCGATCAGATCAAGGACCTGGTCAAAGCGATTCAGGACCAAGTGCAGGTTGTATTGAAGGATGTGGAATCTGTTGGTGAATCGACGCGACAGGAGGTAGAGAAGGCGCAGAAGATCACTGAAGCCTTGGTCACGATTGAGCAGGACATGAAGGCAGTAGTTGCAGGAGCTCAGGAAATAGTTGACAATTCCACGCAGATTGCTGCTGCTGTAGCCCAGGCGCGCAAAGGAGTGGAGCAGATTGCTACGGCTGCTCAAGAAGCTGCTTCGGCTTCAGAAGAGGCTGCTGCTGCGGCGCGTCAGCAGGCAGCGGGTGCAGAAGAACTTGCACGTGCGATTGAAGAGATAGCGGCGATGGCTGACGAACTGCAGCAGTTGTAGGAGGGGGGTCCTGATGGCAGGCGAAACGAGGCAACTGGTTTGCTTTTATCTTGGTAAAGAAAAATACGGTGTTGGCATCGACTTTGTGCAGGAGATCATCAGGATGCCTGGGCTCACGAAGGCTCCCCTCACGCCTCCCCATGTTGAAGGGTTGGCCAACCTAAGGGGCACGATCCTGACGGTAGTCAACGGCAGGGTTCGCTTTGGCATTGAGCGCCGTGAATTTGACGAATCCAACCGGGTCATCGTCCTTGACTATCAGGGTAGGAAGCTCGGCTTTATCGTTGACTGTGTTTCCGATGTAGTCACTGTATCTGAAGAGGACATCGAAGAGAAAGAAACAGGTCGCGGCGAATTTGTTGAAGGTGTGGCAAAAGTTGATGAAGAGGGCTCACTTGTCCTGATCGTCAACGTGGAGAAGCTTTTCCCCAGGATAGAGGAGAAGGCTGCTGCAGCGGCAAGTCACCGGTCATTTGCTGCTGAGGAAAAAGAGAAAACAAAGGAGGAAGAAGAGAGCCAGCTTGTGAGCTTTCGGGTAGGCAAAGAAGAATTTGGCCTAGACATAGCGGATGTTCAGGAGATTGTCCACCTTCCGGGAGAGATCAGCCAGGTTCCTGGTGCGCCTTACTACTGTGAGGGGCTTGCCTCATTGAGGGGCAAGCTGCTACCCATTGTCCGTTTAGGGAGCATTCTTGGGACTGGGGAAGAAGAATTTGATGAACGGACTCGGGTGGTAGTAGTCAACATTACTAGAGGTGGCAAGAGGCTCACAGCTGGGCTTGCCGTGGACGGTGTTTCTGAGGTGCTGCGTGTGCCCAGGAGGTTTATCGAGCCTGTTCCGGCGCTTTTAAGGACGCGTGAGGCGGAGTTCCTCGCTGGAATTTGCAACATTGACAGCAGTAGGCTGGTGCACGTTCTCGATGCGGGCAAACTGTTCAGCGATGCGGACTACGAAGCCTTGCTTTACGAGCAAGGGGATGAGGAAGAAGACAAGGACACTTTGGACCTCAGGGATGAAGAGGAGCAGTACGTCACCTTTCAGCTTGATGCTCAGGAATATGGAGCACCGATCTCTCAGGTTCAGGAGATCATCAGGGTTCCCCAGATATTTGCAGTTCCCCGGGCACCGGAGTTTGTGGACGGGGTGATCAACATCAGGGGTGAGATTGTCCCTGTAGTTGACCTCAGGAAGCGGTTTGGACTGGAAGAGCGAAGTTTAGGGGAAGCGAACAGGATCATCGTTGTAGACCTTGGTGACACGAGGACAGGGTTGATTGTTGACGCCGTGCGCGAGGTTCTGGGTCTTCCGCGTGGCGATATCGAGCAGGTCCCTGAAGTTTTTCTGGAGTCGGGCCAGGCCAGCTTTTTGAGCGGGATTGGTAAAGTGCGTCAGGGTGAGCGGATCCTGATCCTGCTTGATCTTTTGCGGCTGCTCAGCAGCAGAGAGCGAGACGAGCTGAAGCATTTCAGCAGCGAAGTTGAACAAGAAGGTGCTCAAGAAGTTTGCGAGCCTGGCTCGCTTGGTGGTGAAGCCGGCGAGGAAACCGGAGAAAGGAGCGAGCAGGGATCAACTGCTGATGAAGAAAATCAAGGTTCTGGTTGTTGATGATTCGGCGCTGATGCGCAAGTATATCAAGCGGATCTTGGAAGAGGACCCTCGCCTTGAGGTAGTCGATGCTGCAAGAGACGGGGAAGAAGCTGTTGAGAAAAACCTTGCTTTGGAGCCTGATGTGATCACCCTTGATTTAAACATGCCCAAGATGGACGGCCTGACTGCGCTTCAATACATCATGCACACTAGACCCTGCCCTGTAGTTGTCGTTTCTTCTCTCACCCAGCGCGGTGCCCTCACCACCTTTGAGGCGCTTGAGCTTGGGGCTGTGGACTGCATAGCCAAGCCTGAGGGCACGGTCTCATTGGGCATTGAGCAGATCGGGGAAGAGATCCGGCGTAAAGTTAGGGCAGCGGCGCGGGCCAATATCAAGAACTGCCTTCCGGAGACAAAAAAGAGGCGAGATTCTGGCGTCCGCGCAGCTGCTCGCTTCCCAACCATTTCTGCTGCTGACACCGCATTCGAGAAAATTGTGGTGATCGGGGTCTCCACTGGTGGTCCGAAGACACTTAGTGAGATCCTGCCCAGGCTTCCGGGTGACCTCTCTGCGCCTGTGGTTGTGGTTCAGCACATGCCTGAGAAGTTCACTTTTCATTTTGCTTCCCGCCTCAATGAAGTCTGTGCTCTCCGGGTGAAAGAGGCTGAAGACGGCGAACCTCTTGCCAAAGGTGTTGTGCTGGTGGCGCGCGGCGGGTGTCACTTGAAGTTCGAGAAGAAGCTCGGCCAAAAGGGCCTGCGTGTGTGTCTTTCTGAGGAGCCCAGGGATGCCCTGTACATCCCTTCTGTGGGGGTAACCCTTCGGAGCCTTCGTCAGTTCGTGAGTGATGATCAGATTATCGGGGTCATGCTTACCGGGATGGGTGATGACGGAGTAGAGGAGATGTTGGAGATCAAAAGAGGTGGCGGCTACACGATTGCTGAGTCTGAGGAGACCGCAATTGTTTGGGGGATGCCCCGTGAGCTTGCAAGACGCGGTGGTGCAGACGTTTTGGCGCCTGCTTACGAGATTCCAGAGCTGATCGTTGACGCTGTGGAGGGAAGAAGCCTTGGAAGAACTCAGCCGTCTGATTGAACTGCTCAACAGCGAGGACGAGATGGAGAGGCTGCATGCGGCAGAAGAATTAGGTGACCACACCTCATCAGAGGCTATTTTATCGCTGGTATCCTGTCTTGAAAAAGACGAGAGCCGTGTTGTCCAGGAAGCCTGTGTTGCTTCTCTCTGCCGGATCGGCACAGAAGAGGTAGCTGAAGAAGTGGCGAAGCTTTTGCGGAGCAGTGATCCTTACGTTCGCAATGCTGCTTCAGAGGTTCTCCAGCTTCTGGGGGACCGGGCAAGGCATGTGGTTGAGCTTCTCCTTCGGGATCCTGACCCTGATGTGCGTACACTCGCGGTGAGGGTTGTGGGAGAGGGCCAATTTTCCAACGCTTCTGCGCTGCTTCGCTCGGTTGTACTCAATGACCCGGACGCAAACGTAGTTGCCAGTGCTGTCGAGTATTTAGGTGAAATTGGCGGTTCTTCTGAAGACCGGGATGCGCTTCATGAAGTGCGGGCGCGCTTTTCGGATCCCTTTCTTGAGTATGCCGTAGAAACTGCGCTCCGGAAGATGGGTGAGTAGGAGTTGGTGAACAGGTCTTCTTTTTCGATCTCTGGTGAAGAGTTTGCTCGGCTTGCAGATTACATCTACCGCAGGACAGGTATCTTTTACGATGAGAACAAGCGCTACTATGTAGAAAAGCGCGTCTTCGACCGGATGAAGGCTACGGGCCACGAAAAATTCCGGGACTACTTCCTATACCTTCGCTGTGATGCTTCTGGGCAAGAGTTTCAGAGGCTTGTGAATGCGCTTACAGTAAACGAGACTTACTTTTTCAGGGAATACGACCAGTTGAAGTGTTTTGCAGAAGAGGCGCTCCCGGAAATGCTCAAAGGCGGTTGCGGCAGAGAGCGTCCCCTGCGGGTCTGGTCTGCCGGCTGTTCTACTGGTGAGGAAGCTTACACCCTGGCGATCATTTTACTGGAGATGCTGGACTCTGATGGCTTTGGCTTCGAGGTCCACGCTACAGACATCAACGATGAGGTGCTGCAGCAGGCAGAAAAGGGTGTCTATGAACAGCGTTCTGTCCGTGAGGTTCCTTCAGTTTATCTTGAGAAGTACTTTGTGCCTGTTTACGGGAAGTACTGTTTGAAGCCGGTTGTAAAAGAGAAGGTGCGCTTTTACCAGGTGAACCTTCTTGACAGGGCGCAGATGCAGAAGATGCGGGGTTTTGACGCCATATTTTGCCGCAATGTGCTGATTTATTTTGACGACAGGGCGCGGCGGGAGGTGGCTTTAAGCTTTTACGAATCGCTCCGCCCGGGCGGATTTATTTTCCTGGGGCATTCCGAGTCGATGAGCAGGATCGCTCCCATATTTCGGGTCCGCAAGTTTAAGAACGCCATTATTTATCAGAAGTGAGGGGGAGCGCAGTGGGGAAGAAGGTCCTTGTTATTGATGATTCTTCGACAGTGCGCAGTTACTACCGGAAGATCCTTGAAGCTAACGGTTTTGCTGTAGCCGAAGCGATCAACGCCTACGAAGGCATTGAAAAGGCCTTAGAAGAAGAATTTGACCTTTACCTTGTGGACATCAACATGACTAAAGGCACTGGCATCGACTTTCTCAGGGAAGTTCGGTCTAATCCTGAGTTGGTTGCTGTCCCTGCTGCCGTGATTTCCACTGAAAGCGAGGAAAAAGACGTAGAGCTGAGCCTTTCTGCTGGGGCGAACGTTCATTTTATCAAGCCTTTGAAGCCGGAGACCTTGCTGGAAATCTGCCGGATTCTGACTGGGGAGGTCGCAGCAGATGGATGAGGCTTTGGGCGAACTTGTGGAGGGTTTTCGGGAGGAAGCGGACGAACTGTTGAAGGACTTGGGTGACCTGATTCTTGCCTTGGAGGAAGATCCGGGGAACAGGGAAGCTGCTGAGGAACTTTTTCGGAAGGCGCACACACTAAAGGGTGCTGCTGGTCTTGTTGGGGCTTCTCGGGTCTCTGAGGTGACCCACATCCTTGAGGAAGTGTTGGAGGACATAGCTGCCGGGAAAAAGGTTTTCAGTACCGAGGTTGCCGACCTTTTGCTTCAGGGTTTTGACTATGTGAAGGAGTTGGTGGAGGCGTTTGTTGCTGGAGGAGCGGTAGACGAGGCGAAGCATAAGCAGCTCCTAGAGGCGCTTGCTGCCCTGAGGGGAAAAGGAGAAACTTCGGGTGGAGGGCAAACCGGTTCTCCGGACAGTACCGGTAACGATTTTTTGCTGAAGCTTGCACCTGAGACCTGGGCGAAGATACTCGATGTTTTGGGAGAAGGAGAGAAGAGCGTTTACCAGGTCGTTTTGAAGTTTGACCCTGAGCTTTTCTTTACTGGCCAGGATCCCTTACTTATCATTGATGATTTTCTCGGTGCTGGTGATGTGGTGGAATTTATCTGCCATACGGAGGATTTGCCCTCTCTGGATGAAATCGAACCTGAGCGGATCTACACCTGGTTCGAAATTTACCTGGGAGCCCCGTCTGGTGTGCTCTCTGAGCTTGAAGGTTTCGTTGAGTTTCTCGACCCCCAACTCAACTTTGTGCTCATTCGGGAACTGAATTACGAAAGCCTTTTGTCTTCCCTTAGTCTGGACGCGACAGTGTGCCGGGAACTGAAAAACGTGGCCGGATCCCATCTTGGTAACATCAAAAAACTCTTGACCTCGATCCACCGCGTCTTGGTTCTGACACCCAGCGCTGAAGAAAGACCGGCTCTTTCGAACCTAGCCACTCTCTTGAAGGAAGAGTGTCTCAAGACTGCGTTGGAGACGCACGGTCATGAGGGGCTTCGGTGCGTAGTATTTGCCCTGTGTGTTTTTGCCTGGATGCT